>CAZVOY010000056.1:0-10627 GCA_964628865.1 uncultured Lachnobacterium sp. | reverse complement strand
ACTGACGAAGACGATCCCATGGATCTTCTTTTAAGAAACGAAGTGATGCATCAAATGTAGCTCCACCCCAGCATTCTACTGCATGGTAGCCAACTTTATCCATTTTATCAATAATTGGAAGCATCTGTTCTGTTGTCATACGTGTAGCAATCAAAGACTGATGTGCATCACGCAAAATTGTCTCTGTAATTTTTACAGGTTTTTTAACCACTTCTGACATGATTTTCCTCCTAAATAATATATATATATTTACATAAGCCATAAGCTCGATTTTTCGGTTGCTTAGCAACCTCTATCTTCTGCATACGCAGAAGAAAATCTCGCTCGTCATTTTATTTCAGCCCAGTATGGCTTATGAGATTCCGAAAATTGCCATGAAACATCCAGCTGCTACAGCTGTACCAATAACACCGGCAACGTTTGGACCCATTGCGTGCATGAGAAGGAAGTTTGTAGGATCTTCTTCTGCACCAACCTTCTGAGATACGCGGGCAGCCATAGGTACTGCGGATACACCAGCAGAACCAATCAGTGGGTTAATCTTTCCGCCAGTAATCTTACATAACAATTTACCGAATAACACACCTGAAGCTGTACCAACAGCAAAGGCAAATACACCTAAAATAACGATTTTAAGTGTGCTAACATTCAAGAACGCTTCTGCACTTGTTGTAGCACCTACCGATGTACCAAGTAAAATTACTACGATGTACATAAGTGCGTTTGATGCTGTATCCTGCAACTGACGAACAACGCCAGATTCACGGAACAAGTTACCTAACATAAGCATACCAACAAGTGGAGCTGTTGTAGGAAGAATTAAACAAACAACAATTGTAACAACAATTGGGAATAAAATTCTTTCTGTCTTGCTTACTGGACGAAGATTTTCCATCTTAATGGCTCTTTCTTCTTTTGTAGTAAGCAGTTTCATAATTGGTGGCTGAATAATTGGAACTAAAGCCATATAAATATATGCTGCAACCGCAATAGGTCCCATAAGACCTGTCTGTCCTAATTTACCAGCAAGGAAAATTGAGGTTGGTCCGTCTGCACCACCAATAATTGAAATGGCAGCAGCTGCTTTATCACCAAAGCCAAGTGCGATTGCAAGGAAATATGCTGCAAAAATACCAAACTGAGCAGCGGCTCCCAAGAGGAAGCTGATTGGATTTGCAATCAATGGACCAAAGTCTGTCATCGCACCAACTCCAAGGAATATAAGCGATGGCAAAATGGACCACTCATCTAACAAATAAAAATAATATAACAAACCACCGACACCATTACTTGCCTCTTCTGGACTAATCATAATATCTGGATAGATATTTACAAGTAACATACCAAATGCAATTGGTAATAAAAGTAATGGTTCATAGCCTTTTGCAATTGCAAGATACAAAAGTACACATGCAACGATAATCATTACATAATTACCCCAGGTTAAATTGAAAAAGGCTGTCTGCTGAAGGAGGTTTGATAAGGTATCAAAAATATACTCCATAATTATTCTCCTCCAACGAAATTAGTTTAATGTAGCAAGTAATGCTCCTGATTCAACGGTATCACCAACAGCTACATTGATGCTGGCTACTGTTCCATCCTGTGGAGCAACAACTGGAATTTCCATTTTCATAGCTTCAAGAACAAGAACAGCATCTCCTCTAGATACTTTATCACCTACGTTCTTTTCAAGTTTAAACACTTTACCAGCAGCTCCTGCTTCAATTTTAATGCTTCCAGCAGCTCCTGTAGCAGCTGGTGCTGGAGCTGCAGCTGGTGCCGCAACTGGTGCAGCTTTTTTTGGAGCAGCAACTGGTGCTGAAACGCTACCATTTTCTTCTACAGTAACATCATATACGTTTCCGTTAACAGTAATTGTATAATTTTTCATTTTATTTTCCTCCTAGGACTATCTTCTTGTAATTGAACGTACTACAAAGTCGCTTGTAGAAGTTCCTTCATATTCTGCGATTGCAGCTGCGATAACAGCAACTAATTCTGTATCATCTGTAAGTTGTTGTTCTTCTCTCTGTTCAATCTGTGTCACAAAATTATCATTTACTTCAGATGCTTTCAAAGCCTCTTCCTGTTCTTTTTTCTTTGCTTCTAAGTATGAGAAAATTTTAAAACCACTAATAAGTAAACTAATACCTATCAATACTAAGAAAACGACACCCATACAAATAACAGTATTCATACCAGCAGTAGCCATCTTTTCTCCAAGACTATATACTGGGTCAATTGTAACACCTGTCAATTCCATATTATGGTAGTTATATACCAACTGGAAACTAACATCTCTTTTTTCAAATTCTAATAATAAGGTTGTAGTAAGTGTCTTTCCTGCTTTATCAACAGTGAATCCATCTTCCACCATACCTACATAGCTGCCACTTTCTTCCATGGCCGCCATCCATTTTTCTGTCAAATC
The DNA here is from genome assembly GCA_964628865.1 of uncultured Lachnobacterium sp. Taxonomy (GTDB): domain Bacteria; phylum Bacillota; class Clostridia; order Lachnospirales; family Lachnospiraceae; genus Roseburia. The sequence continues at coordinate 8,193 of CAZVOY010000056.1, read as the reverse complement.
AATATAAAATGCTGTATCAATATTACTTGTATTGTTGCTTGGATAAGCCTCTAAATACTCTAAATACTGAATTTCATATGCAAGCTCTGCTTCTGTTGCACCTGCCAATACAGTACCAAGCGATACTGACTGCGAATAAAGCTGATCATAAGTTACACCATTATAGTCCACGGTAGTAGGATCAGTTCCACATGCACCAAGCATCATCATGACAGAAAGAATGCTTAATAATAAAGCTAATTTCTTCTTCATAACATCACCTTTCTATTTTGTTCCGTGTTTTTTATCTGCTTCACTTACATATTTTGTATATAACATTTCAAATGCAGCGATTAAGTATTTTCTAGTATCAGCTGGATCCATTACTAAATCCACATAGCCTCTCGCAGCTGCGGATGAAATACTTGACTGTAAACTGTCATATTCAGAAGCTTTTACTTTTAATTCTTCTGCATCAGCATTTGGATACATAATCTTAGCAGCCATTGAAGATTCCATCATACCAACCTTGGCATCTGCCCAAGCATAAACCAAATCAGCACCTAATGCTTTTGAGTTCATAATTGCATATGCACTACCAAAAGCCTGTCCTGTAATAAGATTTACTTTTGCACATGTTGCATTTGAAAGCGCATAAGTTAATCTAGCAAGTGCTTTTGCAAGACGTTTTTCTGCACCCTGGCAGTTACAAAAACCATTTACATTTGTAAGTGTAAGAACTGGAATAGAATATGCATCACAGTACTGAACAAATTCAGCTGCTTTTTCACAGCCTTTTGCACAAAGAACTGCATCAAATTCTTCTGTCTTTTCACCTTCTTCATTGTAAACTTCTGAGCAGTTTGCTACAACACCTACTGTCATACCGTTTAACTTAATAAATCCCGTCACCATGTTTTTCGCATAAACTGCTTTTGTCTCAAAGAACACATGGTCATCTGAGATTTCAGCTAATACGTATCTTGGATCCCCCTTCATTGTAGAAAGATTTTCACATACACGGTTTAAATCATCTTCACATTCTGATGTATAAACATCACTTTCATTGTTTAATGGGAGCATAGAAATGAGTTCACGGATTTCTACCATGATTTCATCCTCAGTTCCTGTCATATCGATACATCCATTTTCTTCTGACTGAAATGCAGCTGATGAAGTATCACATTTTTCTTTTGCATTACCTTTTACTGCATCTGGAGAATTGATGAACATTTTTCCTTTGCTTTCTTCCATAAATACGAAGTCGCAAAGTGCTGGAACTACTGAAAGTCCTCCACCACAATTTCCAAAAATACCACAAATCTGTGGAACAATTCCAGAAGCAGCAACCTGGGCAGCATAAATCTGTCCAAAAGCTTCTAATGCATCTACAGATTCCTGAAGGCGGATACCACCACAGTCTACAAGACCGATAACTGGTGCACCCATTTTCATTGCCATTTGATACACATTAACAATTTTCTTTGCATGCATTTCTCCGATTGTACCGTTTAATACGGAAGCATCCTGGCTGTAAACAAATACAAGATTTCCGTTTACTAAACCATGACCTGTAATAACACCATCGGAAGGTGTTTTTGTAGCAGAAAGATTAAAATCTGTGCTACGTGCAGTTACGAGAGAGCCAATTTCCATGAAGCTGTTCTCGTCTACCAACTTAGCAATACGCTGCATTGCTAAACTTTCGTTGTTAGTACTCATCTCATTTCCTCCATTTATTTATATAATAAAAAAAAAGCAACTTTCGCTAAATACTATTATATACCTCAAATTTCAAAATGCAATAAATTTAGGAAGAAAATGTAAAGAATTCTAAAAAAATCATTTCCATAATTTTATTAAAACTCCACACATTTGCTGTTTTGTCGGATTTTAATGTAATTGTATCCAAAAGCATATCTTCAAGATATAAATTACATACTCCCAACACCTGTTCTTCTTCAATCGGAAAACCTGTGTCCTCATACAAAATCACTTCTGGTTCTATTGTCTCCCCTTCTGCCAATAACACACGATATTCTTTTCCCTCTCCTATCATTTGTAAATTCATATTCTGATTGATACATGAAAACACAGGATTACCTACATAGCCCTCCACCTCTATTTTCTTTTGAATATCTTCCACTCGTACTGTCTTTATCTCATAATTTTTCAATCCATAATTAAACAAGGTTCGTGCATCTGACCATTTATAGCTTTTATTATTCGGCCAACCACAAGCTAATAACGCAATACAATATCGCTCTCCATCCTGCTCCAATGCTGCTACATAACAGTATCCAGCCTTTGCAGTAAAACCCGTTTTTCCCGAAATAACACCCTCCATCTGATCCAAAAACGCATTATGGTTTACAAAAGAATATTCTTTTCCATTTGAAGAGCCTGTATAATTCTTTGTCTGTGTAATCTGTAAAAACTGTTCTTTCATTGGAGAATCCCAGGTGCAATATGCCATAATTTTACACAAATCACTTGCTGTCGTATGATGAAAATCCACTTCATCCTCTTCATCGAGACCATTAGGTGTAATAAAATATGTATCCACACATCCAATTTCTTTTGCTTTCTCATTCATCATTTTCGCAAAGCCTTCTTCACTTCCTGCCACATGCTCTGCAATTGCTACCGCACAATCATTGTATGATTCTAACATTAAGCCATATAACAGATCTTTTAAAGAATATTCTTCTCCCTCCTTCATCCCAAGCCGAACCTTTGGCTGAGCAGCGGCATTAGCAGAAACCACTACTGTTTCATCTAAGGAGCAGTTCTCCAGAGTTACTATACAAGTCAATATTTTTGTCGTACTAGCATTCGCCATAGGCTCAGTTTCATTTTTCCCCGTCAACACTCGTCCCGTATCGCCATCCATCAGAGCATAGCTTCCCGAATACATACTTAAATCTTCTTTTGCATAAACCTCCAAAGGATCTAACCATATATTTACCAAGATATACGCCATAACCATACACAATAATCCAAAGTAAACAACTTTATTTTTTCTATAAAAAATAGTCATATATATTCCACCTTTCATGAAATATATATGACTATTATGCTTGTTTTTATCCTACTTTTTAAATATCCATTGTAACATTCATTTCTGCTTCTGCTTCCTGCTTAAATTCTTCTAACTGAACTGGATTTAATACCGGAAGATTATCAATAGAGTTTACTCCAAAGCTTCTTAGAAACTCTTCTGTTGTTCCAAAAAGTAATGGTCTGCCTGGTGCATCCAAACGTCCCAATTCACAAACCAGATTGTATTCTACTAATTTGCTAACTGCATGGTCCGAAGATACACCTCTGATTTTTTCAATTTCTGCCTTTGTAACTGGCTGCTTATATGCAATAATTGATAAGGTTTCCAATAATACATCTGTAAGCACACGACGTTTTGGCTGTTTTGCAATCTTAATCAGATATTCGTACATCTCATTTTTTGTACACATCTGATATGCACCATCCAATTCCATAATGGCTACACCTCGATCGGAGCTGTTCCATTCTTCCATCATCTCATCTAATATATTTTTTGTTTCTTTTTTATCTAATTCGATTGCCTCAGCGATTTTACCAAGCTCTACGGACTCACCCATAGTAAACAAAATCGCTTCAATAATGGCACGATAGTTTTTTTCTTCCATTTTAAACTCTTCCTAATCTTCCAATTCCTTATGCCGCAATCTGTGAATCAATCATGATATCACCAAAAATTTCTTCCTGAGAGATAAAGATTTTTCCAACCTTCATCAATTCTAAGATTGCTAAGAATGTTACAATAATTTCCACCTTAGAACTCTGTGATTCTAACAAATTACGGAAACTAAAATGCTTATGATTTAATGCATAGTTTTCAAGATACACCATTTTTTCTTCCATGGAAACTTCTTCTTTTTCGATCTTTCCATATTTCGAACGGATTGGGTCAATCTTATCTACCTGCTTTTTCATAATACTCTTGAAAATTTCATTTAACTTTGCAAGAGTTACATCCGAAATCAATTCTTCCATATCAATTGGTTCTTCGTAAGCTAAAACTTCTTCTGGAATCGTAGGCTCTTTGAACATTACACGACTAGCATCCATCTGACGATCTTTCAATTCATATGCCATACATTTATACATTTTATATTCCAAAAGCTGCTGAACCAATTCATTTCTTGGATCTTCTTCCTCTTCGTCCTCTTCTCCTGTAGCTGGTAATAACATCTTTGATTTAATATCAATAAGAGTTGCAGCCATAACTAAAAATTCACTAAGAATATTTAAATCACGACGCTTCATCTCTGCGATGTATTCCATATACTGGTTTGTAATTTCTACGATTGGAATATCATAAATATTTACTTTGTTCTTGTCCAACAAGTGGAGAAGCAAATCCAGAGGTCCTTCAAACACTTGTAACTTTACTGTCATATCCATAAATTATATCCTCATATTTTCTCTACGCGAACATTATACAGATATCTAGTACTAATTTCAAGCACAAAACACAATATTTTGTGTTTTTTTACAATAAAGGCGAGAATAAACGCATTACACTCAAGAACATCTGATAGAATAAGTTCTTGTTTTCACATTCCACTAAGGAAATCTGTCTGCTAATCTCAAATGTATTTAAAGCATCTTCTTTCACTTTCATTACGCTGTCTGTTTTATACATTAACGCACCACACTCAAAATGTAGATATAAAGCTCTAAAATCCAGGTTTGTAGTTCCAACAGATGCAAATTCGTCATCAACTACAAAGCATTTTGAATGAATAAACCCTGGTGTATACTGATATATCTTTACACCACCACGAATCAGGCTCTCATAATTTGACTGCGTAAGTAAAAATACCATTTTCTTATCAGGAATTGCTGGTGTGACAATTCGAACATCTACTCCACTTCGTGCTGCATTAATAAGGGCGGTAGAAATTTCTGAGCCAAGAATAAGATAAGGCGTAAAAATATATACATATTTACGAGCATTATTAATCATGTTTAAATAGATACCTTCAATTAAATATCGCTTATCCAATGGACAATCTCCATATGGCTGAACAAAACCTTTCCCCTGCTTAATCAATGCGGCATTGTCGTTATCAATTACTTTATATTTATTAAAATCTTCTGTACCTTTGGTAATAAAACTCCACATTTCAAGGAACATAGTGGTAAAACTCCACACACTATCCCCTGTTATACGAAGTCCTGCATCTTTCCAGTGCCCAAAGCGCTCAATTTTATTGATATATTCATCCGCAATATTTAATCCACCTGTATATGCCACTTTACCATCAATGACAACAATTTTTCTATGATCACGATTATTCATTATAATAGATAAAAATGGACGGAAAGGATTAAAACATGCTACATGAATTCCTTTTTCCTGTAATACTTTATAAAACTTTCTTGGAAACTCATCAATACATCCCAGATCATCATAAATGAGACGTATATGAACTCCTGCTTTTGCGCGTTCTTCCAAGGCGTCAATAAGGGTGTCAAACATGACACCTTGTTTCATAATAAAAAACTCAAGAAAAATAAATTTCTCTGCTTTTTTTATATCCTCTATCATATCAACGAACATGTCATCGCCTACATGATAATATTTTGAGTCTTTTTCCATATATATAGGATAATTTCCCACATTCTGAGGCAGACACATCTGTTTATAGGCTGTGGAATCTACTTCCTTCAAATGTTGCTTTACATCTTCCTGTTGCTCTCTTAATGGTTCAACAAACGCCTGCAACGTTGCCATCTGTTCACGGGAATTCTTTGTCATTTCAGAACGTCCAAACAAAAAATAACATGGACAACCTATAATAGGCATAAATAAAATCAAAAATATCCATGACATCTTACTATGAGGTCTCATATCTTTATATACAACATACAAAGCTGTAGCCACTGAAATCACACGTAATGCCCAGTAAAATACCGAGTTAGACTCTTCCGCTCCGTATAGTGTTGATACAATCCACAAAAATTGTAGTAAAATTATGATTGCTGTAATAACTAATCTTCCAAATATCTTATTTAAAACTTTCTTCATTTGTCACGCCTCCAAAGAAGTATTTTATAGCATTTTTATCAGATTATCAACATTAAGTATACCCCAAGATGAACCTATATTCTTATTTTTTCGCGAAACAGAGTCAAATAATAATAATTTTAATTCCACAGGTTGCAAATCAGGCTTTCTTTCCAAAGCAAGTGCCAATGCACCACAAACAATAGGAGCCGACATCGAAGTCCCACTTTTTCTTTGACTCTGACCTTCTTTTAATCCCAGACTACGAATATCCGTCCCAGGTGCCAGTACTTCTGGTTTTACAATACAGCAACTAGTAGGACCTCTTCCCCCATATCCACTCTTATTATTCTCCAAATCATCACTAGAACCAACCGTAATCAGTTTTCTGGATACTCCTGGTACTGTTATTGTATTTTCTTCTGGACCATTATTACCAGCTGCAGTTACTATAGTCACACCTTCATCCCATAATCGTTCGAGCTTATTTAACAGCTCCTTTTGTACACTTGGATTGGCATTCGGCAAATATCCCATAGAAAAATTAAGTAATTTTATATTCCACGCTGTATGGTTGTTAATAATCCAATCCAAGGCTCGTAATGCCTTTTCGGTATTCCCATTTCCTTTATGATCCAATATCTTAAAAACCAATAATTCTGCTTGTGGTGCCATTCCAACAACAGTTCCATTTTCTGTTCTACCACCACATAAAATGCCAGCAATATGCGTACCGTGTCCATTATCATCATAACAGGTATTTTTATGATTTATATAATCATAAAAATATATCACTCTATTTTTTAACGCTTCCTGCACAGATACACCTGTGTCTAACAAAGCTATTCGTACACCTTTTCCTGTTAGCCCTCGGCGATATACTTCTCTTGCGTTTACTTGTCTTTTCACTCGTTCCATTTCTTTATCAGTTCCCACATATATTCTCATTAATAAAATATGTTAGAATACAACAATGGTGTTCTATCTCAACATTAGATAAAAAAGCTACGCATATTACCATGCGTAGCTTTATGTGTTCGATTATTCTTCTGTTGGAACGTCTTTGATAGAGAAGCTGATTCTTCCCATCTTATCTTTTCCAAGACAGATACATTTTACTTTATCACCAAGTGTAAGAACATCTTCTACATGGTTGATTCTTTCTTTTGCAATCTTAGAAATGTGAACCATTCCTTCTTTGCCAGGAGCGAATTCTACGAATGCACCGAATTCTTTAATGCTTGTTACAACACCAGAGAAAATCTGTCCTTCTTCGAAATCTGTTGTAATTGTTTTAATCATATCAATTGCTTTTGCAATCATAGCTTTATCTGTGCCACAAACTGAAACAGCGCCTTCATCTGTAATATCAATCTTAACACCTGTACGAGCGATGATTTCGTTGATTGTTTTACCCTTCTGCCCTACTACTTCACCAATCTTAGCTGGGTCAATAGTAATCTGTTCAATCTTTGGAGCCCATTCGTTTACTTCTTTACGTGGTTCAGCAATAGCTTTGCTCATTACTTCATCCATGATGTAAAGACGAGCTTCACGAGTTCTTGCGATAGCACCTTCTACGATTTCACGTGTTAAACCGTGAATCTTGATATCCATCTGGATTGCTGTGATACCTTTGTGTGTACCTGTTACCTTGAAGTCCATGTCGCCGAAGAAGTCTTCAAGACCCTGGATATCGGTAAGTAATACATAGTCATCATCTGTGTCTCCTGTTACAAGACCACATGAAATACCAGCTACCATAGCTTTGATTGGAACACCTGCAGCCATAAGTGCCATACAAGAAGCACATGTAGAAGCCATAGATGTTGAACCGTTTGATTCAAAAGTTTCGGAAACGGCACGGATTGCATATGGGAATTCTTCTTCTGAAGGAAGAACTGCTACTAATGCTTTTTCAGCAAGAGCACCATGTCCGATTTCACGACGTCCTGGTCCACGAGATACTTTTGTTTCACCAACAGAGTATGCTGGGAAATTATAATGATGCATATATCTCTTTGTAGTAACATTTGCATCTAAACCATCGATTTTCTGAACTTCAGATAATGGTGCAAGTGTTACAACATCACAAATCTGTGTTTGTCCACGAGTAAACATAGCAGAACCATGAACTCTTGGAATTAAATCTACTTCTG
>CAZVOY010000055.1:0-10714 GCA_964628865.1 uncultured Lachnobacterium sp. | reverse complement strand
CACTTTCTTTTTCATTTAATTTAAAAATATTGGAATGTGTTTCATTATTTTCTACTTGTTTTTCGATTAAATAGTGCGCGTCTGCCATTGCTGCAATCTGTGGTAGATGTGTGATACAAATAATCTGATGATTTCTACCAAGCACATTCATTTTTTCTGCCACCATCTGAGCTGTACGTCCACTGATACCACTATCTATCTCATCAAAAATCAAGGATTCGATTTCATCAGCATCTGCCATTACCGTCTTAATCGCCAACATGATACGAGATAATTCACCACCAGAAGCCACTTTTCCAAGTGGTTTCACAGGTTCACCAGGGTTTGTGGAAATCATAAACTCCGGTTCATCAAAACCATTTCCAGTATATGAAGTATGTTCTCCAAATTCCATGGTAAATATCACATCCAGAAAATTCAAATCCTGTAATGCTTTTGTAATTGCTTCACATAGAATATTTGCGTTCTTCTTTCGAATTTCAGAGATTTCTTCGCATAAAGACTTAACCTCATTTTCTTTCATAGAAAGTGAGTCTGACAGCTTTTTCAAATACGCATCATAATCATTTAATACACTTACTCTTTGGCATTTTTCTTCGTAAACTTCTAGAATGCTTTCTATAGTATTTCCATACTTAGATTTCATATGATTGATGATATCTAATCTTTTTTCCATATGATAGAAGGTTTCTTCATCAAAATCCGTATCCGATATGTATCCTGATAATTCATGATTAAAATCATGAAGCAGATTTTCAATTTCCATTAATTGATTTTCTAAATCCGCAATATTTTTATCGTATCCAGAAACGGAAGTAATTTCACGAAGTGCGCGACCAATTAGTTCAGATGCACTTTCTCCCTGTCTATCCACAGCTTCCTGTGCATGTCCTACTGCTTCCATAATTTTACGTCCATTAGAAAAACGTTTGAATTCTTCTTCTAATTCTACATCTTCACCCACTTTTAAGTTGGCATCTTCGATTTCCTTGATTTCAAATTCCAAGAAAGAAAGCTCTCTAGCGCGAGCTTCGCTGTCCAAATTAGAAGTTTCCCATTCTGTTTTTAATTTTTTATATTCACCAAATGCCATAGCAAGTAATTCTTTTTTATCTCCTAAATCCTGCTTTGCATAGGAATCTAAAATATCTAAGTGCTTCTTCTTAGATAAAAGAGACTGATGTTCATGCTGCCCATGAATATCAATCAAAAGCGATGCTACTTCTTTTAATGCAGATGCTGATACGGCTTCTCCATTAATACGGGCAACCGCTTTTCCTGAAGAAATTTTACGGCTTAAAATCACCATATCATCTTCTGCTTCAATATCGAATTCTGCTAATTTTTCTTTTACTTTTTCGTCTTCTACAGAAAAAATGAGCTCTACCAATGCAGGCTCACCATTTTCCTTCAACATTTCCTTTGGTACTCTCTGACCTAATGCCAAGTTAATGGAACCGATAATAATTGATTTACCAGCACCCGTTTCACCAGTCAAAATATTTAGACCATTGGAAAATTCTACCTCTGTCTCGTCTATCAAGGCTAGATTTTTTACATGCAAATTTTGTAACATATTTACTCCTTCTGCTCTCCCTCTTTTACACAAAAGGCTCCTTCTTTTTACTGCTCTACAATCTTACGAAGTCTTTTCATAATTGCAACAGTATCTTCTGTGGTTCTGATGGCACACATTATAGTATCATCACCAGCAATTGATCCAACAATTTCATCAATATTCATAGCATCAATGGATGCGCAAACTGCGCTCGCCATTCCGGAAACTGTTTTGATAACAAGAATATTCTGCGCCATATCCATAGAAATGTATCCATCTTTTAAAACGCGGACATATTTTTCGGATAAGTCCTCAGCAGAATCGTTTAATGCTGCATATTTCTGTCTTCCACCACCTGTAGAAATTTTTGTAAGCTTCATATCACGAATATCTCTCGATACCGTTGCCTGAGTTACAGTAAACCCTTCTTTCAAAAGAAGTGCTAACAGATCTTCCTGTGTTTCTATATCATTTTTACGAATCAATTCCAAAATCTTGGATTGTCTTTTGGTTTTCATGTTATCTCCTAGCTTTCTTATCCCATTTTTTTACGCATTGTTTCTAAGAAGCTTTGCTTGTTCACTTTACATATTTTTATTGTGTGAACTGCACGCTCAATTACAAATCGATCTCCAACTTCTAATTTTGTCAAACGATCCCCATCACAGCTGACATAAGCAGAATCTCCCTCTGAGCCTCGACGAGAAAGCAATTCTACTTCTATTACATCCTCTGCTCGTAATATAATCCCCTTTGAATTTAAATTATGAGCATTAATAGGCGTAAGGGCTAAAATATCCGCACCTGGTTCAATAATTGGACCGCCTGCAGACAGATTATAACCTGTCGACCCTGTAGGGGTAGAGATAATAACCCCGTCACCATCATAGGTAGCCAAAAATTCGCCATTGACATATACATTCAAACGCAGAATCGCCAACACACCAGTTGGATGAACTACGATATCATTTAAAGCAGTTCTTCCGTTTTCTTCTCCTTTTCGATGACCTTTTATCATCAAACGCTTTTCAATGGTGCAATTATCTTCCATTAATTTATCTATTGCCTGATACATACTATTTTTATCTAATTCACAAAGATAACCAAGCGTGCCAAGATTTACACCTATTAGTGGAATATTGGTTTTTCTCGTTTTTCGAACCACACGAATTAAGGTACCATCTCCGCCCAATACAATAATACAATCCGTATCATTTGGTATTTTATTATAATCCAAATCCTCAAAATTTACAGATGCATCTGGACGGTCCATGAGATTAAACGCAGTTCCACCTTTTTGGCAAATATATTCTACGATTTGATTTGAAACCTTTAGTTCAGGATCTTTATATGGATTCGCTACAATAACAAATTTTTTCATATTATTTATCCAGACTTCCATGAGCAGCCTCAACTACTTCATGAACATCTACGATTTCCTCCTTTTTTGGATTATCGTCTTTTTCGATATAAATTAAATATTCTATATTTCCCTCTGGTCCTTTGATTGGCGAATACTCTAAGTTATGAATAGAAAAACCATTTTCTAATGCAAAATTTACAATCTTATCTATTACTTCTTCATGTACTGCCTTGTCTCGAACGACACCTTTTTTACCAACCTTTTCTCTTCCTGCTTCAAACTGTGGCTTAATTAAACATACCATTTGTCCATGGTCATTTAAAAGCTCTCTTGCTGGTCCAAGAACCTTTGTCAAAGAAATAAAAGAAACATCTACCGATGCAAAATCCAAGGTATCGTCAATATCTGCTGGAGTTACATAACGTATATTCGTTTTCTCCATGCAAACTACTCTTTCATCCTGGCGAAGTTTCCATGCAAACTGTCCATAACCTACGTCTACCGCATATACTTTTCTTGCTCCATTTTGAAGCATACAATCTGTAAATCCGCCTGTAGAAGCACCGATATCCATACAGATTTTCCCATCCAATGTAATACCAAAGTGTGTCATGGCTTTTTCTAATTTTAATCCGCCACGACTTACATACTTTAAAGTATTACCATGAATTTCTATTTTACAATCATCTGGAAACATAGAACCTGCTTTATCTTCGCGATTATTGTTTACAAATACATTCCCTTCCATAATCATGGTCTTTGCTTTTTCTCTAGATGGCGCAAGACCGCGATTTACTAATAACACATCTAAACGTTCTTTCATATCATCCTCTAATTTATTTTCTGGTATGCTTTTAATACTCTTTGATATACAGATTCTACATCAATACCCAAATCTATTTTTAATTGCTCAACATTACCATGCTCTACATAGGCGTTTGGTATCGCTACCTCATATATATTAATATCAATATTTTTTCCTTTAATATACGCTGCTACATGTTCACCAAAACCGCCACTTAATACGTTTTCTTCCATGGTTACTATTAATTTATGTTTTTCTGTCAAAGAGTTAATCATTTCTTTATCAAAAGGCATAGCAAATCGAGCATTAATTATAGTAGCATTAATCCCTTGTTCTTTTAACTTTTCCGCTACCTTTTCCGCTGTTTGAACCATGCTGCCTAAAGCAAATAACGCAATATCTTTACCTTCTGCAACAACTTCACTCTTACCTAATTGAATAGGTGCACGAAGCTCTTTTAATCCATCATATGCCGTTCCTCTTGGATAACGTACTGCAATTGGTGTTTCAAAATTGCAGGCAAACTGCATCATATCAGCCAATTCATACTTGTTCTTAGGAGCCATCACAGTCATATTTGGAATTGATAAAAGGTATGAAATATCAAAAATACCCTGATGAGTCTCTCCATCACTTCCTACTAATCCTGCTCGATCAATAGCAAATACGACTGGCAGGTTCTGAATACATACATCATGCAATACCTGGTCATATGCTCTCTGCAAGAATGAAGAATATACTGCAAAAACAGGTTTCAATCCCGCCTTCGCTAAGCCTGCAGCAAAAGTAACAGCATGTTGTTCAGCAATTCCTACATCATAAAAACGATTTGGATAATCCTTTGAAAACTTTGTTAAACCTGTACCATCTGCCATAGCAGCTGTAATTGCTACAAGTTTTGGATTTTTCTCTGCCAACTGGCATATTACACTAGAGATAACATCTGTGTAAGTTGCTTTTTCTTTCTTCTTTAAAGGTTTTCCAGTTTCCAAATCAAATGGCTCTGCACCATGGAAACGTGCTGGATTTTTTTCTGCTGGTAAATATCCAGAACCTTTTTTCGTAATAACATGCACAAGAACAGGTCCATCTACTCTCTTAGCTTCGTTAAAGATTTTTATCAACTCCTTGATATTGCTTCCATCTACTGGACCAAGAGTAATAATTCCCATTTCTTCGAAAAGCATTCCTGGAATTAACAACTGTTTGATACTGCTCTTTGCACTACGAATACTATCAATTAATTTGTCACCAGCAACAGGAATCTTATGCAAGGAATTCATTACTTCTGCTTTCAAATCACGATAAGCATCAGCCGTACGGAAGTTAGCAAGATATTTGCTCATTCCACCTACGTTTTCAGAAATAGACATATTATTATCATTTAAAACAATAATAAAATTCTTTTCTAACTGAGAAGCATTATTTAACGCTTCGTACGCCATGCCTCCCGTTAAAGAACCATCGCCGATTACAGAAACTACATGATAATCCTCTCCTGTGATTTCTCTAGCTGCAGCCAATCCTAGTCCGGCTGAAATAGATGTAGAACTGTGACCTGTATTAAAGCAATCACTTTCGCTTTCATTTGCTTTTGGGAATCCACTTAGCCCACCGTACTTACGTAACGATTGAAAACCTTCTTTTCTACCCGTAAGAATCTTATGCGTATAAGACTGGTGACCCACGTCCCATATAATTTTATCTTTTGGTAAATCAAAACACAAATGAAGCGCCATAGTAAGCTCTACAACACCTAAGTTAGATGCCAAGTGACCACCTGTCACCGAAATACTTTCCAATAAAAACTGACGAATTTCATAGCGTAGTTCATCTAGTTCCTGTTCTGTTAAGTTTTTGATGTCATTTTCTTTCTGTATACGATCCAGTATCATAATACAACCTCATGTCATCTCTATTTTTCTCTATGTATCAAATATAAAATGGTTTCTTTTAAAAATTCACTTTGGACGGGAAGCTGATTCATCAGTTCGATGGCTTCATTTGAAAGTCTTTCTACTTCTTCCTTTGCTTTCTCCAAACCAACAATAGTTACATATGTAACCTTATTATTCTTTTCATCGCTTCCTATAGGTTTTCCCAATACTTCCATGGAACTTGTCACATCCAAAACATCATCCTGTATCTGGAATGCTAAGCCAACCTTACGTCCAATCTGTTCCATTACTGCTACATCTTCATTAGAACCACCGCCTAAAATGGCACCTATCATAAGTGACGACTCTAACAATGCGGCTGTTTTTAAAAGGTGAATATATTCGAGCCTTTCGATTGTTACCTGATCCGCTGTCATGCCTTCGGTTTCTATATCTACCACCTGTCCGCCAATCATTCCATATGCACCTGCTTTCTTTGCAAGCACCTGGTATGCTTTCAAGTAAGATAAATTTACCTCTTCGTCATCAAAGGCTTCTGCCGCAGTTTCAAATGCATAATTTAGTAATGCATCTCCTGCGAGAATTCCCATTGTCTCCCCATATACCGCATGTGTCGTTTTTTTTCCACGACGATATTCATCATTATCCATGGCTGGTAGATCATCATGTACCAAAGAATATGTATGTATCATCTCCATAGCCGCCATAAAAGCGTTTATACCGCCTGTTTTATCTGCATTTACAGAAGAAAACATCTTGTATGCTTCTTCCATGAGAATAGGACGAATACGCTTTCCACCCGCTAATAAGCTATAATTCATAGCCTCAAAAATTGTTTTCTGTAAATGCTCTTCTTTTGGTAAATACGCTGTTAAAATTTCTTCTACATGCTTTGCTCGAACCGCAAGTTCTTCTTTTATATTCATTTAGAAATCCTCCAGACTTCCATCTTCATTTAATACAAGCATCGCCTTTTCCATTTGATCCAACATGGTATTGGCTTCTTTAATCTCCTGTAAACCATTCTTATAAAGCTCAAATGATTCGTCTAAGGAGACATCACCTGTTTCCATTTTATTAATAATCTCTTCTATATGTTCAAAACGTTCTTCTAAAGAAACTGTCTTTTCTTTACTCATTCTTGATAGCCTCCGTAACAACAGCCTTTATTTTTCCATCAGTCACATGTACTGTAATTTCATCTGAAACACATACACTTTGAATTGTCTTAATTGACTGACCATCTTTTCCTTCTAAATAGGCGTACCCACTACTTATCTTCTTTGCTGGTGAATAGCCATCTAAAGTTCTAGCAAGAACCACTAACTGATTCTTCTTGTTTTGTAAAATTTGCTGCATTTTATAAGTCATTTTCTCTTCAAAGTCCATAAGTCTTCTTCGATTATCTTCCAAGCGACGTTTTGGACTTAAAAATTGCAACTTTGTTTGCTTATGAGCGAGGCGCTCTCGCATGGTATTCATTTTTCGATCCATGGAAAGATTTAATCGCTGTTTCATTTGTGCAATCGCATATTTTGTCTGCTCAAATTCAAATACTGCAAATTCAGCTGCCTGAGATGGTGTGGCTGCTCTTTTATCTGCTACCAAATCTGCAATTGTATAATCCGTCTGATGTCCTACTGCAGATATTACTGGAACACTACAGTGAAAAATTGCTTCGGCTACAATTCTTTCATTAAATGCCCATAAATCTTCAATAGAACCGCCACCACGTCCTACAATAATGACATCCACATCCAACTGTTCTAAACGTTGAATACCACTTACAATACTCTCTTTCGCTCCATCCCCTTGTACCTGGGCAGGACAAAGAATAATTTGCACATATGGATTTCTACGAAATCCTACATTTCGAATATCCTCAATAACCGCTCCTGTTGGCGAAGTAACTACACCGATTTTGCGAGCAAAAGCTGGGATTGGTCTCTTATACATTTCGTCAAACATCCCAAGCTCTTCTAACTCTTTCTTTAGTTCCTCCAGTTTCAGATATAAGTTTCCTGCACCATCTAACTCAATACTTCTCGCAATAATCTGATACTGACTGGAGAACTTATATGGTTCAATGGAGCCTGTTACAACAATCTGGTCACCTTCTTTTAGCTGAAACTGTAAGTTCTTTCTGTTTCCAGCAAACATCACTCCTTTTAAAACACCGTTTCCATCCTTGATGGTAAAATAAATATGTCCGGTGGAATGATACGTACAGTTTGATACCTCGCCTTTTATGCTGATATTTTTCAACATAAAATCCTGTGTAAACATATTGCTAATATATTCACTTATTTGCCCTACAGTATATACATTTTTTAACATACAAATTTGGCTAATACACCATTAACAAATGATGCTGAATCATCGGTACCATATTTCTTTGCTAATTCTACTGCTTCATTAATCGAAACCTTGGCTGGAATATCATCTTCATACTTCATTTCATAAACAGCAAGACGAATAATTGACAAATCCACTTTGCCCATACGGGTTGTTTTCCATCCTGTTGTAGATTCATTTACCGCTGCATCGATTTCTGAAATTTTCAAAATAATATCATTGCATTTATGATTAATATATTCTAAATCATCTTCTTTTAAATTTTCCAATTCCTCTTCGTACAAGCTTAACTGTTCTATCATATCACCTTCATCGTGAAACTCCACACGGAACAGCATTTTAAACACATTTTCTCTTAACTCTCTTCTCGTCATAAAACTATTTTCCTTTCAGGTAAAATATAAAAAAGGATGCCAAATCTGACACCCTTTATTATACTACAAATATTCACTTTTAAAAAGCATTAATTATCGCCCATGTCAACACTTGCAATACGAACATTTACGATTGCAACTGTAAGACCTGTCATATTTTCAACTGCTGATTTTACCCTATCCTGTACCTTTGCTGAAATTTCAGGAATTGCATAGCCATAATCAATATTTAAAGCTACATCAACTTTAATTTCTCCGTCTAAAACTTCTACAAAAATACCTTTAGAAAGGTTTTTCATACCAAGTTTGCTAACAATTTCATTTGTAATATTACCAGCCATAGAACTTACACCTTCAACCTCTGTAGCAGCAAGTCCAGCAATAATAGCTACAACTTCTTCTGAAACGTTAACAATTCCTAAATCATCTGATTTTATCTGAAATGTTTTATTTGTCTCTGCCATTTTAAATGCCTCCTGAATATTATTCTGCAACTATTATAACAGATTATACAACATTTGCAAAGGAAAAAAGCTCGGGAAACATTGTTTCCCGAGCTTTTTAACACTAAACAGTCTGTTTTTTAGCCACATATACCTGGAATGAATCTGTACCAACCAATGATTTACCACTTGTAATAGTAACATCTTTGTCAGTAATTACATATTCAAGGTTTGCACCTTCTCCAACAACAGTATCCTGCATTAATACACAGTTCTTAACTTTAGCGCCTTTTGCAATTTTAACACCTCTGAAAAGTACTGAGTTTTCAACTTCGCCTTCAATTACACAACCATCAGCTGCCATAACATTAGAAACTTTAGCGCCTTTAATGTATCTGGTTGGGTTGTCATCACGAATCTTTGTATAAATCTGTCCTGGTCCGAAGAGTCCTTTTAAGTTTTCTTCTTTAAGGAGTTTCATGTTTTCATCAAAATAACTCTTCATATCATGGATATAAGCAACATATCCATCAAAACAATATCCCTGAACATCTAACATATCGATCTGTGGAGCGATTACGTCTCTTTCGAAACATGTAAATCCAAGAACATATGCCTCGTCAATTAAACGAATAAGAAGTTCACGTTCGATAACATAAACGTTCATTGAGAAGTTTACTTCTCCATCTCTCTTAGAGTTTACAAAGAGCTGTTTTACGCGATTTCCTTCTAATTCGAGTGTATAGTATAAATCATGACTTGTTCCAAGAGGTTTTTTGAATCCTTCTGGGATTTCCTGTTTATGATATACAACTGTAATATCTGCACCACTCTTCTTATGAGTGTTAATAACTTCTGCATAGTTAATGTTAGCAGCGATATTCGCATCAGACATTACAACGTATTTTTCTTTCTGTGATACAAGGAAACTCTTGATGCTTTCTAAAGCTTCAACACGTCCATTATATACTTTAATAGTTTTCTGTGCGAATGGAGGAATAATATTTAAACCGCCGTTCTTACGTGCTAAATCCCATTCACGACCAGATCCAAGGTGATCCATAAGTGAAAGATAATTTTCACGAGCGATTAAAGAAATATTATCAATTCCTGCACGAGCCATGCTAGAAATTGTAAAGTCAACTAAACGATAACGACTTGCAAATGGAATAGAAGCCATTAATCTTTCTTTTACTAGTTCTGGTACTAATCCGTCGTAGCTGTTAGGAAAAATAACGCCCAACGCTTCATTATTGATAATTGTGTTTAGCATTGTTCTTCTCCCTCCTTAACATCTTCGTATACTTTTGCTGTTGCAGCAATCTTAGCATTTGCTCCAATCTTAATATTAGAGCCTACATGAGCAACATCACCGATGCCACCTTCTGCTGGGATTTCACCTACTACAGCGTTTTCGCCTACTTCTACGTTTTCAGCGAGGATACAGTGTTTTACAACTGCGCCAGCTTTGATTGTTGATCCACCCATAACTACCGCATCTTCTACTACTGCACCTTCTTCTACAGTAACACCTGCATAAAGAATAGAGTGTTTTACTGTTCCTTTTACATCACAACCATCTGTAATCATAGAGTCTTCGATAACTGCTGTTGGAGCAATTCTGTGTCCTGTATGACCGCTGTTACGGCTGTAAATCTTCCAATTTTCATCAAAGAGGTCGATACCAGAATTTTCTGGATCAAGAACTTCCATGTTTGCTTCCCAAAGAGAACCGATTGTTCCTACATCTTTCCAATATCCTTCGAAACGATATGCATACATATCACGTCCGTCTCTTAAGAGGTTTGGAATAATGTTGTTACCAAAGTCATTTTCAGAATTTGGATCTGCTTCGTCTTCAATAAGATATTTTTTCAAAATATCCCAGTTGAATATGTAGATACCCATTGATGCAAGA
>CAZVOY010000054.1:0-10976 GCA_964628865.1 uncultured Lachnobacterium sp. | reverse complement strand
ATTCACTTTTTATATTATAAACGAAGTGGTATGATATTTTCAAGGAAAGTATTATATATAAGGAATATAACATGGAACCAAATTACAACCCATATACAACACCACCAGAAGGTGGTAATCAAAACGAAAATCCATACCGGTTTAACCCATATCAGCAATACCAGCCTATGCAACAAAAATCAATCAATTGGTTTGAGACTTTCTCTATGGTTTTTAGTGTGGCCGCTATTTTAACCTGTACTTGCTTTTATGGCTCATTTATCTTTGGTGCATTAGCGATTTTATTTGCTCTGCTTTCCAGAGGCGGACAAATGAAAATGAGCTCCAAAGCAAAGTTTGGGCTCATTCTAGGAATCGTCGCTATTATATTAACAACTGTAGTCACCGTTGGTTCTTTTGCATGGGCATTGAACGAATACGGTAGCATGGAAGGTATCATTCAGGAATACTGTAATATCTACGGATTAGATTATGAGGAATTCATGAATGAACTTTACCAGTATTAAAATGGTGCGTTACCTGTGGAAATAATCAAAGTATTTTTCCAAATAAAATTAGCTGCAATTATGGCAATTGCGATCCAAACATAAATCATGCGAAAATGCATCGCAATATGAATTTTGCCTCGGCTAATTCTTTCAACCGTTTGGGACAGCATAAACCATCCGCCTACTATGACCAGATAAGGCACAAATGGATGCATATAAAGCGAACGCAAAAAGTCCCCTCGAAATAGTGCAAATACAGAACGTGTTCCGCCACAACCAGGACAAAACAGTCCTGTAACAGCGTAAAAGGTGCACACACCTGTATACTCTAATATATCAAAGTGGAAGACATTTCTGACAATCATATATAGGAGCACTATAAAAATACAGCACCAACCAATTATGTAAAAACTTATATCCATGTTTTCTTCTTTCTTCATGGAATATATTATAAAATATTTTAAAGGAGGACACAAGATGAACGTAGGCGCAATCGACGGATATTCTCCAATTTCATATATTAGCCCATACGCAGTTTCTGGCAATGTGGAACCTGCCCAGGCAAATGAAACAAATGCCTCTGGCAAATTGGATAATACTGCATCCGTGGATACCAAAAAAGTCGACAAGACTGATCCTGGTTACAAATGCCAAACCTGCGCAAATCGCAAGTATCAGGATGGTTCAAACGAAAGTGATGTCTCCTTTAAAAACGCAACCAAGATAGCATCAGGAGCTGCTGCATCTGCTGTACGAAGCCACGAGCAAATGCATGTGAGCAACGCATATCAAAAAGCAGAACAAGACAACGGTGAAGTAATTTCTGCCACCGTTCAAATCCACACCTCCTGCTGCCCAGAATGTGGAAAAACCTATGTTTCTGGAGGAACTACCAGAACAATGATAAAATACGGCAATGAAGAAAATCCATATCAAAAGAATCTTAAGAATTTACAGGGCGGATTTCTTCGTGGCATGAATTTAGATATGGAAGCTTAGGAGTTTTATGAGAACTGAAGTAAAAGAACTAAAAAGAATTGCAAGAGGTAATCTACAAGGACATTATTTAGATTTGATACGCGCCTTAGTTTTTTGCAACTTGATTATCTCTTTGGTGGAAACACCTTTTTCAATGATGACAAATGATGTGGAGTTTTCCACTCAGAATATCATTTACTATATTGCTATCGTACTAATCAGTATTGCCTCTGTAGTACTTACCGCTGGGCAATACCGACTTCATATGACGTTAGCACGCACTGGCGAAGTCCACCTATCAGAGATTTTTGAGCCAGCAAAAAATCACGCAAATCGTTTCATTTTAACAGAAGTAATTTTATACGGAATTCAATTTATTACTCTAATTCCTGTATTTTGTGCTACTTATATTGTTTTAAACGATGATGATATAAAACTGTATACATTCGCACTTGTTTTAGCCCTTGTAGGATGTGTATTAAGCACATATGTTTCGTTGACCTTTGGCTTGATATACTTTGCCATGAATGACAACGAAACTCTCTCTATGATACCGGCTATGAAATTTACCAAAAAACTGGTTTTCACTCACAGAAAACGTTATCTCTATTTGATGCTCAGTTTCCTTGGAATGAATCTGTTATCTGCTTTATCCTTTGGAATTGCTAGTCTGTGGATTGAACCATATATGGTGCAAACCACAACGCTATTCTATTTAGATGTAAAAGGGGAATTACCTGAAGTATTAGAAAACCGAAAGAAAAATGGACCTACGCCTGAACCAACAGCATTTAATCAATATGTATAAAAACAACCCACGAGCATTACGCTCGTGGGTTTTCAATTTAAAAGACTCTGGATAATTCCAGAGTCTCTTTTTTAATATCCTATTACCAAACCAAAGAGAAGAAGTGCACTTGTCAATATCAAATTCGCTAACTGAAACTTCCAACTCCATTTAAACCACTTACCATAATCTACATCTGCCAAACCTAAGCTAATTAAAAGCACTGGGTTAGTTGGATAAAGTACATTTGAAAAACCGTCACCAAATGCATATGCTACAATGCAAAGTTGCGCAGATATACCAAAAGTTTCCGCAATCGGAACGATGAGTGGTATAAGCAAAAATGCTTTTGCAGAACCAGATGCAATGAAGAAATTTAAAACAAGTACAATTAAGTAAATAAACAAAATGACTGCCCATCCAGGGAGAGTAGCTGCTGTGGCAACCATCCCCTGCAAAATAGTGTCTAAGACATTTCCCTCTACCAAAGTATATTTAATAGAGTTCGCCATAAGTATCATAAACACTGCCGGAAAAACACTTCCCATACCATTGACGAAAGTTTTCCCAATATTACCACCACGCCCTGTTTGCACCACAGACACAATGCCTGCTACCAAAAACGTTATGGCGACAATAATCATGGTGATGTCCTGCAAGAAGGTAAGGAATACGGAGCTTAACACAACTAGGATTCCGCCGCACATAATTCCTACAAAAGATTTCAAACCGCGATTCATCTTTTCGTCCTGAACAAATTTCTGATTTAACACTTCTGCATCCATTGGCTTTTCTATCTTCTTGGCATATAATGCGAGAAATGCTAATAACAACACGTATACCAAGGCGAAGGCAACCAAGCGAAACCATATTCCCGAAAACATTGGAAGACCAGCAAGTTCCTGTGCTACACCAACTGTGAAGGGATTACAAACTCCTGCGGAAAATCCACATCCTATAGCTAAAAGACTCATCCCTAAACCGACTAATGCATCCCAGCCAAGTCGAATTGCAAGTGCCACAACAATAGGTACCAATGGAACAGCTTCTTCAAAGGAACCTATGAAGGCTCCCATCGCCATAAAAAATAATGTCACAAAAGATAATAATTTATATCGTTCTTTTCCGAAACGATTTGTAATCGTATCTAACATATATTTCATTAGACCGCATTTATCTAAACAGTTAAATACTCCACCAATTACAAGCAAAAAGAGAATAACTGCAATTAAAGATACGTTCCCCTCAGCACCTAGCACTAATATTGGTGACAGTACCCATTTCCAAAATGGAATTCCACCACCTGGTATGACAAACGTCAATCCGTATGTTAATACCATTAAAACGAAGATTACGACAATTGCTGTTATAAACGATTTTACGCTTATATTTAATCCTGTATTTTCTTTTTTATTACTCACTTATATCACCTCATCACACTACAAAACCCTATGAAAACGAGCTCCTTGACAAATATCGTCTCATAAAATACACTTATTATATCATATTTTTTTAAATTGGAAGGAGTTTTATTATGTTTTGTAAATATTGTGGAACAGAAAATGCCTCAGAAGCAAAATTCTGTACAAATTGTGGCGCAAGTGTAGAAGAAGCAAGTGCACAGCAGGCAAATCCTCAGCCAACCTACACTCAGACAGAAAATACTCAGGAGACATATACACAGCCAAATCAACCAAATTATAATCAGTATGCAAACTACAATCCTGCACCTCAGTCGCAGGAAGGAAAAAACTATGCTATTGCTGGTTTAGTTTGTGGCATTATTTCATTTTTCTGCTTTGCCTTCATCCTTGGCACTTTAGGTATCGTATTTGGATGCCTTGCAAGAAAGAAAGGATACAAAGGCGGTATGTCTATCGCAGCTATCATTTGTGGTGCTGCTGGAATCATTCTTTGGATCATCACTATGCCTGCAGCTTTTGCATCATTAGGTTTATTTTAAAAAAGAGGCTGTCACAAAATGGATTTTTTTCACATCCATGGCGTGACAGCCTTTTTCTATAAAACCTTTGTTGTCCACTGAGAACAATCCCAAACCTTTGTTACAATATCATTGTAAAACTCTGGTTCATGACATATAAGGAGAATACTTCCCTTATACTCCATAAGGGCACGTTTTAATTCATCTTTTGCATCTACATCCAAATGGTTTGTAGGTTCGTCGAGAAGCAGGATGTTTGTGTCTCGATTAATCAATTTACAAAGTCGTACCTTTGCCTGTTCACCTCCGCTGAGGACGCGAACCTGACTTTCGATATGTTTTGTAGTGAGTCCACACTTCGCTAAGGCAGAGCGCACTTCGTACTGTGAGAAGGATGGAAATTCATCCCAAATTTCCTGAATACAGGTGTTGGAATTTTCTTCCTTAATTTCCTGCTCGAAGTAACCAATTTCAAGGTTATCACCTAATGTTACATTTCCGCTAACGGGTTTATTTAATCCGAGAATACTGCGGAGCAAGGTTGTTTTACCGATACCATTTGCACCTACCAGAGCAATCTTTTCTCCACGTTCCATGGAAATATTAAGTGGCACGGACAATGGTTCATCATAACCTATTACTAGATCTTTTGTTTCAAACAAAATCTTGCCAGAAGTACGACCTACACGGAAATTAAATTCTGGTTTTGGTCTTTCCGCCGCAAGTTCAATTACATCCATTTTATCCAGCTTCTTCTGACGAGACATCGCCATATTACGAGTAGAAACGCGAGCTTTGTTTCGTGCCACGAAATCTTTTAGTTCACTGATTTCCTGCTGCTGTTTACGATACGCTGCCTCCAGCTGCGATTTCTTTACCTCGTATACTTCCTGGAACTTATTGTAGTCTCCTACATAACGATCCAAATGCTGATTTTCCATATGATAAATAATATTAATTACTTCATTTAAGAATGGAATATCATGAGAAATTAAAATAAATGCATTCTCATATTCCTGTAAGTATCTCTTTAACCAGGTGATATGTTCTTCATCCAAATAGTTGGTTGGCTCGTCCAAAAGAAGGATATCTGGCTTTTCCAACAAAAGCTTTGCAAGGAGAACTTTCATACGCTGTCCACCACTGAGGTCAGTTACATCATGATCTAATCCCAAATCCAAAAGCCCAAGCGCGCGAGCAACTTCTTCTACTTTAGAGTCAATAACATAAAAATCATGGCTGTCTAACATATCCTGAATGGTACCAAGTTCTTCCATCATGACATCCATTTCCTCAGGAGCCGCTTCGCCGAGATTTTCACAAATATGGTTCATACGTTCTTCCATTTCAAAAAGCCATGCAAATGCAGACTTTAAAACGGATTCAATTGTCATGCCTTTTTCAAGAGATGCCGTCTGGTCTAAGTATCCTACTCGGACATTTTTTGACCATTCTACTTTTCCTTCGTCTGGCATGAGTTTACCTGTCACAATATTCATGAAGGTAGATTTTCCTTCGCCGTTTGCTCCCACTAAACCAATGTGCTCGCCTTTTAAAAGACGAAAAGATACGTCATCAAAAATGGCTCTGTCGCCAAAACCATGCGTTAAGTGTTCTACGTTTAAAATACTCATACTAAATTCAACCTTCTATATTATTCGTTAATTGGCATTATCATCTTAGTCAAGATGAAATCTACGATAGCTCCTGCTACATCTGTCTTTGACATCAGTTCATTCTCTACACACTCATCTTTTGTGATGAATGTAACTACATTCGTATCTACGCCAAATCCAGCTCCTGCAACCTTTAAATTGTTTGCCACTATCATATCCACATGTTTACGTTCTAATTTCGCACGGGAATTTTCCAGCATATTTTCGGTTTCCATAGAGAATCCACAGATAAATTGTCCATTTCTCTTATTTGCACCTAAATATGCAAGGATATCTTCTGTACGCTCTAATTCTAAAATAGAATCTCCCTCTTTTTTCTTTATCTTTTCATCCGCTACGTGTGCTGGACGATAATCCGCTACTGCAGCTGTTTTGATAATAATCTGCTGTTCTTTATGACATGCTTTTACTGCCTCTGCCATCTCCGCAGCAGACTTTACATTTATCACCTTTACAAATGGTGGTGGCGTAATGGATACTGGTCCACTTACTAATGTAACATCCGCACCACGACGCATACAGTTTTCCGCAATGGCATATCCCATTTTTCCTGTAGAATGATTTGTAATAAAACGAACTGGATCTAACTTCTCCTGCGTAGGTCCTGCTGTTACCAGTACCTTTACACCTCTCATATCTTTTTCTAATGCGATTTCACGAAGTATATAAGATAGCAGGGTTTCTGGTTCAGGCATCTTTCCTGCTCCTGTATCTCCACACGCCAAATACCCACTTGCCGGATCAATGATTTCGTAACCATAATGCTCTAGTTTGCTCAGGTTATCCTGCAAGATTGGGTTTTCATACATGTTTGTATTCATAGCTGGTGAAATGAGCTTTGGACATTTACATGCCATGATTGTAGTTGTAAGCATATCATCCGCAATACCATTTGCAATTTTTCCAATGACGTTTGCAGAGGCAGGAGCTACCATGAAAATATCCGCCTTCTTTGCCAATGAAACGTGTTCTACATTGAACTGGAAATTGCGATCAAAGGTATCTACCAAACATTTATTATTTGTCAATGTCTCGAAGGTAATTGGATTGATAAAATTCGTTGCATTCTGAGTCATAATCACATGCACGTCTGCATGTAGTTTTACCAATGCACTTGCAAGATTTGCAATTTTATAAGCAGCGATACTGCCTGTTACTCCGAGAACGACTGTTTTTCCTTTTAACATGAGTTTTCCTCCTATTGTGAACTACTCTATATCGAAATCTTATTTTACCTCATCGGTTTTATTTTTTTAAGTACTATTTCCATAGCCGATACTATACTATCATTTTACGCTTAACCTTGCAACTATCTACCATTTGTAAGCAGTTCATTTCATCCTAAAACATATATTTATACTTTGCTGCCTGATATTGCAAAGTCTCTTCTGCACTCATAGATTGATATTCTTTTGCATCACTCATGGTGTTTGTATTCCATCGAAATACCATTACATTTTCCAGATAAGTGTTTGGCACCGCTCGATTCGGATATTTCTCCTGCCACTCTGGAAAGTTTTCTGCCATATATTTTGTGGCTAATTCTATGGCTATGCTACTTTCTCCATCTTTTATTTGTGTACCACAGACAGATACCCCTGGGGGACTGGAATGTACCAAAAGCACACTTCCATCCTCGCAGGTTCCCAGGCATATCCACACATGGCCTTCCATGCTGACAATATCGCCGGGTAGAAATTCTTTTGGATTTTCTATCAAATTCCCCCAACCTCGCATTGCAAAGCTTTCAGCCATATCTGTGGATGTGGTGACATACCCTGTATTTCCATTCTCTGTCTCAAAAGTATTATAAATTACCCAACCCACATAACCTGAACAATCCAACCCTTTTTCTCGCTCATATCTATGTTCATTAAAATCATAGGTTTCATCCTGCTGCCTTGCAAAACGCGCCCATTCAGGATAAAGACCAAGCTGCGTAGATGTTGCGCCTGCGTCGCTATCTTCTTCGTTCCAACCTCCACCCCAGATGTACATGGTGGAACCAACCGGCTCTAGTGCAACTTTCAAAAATTGCTTTATGCTGGCACTCTTTTCTTGTTCCCTTTTCTGATATCCCTTTATCAAACATAACAAACCGATGACTGCTAATAATAGGAAAAGTAATATCACAAAGATCTTAACTCTATCTCGTATTTGAAACCGTTCTCTTATTTTCAAACCATATCTCCCAAGAACTATTTACTAATTTTATGATAAAATTTCAAGAAAATTCAGTAAATTCTAACAATTTTCCTTGCAGTAATTTTATAATTATGGAAGGAGAAATTTCCAAATTACAATACAAAGGAGAATTCTTATGGGAAAACTAATTCAACGCAAAGCGTTAACATCATCACAATATCATCGTGCTAACAAGGTTTCGCAGTCGTTGCTGATGAAATTCGTTCCTTAGCAGAAGAAACCAAAGTTTCTACTAAAAAAATCACAGCAATCATCAATGAACTTACAGAAGTTACTACTAAGACACAGGCTGGTATCATTGAATCAAGCAATAGCATTAACGAACAGCTTCAGATTCTTCGTGAGACAACGGAAGCATGATAACGAGTTAGATCAGTAAATTAGTTTGTCTAAATACTACGAAAAGCGGACTATGTATATACATAGTCCGCTTTCTGAGCTATCTCGTTATTTACGTTTCATTCTTCGGAGCATAGCCTTATCTTCATCACTCACACGATATGACTCTATCATTTTCTGAATTGCCTTATTATAAGTCCAATCATCCAAGGTATTGTTGGCATCCTGCATATAAGCATAGGTCTTGTCCCTCTGCTTTGCCCATGCGGTAGCTACCGCCCAGGCTACTGCCATCTTGCAATAATACTTTTCATTTTTCAATGAATCTAATACTTCCAGCGTCATATCAATATACTCATCTGTCAGATAATAATCCATCAGCATAACAGCTACTACACGTTGTCTGAACTCATCATCTACCTTTGCGTATGGCAAAAGGAAGTCTAGAAACTCCTCTTTATGCTTTGCAACGACTTTAAGATTACTACAAAAGCCATCACATAATGACCAATCATTAATCTTTTCTATATGTTCTGCGATATATGGAAGCAAAGTTTCTAAATCTGTTTTTGCATAACCAATCACAAAACCTTTGACATTTACTTCTTCATAGGTATCTTCTGGTGCTTCTTTCAAAAATGTCTGCCAGTCACCTTTGGCAATTTCTTTTGCAATCTGACGTAGGATTGGAATACGCACACCCAAGATTGGTCTAGAGCCTGGAATCAAGGCACTGGTAAAATCCTTGAATTTATCGTCTACATGAGTCTGCAATGCTTCTTTTATATTTTCTGAGGTAATCATTTCACATACTCCATAACCCTTGGCGCTGCAATCAAAAACCAAGTAGAAAAACTCTGTGGCTTTTCTTCCATCTCTACTTTTAGATCCTCCAAAGATACCCAACGAAGTTCCATGATTTCGTCTGGGTCGGCATTTATTTCCCCACTATAATCCGTCAAAAATACGTGATCGATTTCATACTCGCTAAGTCCATCATACTGACTGAAGTAGTTAAATGCAAATAACTCCTGTGGCTGACAGCTTCCCTGTGGAATACCCAATTCTTCTTCCATTCGTTTCTGAACAGCGTCTGCTAGTGACTCGCCCCATCTTGGATGAGAGCAGCACGCATTTGCCCACAAACCGCCGGAATGATATTTCTCCATAGCACGCTTTTGAATCAGCATTTTTCCATCATAAACGATAAAAACAGAAAATGCTCTATGTAATTGATTTTTCACATGAGTTTCCAGCTTGTCGCCAGAACCGATTTCGTTATCAAACAAATCCACCCAAATTAATTTGTCATTTGCATTCTTTTCCATAACCACTCCTTAAACCTATTTTTCTCGATTATAATCCGAGCATACTCACCAAAAATACTGTAGCTGCTGCACCAAGTGCAACCACTAGTAAACCTTTTTTAAAGTATGCCAAAAGCACTGCCACAACACAACCAGCAATAGCCCCCGCCTGTGATGCCGTACTAGAAAAGATTGCAGGAAAAGTCATAGCCGCTAATACCGTATATGGTATGTAATATAAAAACGATTTGATTCGATTATTTTCAATTTTCTTTTGAAAAATGACCATCGGTGACACTCGAATGATATAAGTCATCAGTGCCATGATAGCAATTCCACCTAAAATATATAAAGGTCTCATATTGCCTCTCTTTCTATTTCACTAAATTACACTTCTAGTGAAATCAATCTAATTCTCTTCTGGTATAGGGAACAGCCATGCCGCTAATGCACTAACTACCACTGTAATAATGATTACGGACCATCCACCAGAAAATGCCGATAAGAATGGCACATAAGTAAATGCATAGCTAGCCAGAATTGCAAGGATTACCGCAAACAATACGCTTTTATTCTCTCTGGCTGGAGGTACGATAATAGCAATAAACATACCGTATAAAGCAATGCCCATTGCGTCAGTCAAAGCCTCAGGCAAAATAGATGTGGCTACTGCACCAATAATTGTTCCACCAGTCCATCCCAAAATTGGCGTAAGGATAAGCCCCAACATATAAGAAAATGTCAGCTCACTTCGTCTTTGCATAGAAACTGCAAACACCTCATCCGTCACACCAAAAGAAGCTATGAGACGTTCCTTCAACCCAAAGTTCTTGTCCACCTTCTGGGACACAGAGAGCGACATAAGAAAATATCGGATATTTATGATAAATGTAGTTAATGCCAACTCAATATATGTACTTTGTGCAAGCAGCAAATTTGTTCCTGCAAACTGCCCTGCACTAGTAAGGTTCGTAAGGGAAATAAGTATTGCTGCCCAAATAGGCATACCATCTTTTACTGCAGTAAGCCCAAACGCCATGGACACGGATAAGTAACCCAGACAGATTGGTAATCCATCACGAATCCCTTCTTTAAATTCTTGTTTATTCATACATAAGTTCCTTCTTCAAAATATCGTAGTCTTTATCATATCACAAAATACAATCTTATAAAACACTTCTTTTAAATAACTAACGATTTAGATAACTAGTGAGAAAAGTAAAAAATAGCTTAGATAGTTGATGCATGCTCGCA
>CAZVOY010000053.1:0-11080 GCA_964628865.1 uncultured Lachnobacterium sp. | reverse complement strand
AAGCTAAAACAACTTTTTCCTTTGACATAATATGTATTTCCTTTCCGTTTCGGTTTAATATTTCGCAATAAACATACTATACACCTATATTTATGCATTGGCAAGTGAAAAAATATACAAAAATATGCATAAATATACACAAATAATGTATAAAACAGAAAAAACATGTATATTCATGCATAAAATGTGAAAAAAAGGCTTTACGAATGGAGTGATGTGTACTATATTATAAGAAGTTATGAATCAAAGAGGTAAAAAGTATGATTAAAGTAGGAATTATCGGTTCAACAGGATATGCAGGAGCAGAGCTGGTTCGTATTTTGCGAGGTCACAAAGAGGCAGAGATTGTTTGGTATGGCTCTAGAAGTTATGTAGAGGAAGCATATGCTTCTATCTATAGAAATATGTTTGAATTGGTAGAAGAGAAATGTCTTGATGATAATATAGAGGAATTAGCATCTAAAGTAGATGTGATTTTTACAGCAACACCGCAGGGATATTTAGCAGGAGTTCTTACGGAAGATATTTTAAATAAGGTAAAAGTGATAGACCTGAGTGCGGATTACCGTATCAAAGATGTAGTCGTTTATGAGAAGTGGTATGGTATCGAACATAAAAGTCCACAGTTTATCGAAGAAGCGGTATATGGACTCTGTGAAATTAATCGAGAGGAAATCAAAGGAAAACGCTTGGTAGCAAATCCAGGTTGCTATACTACATGCTCGATTTTAACCGCTTACCCAATGGTGAAAGAGGGTATGATAGATGCAAATTCATTGATTGTAGATGCGAAGTCAGGTACTTCAGGTGCAGGCCGTGGAGCAAAGATTTCGAACTTGTTCTGTGAAGTAAATGAAAACATAAAAGCCTATGGCGTGGCTTCTCACAGACATACACCAGAAATTGAAGAACAGCTGGGATATGCAGCTGGTGAAGAAATCGTAATTAATTTCACACCACATTTAGTTCCTATGAATCGTGGTATTTTGGTAACAGAATATGCTAATTTGAAAAAGAAAGCAGATGGTACCTATCCAACCTATGAAGAGGTAAAAGCAGTATATGACAAATATTATAAAGAAGAAACCTTCGTGAGAGTTCTTCCAAAGGGCGAATGTCCAGAGACAAAATGGGTAGAAGGAAGTAACTTTGTAGATGTGAATTTTGTTATTGATGAAAGAACAGGCCGTATCATTATGATGGGTGCTTTGGATAATCTGGTAAAAGGTGCAGCAGGTCAGGCTGTACAGAATATGAATCTTATTTTTGATTTTCCAGAAACAGAGGGACTTATGATGGTGCCAATGTTCCCATAAAATGAGGAAAGAGTATGATGAGTAACAACGAAAATTTCTCTCTACGCGTGATGCAGATAGAGGATTATGAAAAAGTATATAGTTTGTGGATGACGATTGATGGATTCGGAATCCGTTCGATTGATGACTCCTACGAAGGAGTGGCACGCTTTTTAAAGAGAAATCCGACCACTAGTGTAGTAGCAGAAGCAGACGGGAAAATTGTAGGCGCGATTCTTTGCGGACATGATGGCAGACGAGGGTGTTTTTATCATGTGTGTGTCCACAAAGACTATAGAAAACACGGTATTGGAAAAGCGATGGCAGTATTTTGCATGAAAGCATTGCAGAAAGAGGAAATCAACAAGGTTTCGCTGATTGCATTCCAGTCGAATGAAGTCGGGAATAAATTTTGGCGTAAAGTTGGATGGACCTTTCGCGAAGATTTAAATTACTATGATTTTACTTTAAATGAAAAAAACATTACTGAGTTTAATAGATTGTAAAACGAAGGAAGAAAGAAGGAAGCAGTTATGACAGAACAGAAAATACATGCTTTACAGGACAAAGCAGAGGTATTAATTGAGGCATTACCTTATATTCAAAAGTTTAACAGAAAAATCATTGTCGTAAAATATGGTGGTTCTGCGATGGTAGATGAACAATTAAAAAGACAGGTGATTCAAGATGTGACATTGCTGAAATTGGTAGGGTTTAAACCAGTTATTGTCCATGGTGGTGGTAAAGAAATCAGCAAATGGGTGAAACTTTCTGGTAAAGAGCCAGAATTTATCAATGGCCTGAGAAAAACGGATGAAGACACCATGGAAATTGCAGAAATGGTATTAAACAAAGTGAACAAGTCACTTGTTCAGTTGGTGGAGGAGCTTGGCGTTAGAGCCATCGGTATCAGCGGAAAAGATGGTGGACTTCTCAAGGTTGAAAAAAAATATTCTGACGGACAGGATATCGGTTTTGTAGGGGAAGTAAAAGAAGTGGACACCAAAATCATCTATGATATGTTGGAAAAGGATTTTCTTCCTATTATTTGTCCAATTGGTATGGATGATGAATTCCAAAGCTACAATATTAACGCAGATGATGCAGCTTGCGCCATTGCAAAAGCCTTGGGCGCAGAAAAACTCGCGTTTTTAACAGATATCGCAGGGGTTTATAAAGACCCAAGCGATCCAACAACGCATATTTCTTCCCTTACAGTAGAAGAAGCAAAAGCGTTATGCGACTCTGGTTTTGTAGGTGGTGGTATGCTTCCAAAACTTAACAACTGTATTGATGCTATCCAAAATGGAGTTTCCAAGGTACATATATTAGATGGACGTATTGCACATTGTCTTCTTTTGGAAATCTTTACAAACAAAGGTATTGGTACCGCATTCTTATCAGACGAGGTGTAATTATGTCAAATATGAATCTGAAAATGGAGAAGGCGGAGGATACTCTGCTTCATACCTATAATCGTTTTCCAGTAGTATTTGATCATGGAAAAGGCGTGTATCTCTATGATACCGAGGGAAAAGAATATTTGGATTTTGCTGCGGGAATTGCAGTATGCTCTTTGGGATATGGAGATGAAACTTATACAAAGAGTTTGAAAAATCAGGTGGAAAAACTTCTCCATACATCAAATCTCTATTATAATGAGCCAACAACGCAAGCGGCTGAAAAGCTTTTGCAGGTATCAGGAATGGATAGAGTGTTTTTTACGAATAGTGGCACAGAATCCATCGAAGGTGCATTAAAAGCGGCTAGAAAATATTCCTATACGAAATATGGAAAAGAGCGTTATGAAATTGTCGCAATGAATCATTCTTTCCATGGAAGAAGTATGGGTGCGGTTTCTGTAACAGGAACAGAAAAATATCGTGAGCCATTTGAACCTTTGATAGGCGGAGTTACATTTGCAGAGTTTAATGATTTAGAATCTGTAAAAAATGCAATTACAGATAAAACCTGCGCCATTATTTTGGAAACGGTACAAGGAGAAGGCGGCATTTATCCAGCTACACCAGAATTTTTGCAAGGTATTAGAGCTCTCTGTGATGAAAATGATATTCTGCTTATTTTGGATGAGATTCAGTGTGGAATGGGTCGTACAGGGCATATGTTTGCGTTCCAGGCTTATGATGTAAAACCAGATATTTTAACTTCTGCAAAAGCCTTAGGTTGTGGTGTGCCAGTTGGTGCATTCCTAATGACAGAAAAGGTAGCAGAAAATTCTTTGGTTCCTGGTGATCATGGTACCACATATGGAGGAAATCCTTTTGTAGGAGCAGCTGTTTCTACGGTATTGGATATCTATAAGGAAAAAGATATCATTGCGCATGTAAAAGAAGTAGGAAGTTATTTAGAGGAAAAGCTGGATGAATTTGTAAAAAAACAGGAATGTATTGTGGATCGTCGAGGTGTTGGCCTCATGCAGGGCTTGGTAACGACTCTAAAACCTGCGGACGTATGCAGCAAGGCATTAGAACATGGACTTATCATTATTTCGGCAGGATCGGATGTGTTGCGTCTGGTTCCACCTCTAATAATTGAAAAAGAACATGTAGATGAGATGCTTTTGAAATTAGAACTCGTTTTTTCTGAAATAATTTCGTAATAAAATCTTGTAAAATCTGTAAAATTTCGTTAAAATAGTAAAATAGCATTGAGACTCCTTCCGAAAGGAAGGAGTAATTTATGAAAAAATTTCAAATTAAAAAAAAGTGTGTTCTTCTGAGCACACTTATTGTCGTGTGTATGAGTGGATGTGGAAATAAAACAGCATCCTTTATCGAAGCAGAAGACAATGTAATAGCAGAAACACAACTGACAGAAGATGCCACTATAGAAGAGGTACTGCGTACAGAAAGAGAAATGCTTTACGTCTATGTATGTGGGGCAGTTCAAAATCCTGGCGTATATACGCTTCCCGAAGGAAGTAGAATATGTGATGTCTTTGATGCAGCAGGTGGTTTTACAAAAGAGGCTGCTACAGACTACTGGAATCAGGCCAGATTACTTACAGATGGAGAAATGCTTTATGTTCCCACCAAAGAGGAAGCAGAGGATAGAGAAGCAAGTAATGGAATGTCAGAAGATGAAAGTAGAAACACTGTAGTGGATAATACAAGTGACAAAGTGAATATTAATACTGCATCCTTGGAGGAGCTCATGACGGTGCCTGGTATTGGAGAAGCAAAGGCTAGAGCGATTATTGCTTACCGACAGGAACATGGCGCTTTTTCGACTGTTGAAGAGATAAAAAATGTTGAGGGGATTAAGGATGGGGTATTTAAAAAAATAAAAGACTATATTGATATTAATTAACTGAGGTGTGTAAATGGCAAAGAAAGTTCTCGTAGTTGATGACGAAAAATTAATTGTAAAAGGAATCCGTTTTAGTTTAGAACAGGAAGGCATGGAAGTAGATTGTGCCTATGACGGAGAAGAAGCGTATAATATGGCAAAGGAAAAAGAATATGACATGATTCTTTTGGATGTAATGCTTCCAAAGATGGATGGTTTTGAAGTGTGTCAGGCAATTCGTGAATTTTCGGACATGCCAATCATTATGCTGACAGCCAAGGGAGAAGATATGGATAAAATTCTTGGTTTGGAATATGGTGCGGATGATTATATTACAAAACCATTCAATATTTTAGAAGTAAAAGCTAGAATCAAGGCAATTATGCGTAGAACAAACGGTGGATCAAAGAAAGATGAGGCAAGTGCAGTAATTGAAAAAGGCGATTTGAAATTAGATTGTGATAGTCGTCGTTTGTTTGTACTTGGCAAAGAAATTAATTTGACAGGCAGAGAGTTTGAATTATTAGAGCTTTTGGTCAAAAACGAAAATAAAGTCTACAGTAGAGAACAGTTATTAGAAACTGTTTGGGGCAAGGATTATCCAGGGGATGTTCGTACTGTTGACGTACACGTTCGTCGTTTGAGAGAAAAGGTTGAAAACAACCCAAGTGAACCAAAATATGTTCACACAAAATGGGGCGTGGGATATTATTACATTCAGAAGTAGTAGAGGGTGTTTTTGATGCAAAAATCGTCTAAATTTATGGATTTTTTTAAAAGTTTAAAATGTCGCCTAATTATTTGTACGATTATTGTTGCGATTATTCCAAGTTTTGTGGTAGGTTCTTCGATTTTAAATTCTTATGAGTCTAGAGCCTTATCCATCAGAGAAACAGAAGTAGTAAATCAGGCACGTATTTTATCAAATCAGATTGCAACAAGTAACTATATTTTAGGTGATGGCAGCTCTACGGATACATTGGCTGCTCAAATGAGTATGCTTACGACGATTTATGATGGTCGTGTTTTGATTGTAGATGACAATTTCCGTATCGTTTATGATACCTACAATCTGGATGATAACAAGATCATTGTTACGGAGGAGGTTATTCGAAGCTATAAAGGGGAGTCGGTTACAAGTTATGACGAGGATAATCGGTATTTGGAAATGACGATTCCAATCACTGACCCAAATGACGAGGAGCAGACAACACTCGGTGTATTGGTAGTAAGTGTGTCTACCGATAATATTGCGTTAAACCTAAGCTATTTGAGACAGATTTCTATAATCGTTGTGAGTTTAGTTATTATTGTCATTTGTTTTGTAGGTGTCCTTACAGCAATTCGTTTGGTATCACCACTTACAAAGTTATCCGAAGGTATTGCAGAAGTGCAGGGTGGTTTAAGTGACAAAGAACTGATGGTAAATGATTATACAGAAACTATTGCCATTTGTGAGAAGTTTAATGAAATGATGGGCAAACTCCGAGTTATGGAAGAATCTCGTCAGGAATTTGTATCAAACGTGTCACATGAGTTAAAGACACCACTTACATCCATGAAGGTATTGGCAGAT
Organism: uncultured Lachnobacterium sp.; assembly: GCA_964628865.1. Lineage (GTDB taxonomy): Bacteria > Bacillota > Clostridia > Lachnospirales > Lachnospiraceae > Roseburia. The sequence continues at coordinate 4,900 of CAZVOY010000053.1, read as the reverse complement.
TCGATCAATAGTATGCCAGATGCACCCGTTGAGTTGTATCAGGAATTCATGGGTGATATTACGAATGAAATTGAACGTGAGACACAGATTATTAATGACTTACTTTCGTTGGTGAAAATGGATAAGTCTGGTGCAACGTTAAATATTACAACTGTAAATATCAATGAGTTATTAGAACAAATAATGAAACGTTTGCAGCCAATTGCAGACAAACAAAGTGTTCAATTGGTATTAGAAAGCTTTCGACCAGTATCCGCTGAAGTGGACGAAGTGAAACTGACGCTGGCAATTACGAACCTGATTGAAAATGGTATCAAATACAATAAGGATGATGGAGAAGGATGGGTACATGTATCCTTAAACGCAGACCATCAGTATTTCTATTTAAAGGTAGAAGATTCCGGAATGGGTATTCCAGAGGATGAATTAGAGCATATTTATGAGAGATTTTATCGCGTAGACAAATCACATTCGAGAGAAATTGGTGGTACAGGTTTGGGACTTGCCATTACGCGAAATTCAATACTGATGCATCGTGGTGCGATTAAGGCACATAGTGAATTAGGAGAAGGAACTACCTTTGACGTGCGTATTCCTTTGAGTTATATTGCATAGATTTAAGAGGCGATTTATGAAAAAAAGAATGGTGTGTTTACTGCTTTCTCTTTTGATGATGCTTTCTCTAATAGGGTGTAATCAAGAAGAAAAAGAAGTAGGAGAATATCAAATTTATTATTTAAATATGGATCGAACCAAAATGGTGCCCGAAGAGTATAATAGTACAGGTGCTAAGGCAGAAGAATTGATATTAGAACTTTTGGGGAGGTTGCAGTCAGCGCCTGAGTCTTCACAGTTACGCCAGACAATTCCTTCTAATGTGGGAATCAATGGTATTTATATTAATGGTGCATATTTGTATATTGATTTTACAGAGGAATACAAAGAGCTGTCGCCTACAGAAGAGGTGCTGGTAAGAGCCGCTATTGTTCGTACGGTGCTACAGAGTGAAGCTTGTACTTTAGTAAACTTTACAGTAAATGCTGATCCGTTATTGTCCCATGATGGTACCCTAGTTGGTAGTATGTCCGCAGATAGTTTTATAGAAAACCCTGGAAAACAGATTAATTCCAGCGTAGAAACGACGTTAACCCTTTATTTTGCAAGTGCGGATGGTTCTTCTTTGGTAAAAGAAACACGAGAGGTTCATTATAGTACCAATATTTCTATGGAAAAACTAATCATGGAACAGTTGATTGAGGGACCAAAACAATCCAATGCACAGGCTACCATTCCATCAAATACAAAATTGATTTCGGTATCTTTGGTAGATGGTGTATGTTATGTTAACCTTGGAGAGTCTTTTAAAAACCAGAGTGGTGCAGTTACGGAGGATTTGGTTGTATATTCTATCGTAAATTCATTAACGGAACTTCCTGAGGTAAGCAAGGTACAGATATCTGTAAATGGAAGTACAGAAGGTGTTGTTCGATATTCGTACGATTTATCGAAAATGTATGAAAGAAATTCAGCTTTAATAGGAGAATAAAAATATGCGAAAGCGACCATTGTTATGGTTCGCGTGCGTGTTTATCGTTGGTCTGGCATACCAAAAATATGCGTTTCTGGGATGTATAGCGATCGTTATTGTTTTCCTTGGAATAGAAGTGTTTTATGGTATAAAAACAAGAAACTATAAAAGAATGGCAGGAAGGAGCGCAATACTCCTTTCTGCTTTTATTCTAGGTATAGCTCATATGAAAAAAGAAGAAGCGTTTCGAAATGTCTATATGAGCAAATTAGTAGAAGATAGCCAGATTACGATTTGGGGAGAAATTATAAAAACAGAAGATACGGAGTATGGTTTCCGTGTCTATCTATCTGACTGTTTTGTCAGTCTGGAAGGAGCGAAAATACCTTGCAATGATGTTATGGTATACGCTTTGTCGGATCACTTTCACGTGGGAGAAATCCACAAGATAATAGGAGAATTTCATAGATTTAAACAGGCCCGAAACGAAGGGAATTTTGATGCACGTATTTTTTACGAAAGCCAGAAGATTGATTTTTATTTGGAGGAGAAAGAAAGTCAGCTTTTAGTAAAATCAGAAGATGCAATACAGCAGTTACTTTTGTCTGTAAAAGGGAAAATGCTAGATGTGTATGACGACTGCATGGAAGAGAAGCCAGCGGGATTTTATAAGAGCCTTATTCTTGGAGATAAAGCCGATTTGGATAAAAATCTAAAAGAGATTTTTGCATCAGCGGGCATCTCTCATATTCTGGCGATATCTGGTTTACATGTTTCTATGATAGGAAGAGGTTTTTACAAACAGTTGCGAAAAAGGGGAATGGGATTTTTCTTGTCAGGACTGTTGGCAGGAGCGGTTTTACTAGCCTATGGTTTTATGACAGGGAATAGTGTTTCTGCTCAAAGAGCGATAGGGATGTTGCTTATTTCCTTCCTAGGACAATATATGGGACGGAGCTATGATATGTTAAATGGACTAGGCGGGATGAGTATAATCTTGCTTTTGGAGAATCCCTTTCTAATCGAATATACTGGATTTTTGTTTTCAGTAATGGCATTAGTTGGTGTAGGATTTGTGGGGGAGAATTTTTCCAAAGGAATAAAAATAGGAAAAGGTTTCTGGATGAGTATAGGGATATTTCTATCAACTCTTCCACTAATAGCATATTGTTATTTTGAAGTATCTATTTATTCTGCAGTCGTGAATTTTTTGGTGCTACCGTTGTTAACGCCTATGTTTTGTATTGCTTTGTTAGGTGGTGTAATAGGAATTTTCTTTCCAACAGTGGCAAAATATATCGTATTACCGAGTGTGTGGGGATTGTCTTTGTATGAATGGATTTGTGATTTTGTGACAGATTTGTCAGGTTCTATTGTGATAACAGGGAAACCGACGTGGTTGCAAATAACGATATATTATGTGTTTTTATTAGTTGGAGTATTTCTACTGAGATTTTTGGGTAAAAAACGAAAGCTGGGTATTTGTGTCATTGGTTTGATTTGTTTTTTATTACTTGTGTTCCCTAAAGAGAAATCTTTTGAAATAACATTTTTAGATGTAGGTCAGGGTGATGGCATCTATATTAGCGAAGAGAACGGAAACACGTATTTCGTTGACGGGGGAAGTACAGATGTAAGTGGTTTGGGTGAATATAGAATTTTACCATTTCTAAAAGCAAAGGGAGTGACAGAGATTGACTATTGGTTTGTATCTCACGCAGATATGGATCATGTTTCGGGATTGTTGGAGGTGTTGGAAAAAGGGTATCCTATTGGGTGTATTGTGATGGCTGAAGCTTGTCCGAGGGATGAGAATTTCGAATTGGTTTTATCCGCAGCGCAGGAAAATGGTTCTCAGATTTTATTTATGAAAAAAGGAGACCAGATTGTGTCAAAGGATGTGGTTTTCACATGTCTTTATCCAGAGGGAGAGGCCTTGGAGAATCGAAACGATGCGTCATTGGTGTTATCCCTTGAAAGGAAAGAGGAGAGGAATGAAAGAGGATTTTCTGCTTTGTTTGCAGGGGATATTTCTTCGGAGGTGGAAACAGAGCTATTAGAAGAGGGGGTATTAAAAGATGTGGTTCTTTTCAAAGGAATACATCACGGCTCCAATTATTCAAATAGCGAAGCTTTGTTACAGGGAATTTTGCCAGAAATTATTGTGGTTTCTTGTGGTGAAAATAATCTCTATGGACATCCTGGGACAGAAGCCGTAGAGCGATTTTTGGCAAGTGGAGCAGATGTTTTTTATACGATGGAGAATGGACAGATTACCGTTTCTTATGATGAAAAAAAGGGACTAGTCATAGACGGCTATCTTTTGTTACAATAGTTTCATGAAAACAATAGATAATGATATTAAAAGTGGACAATTAAAAAATGTATATCTTTTATATGGAGAGGAACGCTATCTGGTTCGTCAGTACCGTGATAAGCTGGTAAAGGCGATTGTTTCGCCTGATGATACCATGAACTTTACGCGATTTGAGGGGGCGGATGTAGATGCATCCGAATTGATTAGTCTTGCAGAAACGATGCCATTCTTTGCAGAGCGTAGATTGATTTTGGTAGAAGATAGCAAACTGTTTCGTAAGGCTAGTGAAGATTTAGCAGAATATTTTGAACGATGTCTGGACACCACGTATTTTGTATTCGTAGAAGAATCGGTTGAGGAGAAGACAAAGGTTTTTAAATCGGTATCTAATGTTGGATCAGCAGTGAAATTTACCACTCCAAAAGAAGAAGTGCTGAAAAAATGGATTATCGGACGAATTTCCAAAGAAGGTAAAAATATCACACAGGCGGCTTATCAAAGCTTTATCGATAAGACGGGCACAGATATGGAAAATATAGAGAAAGAATTAGAAAAACTCATTTGTTATACCATGGAGAAAGCTGCGATTGAAGCGGCTGATGTGGAGGCAGTGACGACAGAGCAGATAACCAGCAAGATTTATGAGTTGGTAAATGCAATTTCGAATCACCAGCAAAAAATGGCATTGGATTTGTTTTATGATTTGCTTTCTCAAAAGGAAAAGCCATCGGGAATCTTAAATATGATTACGAGACATTTTGACGCGTTACTGACAGTAAAGGTAATGAGTGGTCAGGGATTTAGTAATAAGGATATTGCGGATAAGATGACTGCAAAGGATTGGATGGTTCGAAGATATCAGACCCAAGCCCGTTCTTTTTCGGTTGAGCAGCTGAAAAAGGCGGTGAAGGATGGAGTAGAATACGAGGAAGCTATTAAAATAGGAAATATGGATGCGCAAATAGCAGTTGAGATGTTCATTATTGAATACAGTAAGAAATAATAAAAAACCCACTAGATGACGGTCTAGTGGGTTGTATTTTTTAGGGTGATAA
>CAZVOY010000052.1:0-11301 GCA_964628865.1 uncultured Lachnobacterium sp. | reverse complement strand
GAAGAAATAAATAAGCGTAAATATTAGGGCACTGTAATTATAAAATTGAGGGATAACAGATGATCATCATTCCAATTATTTTACTTATTATTTTCCTTGCCATACAGGATGCAAAAAGAAAAAAAGCATCCTTAAAGCCAGTTCAGTTTTTGAATTATAATAGAATTCACTTTGATCGTAATTTTGATTTTAGATGTGAATTTTGTGGTGAAAAAATTTCTACCCAAAACAAACATTGTGTGAGTTGTGGCGGAACTTATGATAACAACAAAGAATATAAACAAAAGAAAAAAGAGAACAATTTAAAATACATTGACTTCTTAAAAAATCAAGAACGTTTAATTGAACAAGAGGAAATCTATATAGAAAAAACGCTGAAAGCTCTAAAAAAGAATTGGGTTATGAAAAATAGATTTTATAATTTTGAGTTAGGGGATGAATTACATTATCTTCCAGTATTTTCTTTTGATTTCACCTGTGAATATTGTGGGACAAAGTTAAAAGGAAACACTTCTGATGGTGGTTGTTGCACAGGTTGTGGGGCAGAATACAACAATAACACAGACTTGCTTGTAATGGAACAAGAAGAGCATTTGAGAAAAGCACATTTTGATGAATATCAGAAATTGAAAGCATTTGAATGGAATCAAAATATAGAAAACGAAAAGAAAGATATGTACATGAATCAGAACGCAAATAAAATAGTTTTGATGATATTGGGTGGAATTTTATTGATAGGAGTATTGTTTTGGATTATAGTGTTTGTATTTTGTCCAGAACTATTTTTTCATACATAATATAAGTGTGAACCCGTGACAAATTGTCACGGGTTATTTTATGCTACAGTTGACAATATCGAGTATCGATATTATGCACTGCGATGATTTTGCGAGATATTTAGAAGATATGGCTGCAAAAGGCTGGCACTTTACGGAATGGGGAGCAGGACTTAAATTCGAAAAAGGCGAGCCAGAAAAGACAAAGTATGCAGTAGAAGTGTTTACCAAGGCAAGTGAAAATGATTTGCGTCCAGAGCCAAACACTCAGGAGTTTGCAGAATACTGTGAAGCAGCAGGTTGGAGGTTAATAGATGCGAAGCAGAAGTTCTGTGTTTTTAAAAAGATGGATGAGAATGCAACGGAAATACTTACGTCAGAAGAAAGAGTACGAAATTCCTTTAAAGCAACGTTTTCTGTTTCTTATATTTTACTGTTAATTTTATATGGATTGAATGCAGTGTTACAGTGGATCAATATGTTTCGGTTTTTCTCTGATAGCGTTTTCTCTGTTATGGGTTACTTTAATGTTGCAGTTTGGTCATTTTTATTTATAACTACTTTAGTCAAATTTGTGTATGCGTTGGTTAAGCGACATAAGCTATTAAAACAAATAAAATATGGACAGAAAATTTATATTGGAAGCAATCCAGACGGAAAGAAACGATTAGATATAGCATGGACACAGTGGTTCATATTTTTTACACTGTTTGTACTTATGATTTTAATGTTAGAAAATTCATCAATGAAGATGTTTTTGGTTATTGTTTTCGTAGCAACTATGCTATTTTCTATTTTACTTGCGAAGTTCCGTCCGGATGCAAGTACAAATGTTGCGATTCAAGTGATTTTTACGGTAGTATTTTTCTTTATAATTATCATTTCTTCTTTTACAATATTATCAGGAAACAAAGTTGGAATGTTATCTAATCAAGCGGCTTTGGAGAAAGTTCCACTCAAGATTTCCGATTATAGAAAGTTTCAAGATGTAATAGAAGATGTTTCTGTTTATCATGAGAAAAACATGCTGGGCAGCAGTGAAAAATATTTCGTGTTTGGTGAGAAAGAAAGTATACATTATGAGATTTATCGAACTGAATATGATTGGATTTTGGATCATATCTGGAAGGATGAGGTAGAGAAAAAACGTAATGAGAACATAATAGATTGTACGAAAGAATGGGATGCAGATATTGCATTCCGCAACAAAATCGGCGAATATTATGTAAGATATGATGATGCACTTTTAATATTTAGTGAGGATGAAGATATCGTATTAGATTCAGAACAGATAAGTATTATTAGAGATAAACTGGAATTGAGGTAGGTGATGGCATGGCTAGAGAACAATTTCAAACTCTAACAGAACCCATGTACTATATTCTCTTGGCATTGCTGGAAGAATGTTGCGGTGTAGATATTATGGAAAAAGTAAAAGAGCTTTCTCATGGACGAGTTGTAGTTGGACCAGGGACACTGTATGCCATGCTGGCCAAGTTTGAGGAGAATGACATTATTCGTCGTACAACTTCTGAGGGTAGAAGAAAATCTTATGTGATTACAGAGATTGGACGGGAGATGCTTCAAAAAGAGTATGAGCGTCTAAAGACTATGGTGGATGATGGTTATGGAAAGATAACATTTTAACACAAACATACAAATGTTAATTTGCGTTGTTTTTTCTTGCCAAAAAGAAATTACAGAGCTACAATATCTACATCAACGGACAATGATGTAGATATTGTCTGTAGGATTATACGTTTTATAAACGAGATTCGTCTCGTATCTTTTCGTTCAAAACAGGGCAGGCTGTTTTTGAACATTCTAAGTTAGAATCATCCCATATTCTGGGGCGTATTCCAATATTAGAACCTAAAATTACATATTAGAAATCAAATAATTATTTCAAGTAACACGTTGTCGGTTGCATATTTTTTTCGTATAATTATTACAGATGATTTTCTGCATAGGGTTACGGAAAGGAGCCCGTATGGGAAAAGACGTGGAATGGAAATCCTTTTTTCAGGATAACCACAGATACGCCGACATTATCAATGGTATCGGGTGTGATGGCGTACAGTTAGTAAAGGATACCGATTTGCAGGAAGTAGATGCTTCTTCCAAAAAGAAAAGCCGTGATTTGTTGTGCAGAGTAGCACTAGGTATGAATTTTGCAATTGTTGGCATTGAAAATCAAGATGAGTTGGATTACGAGCTACCACTTCGCAATATGCACTATGATGTTTCGCATTATCAGAAACAGGCATCGGAAATTCGAAAAAAAGTGCGAAGTAATGCCAAAGGCTTATCAGCTGGCGAATACATGTATGGATTTAAAAAGGATAGTAAATTGAATCCCTTGATTACATTTGTTTTATATGCAGGAAAAGATGCTTGGGATGGACCAACTAGTTTGCACGATATGTTGGATTTTAATGATGTCCCAGAAACATTAAAGAGTATGACATCGGACTATAAAATCAATGTAATAGATATCCGTCAATTTGAAAATACAGAAGTATTTAAAACGGATGTGAAGCAGGTATTTGATTTTATTAAATACTCAGATGATATGAATAAGCTATTAGACTTGGTAGAAAATGATGTATATTATCACGAGATGGACGAAGATGCATTTGATGTAGTAACGAAGTATACCAATTCAAAAGAATTAGTACAGGTAAAGCAATATTCAGTAGAAGGAGGAAAGAGGGACGTGTGTAAAGCGATTAGAGATTTGATGGATGATAGTAGAGAAAAAGGAAGAGAAGAAGGAAGAGAAGAAGGAAGAGAAAATGCTTTAATTGAAACAGCAAGGAATTTTTTGGATATTCTATCTGATGAAGAAATTGCAAAACGTGTTAATCTACCTTTGGAAAAAATTCACCAGATACGTAGAGAAAACGCATAAAATATAGCAAGCGAAAAAGAGAGGCATATATCATCACAATGAAATGATAGGATTTTTTCAAGGCAATGGCTATGGGAAACGAGCAGTTGTTGAGTTTTTAGATTATTTTAAAGTGAAACATAATGTAAACGAATTACAAATGGTGATAAAATTGTAAAGGAATATGGATAAATTCATGTTTTCAATAAAGAGACGGAATTGACAATCATAAACTAATTCGGTAAAATTATATGGTTGTAAATTATGGCAGGGTGTAAATTTATACACCCTGTTTTTTATGGAGAATAATATCAACTTCCAATGAGCCTTTGTGATATTGGAACATGTGAAGGATACAAAAAATTAAGGCTGCACAGAGGCGAGGTAGTCATAAGATAGAAACAATAAGTAGAGGGAGATAGTATGGCAAAAAAGACAACATACGATGAAAGTAGTATTTCCATATTAGAGGGATTAGAAGCGGTTCGTAAACGTCCTGGTATGTATATCGGGTCGGTATCACGAAAAGGGTTAAACCATCTGATTTACGAAATCGTAGACAACTCTGTAGACGAACATTTAGCAGGGGAGTGTGACACAATCTGGGTTACCTTGGAAAAAGACGGTTCTTGTACCGTAGAGGATAATGGTCGTGGTATTCCAGTTGGTATGCATGCAAAAGGTGTATCTGCCGCACGTATCGTATTTTCCACTTTACATGCGGGAGGTAAATTTGATGACTCTGTATATAAAACCAGTGGTGGTCTTCACGGTGTAGGTTCTTCCGTAGTAAATGCACTTTCTACCTATATGGATATTGAAATCAGCAGAGAAGGCTTTGTACATCATGATCGCTATGAAAGAGGTAATCCAACCGTTAAGTTGGAAAATGGACTCCTTCCAAAAATTGCAAAGACAAAGAAAACTGGTACCAAAATTAATTTCTTACCAGACCCGGAAATCTTTGAAAAGACATATTTCAAAGAGGAAGATGTAAAGAGCCGTATGCACGAAACTGCATACTTAAATCCAAACTTGACCATTATTTACGAAGACCGTCGTAAAGAAGAAGTTGAACACATCGAATATCATGAACCAGATGGAATTATCGGATTTGTAAAGGATTTGAACAAGAATATCGAGACGCTTCATGATGTAATTTATTTCAAGGGTGAAAGTGAAGGTATTACAGTAGAAGCGGCTATCCAGTATACCAATGAATTCCATGAAAATATTCTCGGTTTCTGTAACAATATCTATAATGCCGAAGGTGGTACCCACATTACTGGTTATAAGACTGCGATGACTACCATCATCAATGCATATGCAAGAGAATTGGGGATATTAAAGGAGAAAGATGTAAACTTCACTGGTGCGGACGTTCGTAATGGTATGACAGCAGTTGTATCTATCAAACATCCAGATCCACGTTTTGAAGGTCAGACAAAGACAAAATTGGACAACCCTGATGCATCCCGTGTGGCTTCCAAAATCACCGGCGATGAAATGCAGTTGTTTTTTGATAAAAACTTAGAAACTTTAAAAGCCGTCATTTCTTGTGCAGAAAAAGCAGCAAAAATTCGTAAGACAGAAGAGAAGGCAAAGACAAATCTTCTTACAAAACAGAAATTCTCTTTTGATTCTAACGGTAAGCTTGCAAACTGTGAAAGTCGTGATGCCTCCAAGTGTGAAATCTTTATCGTAGAAGGGGATTCCGCTGGTGGTTCTGCGAAGATGGCTCGTAACCGTATGTATCAGGCAATTATGCCTATCCGCGGTAAAATCCTTAATGTAGAAAAAGCCAGCATCGACAAAGTCCTTGCCAATGCAGAAATCAAAACCATGATTAACGCCTTTGGTTGTGGCTTTTCGGAAGGTTACGGTAATGACTTTGATATAACGAAGCTTCGTTATGACAAGATTATTATCATGGCCGATGCGGATGTTGACGGTGCTCACATTTCCACATTGCTCTTGACCTTGTTCTACCGTTTCATGCCAGAACTTATCTTTGAAGGACATGTATATGTGGCTATGCCACCACTTTACAAGGTTATTCCAACAAAAGGTGAAGAAGAGTATCTTTATGATGATGCAGCGTTGGAAAAATACAGACGTACACATTCTGGTAACTTTACCTTACAGCGTTACAAAGGTCTTGGTGAAATGGATGCAGACCAGTTATGGGAGACAACCTTAAATCCAGAGACTCGTATGATGCGTCGCGTAGAAATCGAAGATGGTCGTATGGCATCAGATGTAACTGCTATGCTGATGGGAACGGATGTACCACCACGTAGAGCATTTATTCATGAGCATGCTCATGATGCAGACCTCGATATTTAGGAGAAAACAACATGCAGGAAAATAACATTATTCGCACCGAGTATTCGGAGCTAATGCAAAAATCATATATTGACTATGCCATGAGCGTAATCATTGCTCGTGCACTGCCAGACGTACGTGATGGTTTAAAACCAGTACAGAGACGTGTGCTTTATGATATGTCAGAACTAGGTGTAAAATACGACAAACCACACCGTAAGAGTGCGCGTATTGTCGGCGATACCATGGGTAAATATCACCCACATGGTGACTCATCTATTTACGAAGCCTTAGTAGTTATGGCGCAGGACTTCAAGAAGGGACTTCCACTTATCGATGGACATGGTAACTTTGGTTCTATCGAAGGTGATGGTGCTGCGGCTATGCGTTATACCGAAGCGCGTCTCCAGAAAGTGACACAGGAAGCATACCTTGCTGATTTGGACAAGGATGTTGTAGACTTTGGACCAAACTTTGATGAAACCGAAAAAGAACCATTGGTTTTACCAGTTAAGGTTCCAAACCTTCTTATTAATGGTGCAGAAGGTATTGCGGTAGGTATGGCGACCAGCATCCCACCACATAACTTTAACGAAGTAATTGATGGTGTCATTGCATACATGAAAAACCCAGATATTACTACAGAAGAAATGATGCAATACATTCAAGGACCAGACTTCCCAACGGGCGGTATTATTGCAAATAAAGATGACCTTTTACAGATTTATGAAACTGGTATGGGTAAAATCAAGGTTCGTGGTAAAGTAGAATATGAAAAAGTAAAAGGCGGAAAAGAACGTCTCATTATTACAGAGATTCCTTATACCATGATTGGTGCAAATATCGGTAAATTTTTACTTGATGTGGCAGCTTTGGTTGAAACTAAGAAAACCAGTGATATCGTGGATATTACGAACCAATCTTCTAAAGAAGGTATCCGTATTGTTTTGGACTTGAAAAAGGGTACGAATGTAGAAGCGTTAGAAAATCTTTTATACAAAAAGACAAAATTAGAAGACACCTTTGGTGTAAATATGTTGGCAGTAGCTGATGGCAGACCAGAAACCATGGGTCTGATACCTATCATTCGTCATCATGTAAACTTCCAGTATGAAATTGCAACTAGAAAGTATAAGACTTTACTTGCAAAAGAATTGGATAAAAAAGAAATCCAGGAAGGTTTGATTGAAGCATGTAATGTCATCGATCTGATTATTGAAATCCTTCGTGGATGTACCAATCGAAAAGATGCAGAAAAATGTCTGACGACTGGTGACACATCAAACATTAAGTTTAAGTCAAAAGAATCGGAAAAAATGGCAAAGCAGCTTTGCTTTACCGAACGTCAGGCAAATGCAATTTTGGAAATGCGTCTCTACAAGTTGATTGGACTTGAAATTGATGCTTTGATGAAAGATCACAACGAGACCTTAGAAAAGATTGCACTTTACGAAGATTTACTTTCCCATCGTTCGTCTATGGCGAAGATGATTATGAAAGAATTGACTGCATTCAAGAAAGAATATGGAAGACCACGTAGAACGGTCGTAGATAATCTGGCAGAAGCGGTAGTGGTAGAAAAACCAATCGAAGAAAAGGATGTGGTATTCCTTATGGATCGTTTTGGTTATGCAAAGACTATCGATGTTTCTATTTATGAAAGAAACAAAGAAACCGCAGATTCTGAAAACCGTTATGCATTCGTATGTAAGAATACAGATAAGATCTGTATTTTTACAAACACAGGTCAGATGCATTGGGTGAAAGTGCTTGATTTACCAGCAGGTAGATTAAAAGACAAAGGTACACCAATTGATAACCTGAGTAATTATGATAGCAAGACAGAAAACTATATTTATGTAGATAGCTTAGCCAATATCTCTGCTAGCAAGATAGTATTTGGTACAAAACAGTCTATGATTAAATTGGTGGATGGTAACGAATTTGTAGTAGGCAAAAAGACAACCGCTGCGACAAAACTTGCAGAGGGTGATGAAGTCTTAGCAGTACGTGCATTAAAGGGGAATGAAACCATGGTAATGCGTTCTGGAAAAGAAGCTTTTCTACGTATTGATTGTGCCACAATTCCAGAAAAGAAGAAGAGCGCGATTGGTGTTCGCGGTATGAAACTGGATAAAGGTGATGAACTCAAGAATATTTATGTGTTAGGAGACGGAGAAAACGAGACAATAGAAGTAAAAGGAAAGAGTCTTGCATTAAATCGTCTTCATATAGGAAATCGTGATACCAAGGGTGTCAAACGTTAACCACAGAAAAGAGGAACTATGTTAACATACAAGGAAGCATTAGGATTTGTAGAAGAAGCAAAATCAAGAGGTAGTGTGCTGGGACTTACTAGCATGCGAGCTCTTATGAATGAGTTGGGGAATCCACAAAACAAGATTCCTACGATCCATATTGCAGGAACCAATGGGAAGGGATCTTTTGGAGCTTACCTTGCGTCAATTTGCAAAGAAGCTGGTTTTAAGGTTGGAAGATACTGCTCACCAGCAGTATTTAATCAACTAGAGTGCTGGCAGTATGATGGACGAAATATCACAGAAGAAGAATATGCAGAAAGTATGTCACAGGTAAAACACGCCTGTGACATTGTGGTATCAAAAGGAATCTATCCTACTGTCTTTGAACTAGAGACCGCATTGGCTTTTGTGTATTTTGCAAAGATGCAGCCGGATGTGTTTTTACTGGAAGTTGGCATGGGTGGAGCATTGGATGCTACAAATGTGGTAGATTATCCTTTAGCTTGCGTATTTACCAAAATCAGCCGTGATCATATGCAGTTTTTGGGTGAAAGCTTAACAGAAATAGCTACAGAAAAAGCGGGTATTATGAAACCAGGTTCTATTATTTTCTGGGGAGAACAGGAACCAGAAGTAGAGAGTGTATTGGAAGCTGCGTTTGACCGTGTAGCAAAGAAGGATGAAGAGTTAGGTGTGCAGACAATCCGTGGTGATGTTTATAGCAGTCGTATCAAGCTGATATCACAGGAACCAGGAGAACTGCGTTTTTCCTACTTAGGTGTAAACTATAAGACCAGAATGGCAGGTATGTATCAGATGGAAAATGCATCCCTTGCCATTGCAGTATTTGATGAAATCTGGCCAAAGCTCTTATTCGGTCTTTCGGATGAGATGCAGATGTGGAATGACGAAAATGCATCACTGGCAGGTTGGATGGATATGGAATACGCTGCTAGACTTGGAATATATAATGCCGTATGGCCTGGCAGATTTGAAGTCATCAGAGAAAATCCACTATTTATCATGGATGGAGCTCATAATGAGGATGCTGCAATGCAGCTCGCGAAAACGATAGAAAATAGTTTTACAAATCAGTCCCTTGCCTATATAATAGGTGTGTTAGCAGACAAAGAACATAAAAAGATGCTGGAAATTATGCTTCCATATGCAAAGAAAGTATATTGTCTTACTCCACAGAATTCGCGTGGTTTAGATGGTGAACTTTTAGCAGAGGAGGTAAAAGCAGTAGGAGAAACTTTAGAGAATAACGTAGAAGTAGAATACTGTGACAGCATGGATGAGGCACTCGACAAGGCGATTGGCTATGGCATGGAACAAAAGGTTCCTGTTTTAGCATTCGGCTCCTTATCATATTTAGGAGAATTAAAATGTTTGATAGAGAAAAGATAAAAAAAGGTGTTGAACTGATTCTTGAAGGAATCGGTGAAAATAAAAACAGAGAAGGTCTTGTAGAAACTCCAGATCGTATCGCGCGCATGTATGAGGAAATTTTTGCGGGTATGGATCAGGATGCTACAGAGATTTTATCAAAGACATTTACAGTAGATAATAATGAAATGGTAATTGAGAAAGATATTACCTTTTTTTCTACCTGCGAACATCACTTCATGCCATTTTATGGAAAGGCACATGTGGCGTATATTCCAAATGGAAAAGTAGTAGGTCTTAGCAAGTTGGCTCGTACCGTGGAAGTCTATGCAAAACGTCCACAGATTCAGGAACAGCTTACAGGACAGATAGCAGATGCACTTATGGATAATCTAAATCCAAAGGGCGTCATCGTAATGATGGAAGCAGAGCATATGTGTATGACTATGCGAGGTGTAAAAAAACCAGGTAGTAAAACGGTTACTTTTGCAATGCGTGGAGCGTTCACAGAAGACGAGAGCCTTGTAAATCGTTTTATAACAATGTGTAAGTAATTTAGAAAGAGTATATTATGCGAATTGGAACACAGGAATTTAATACAAAAGAAAATACCTATGTAATGGGAATTTTAAATGTGACTCCAGATTCATTTTCAGATGGTGGCAAATATCACGCAGTCGATGCTGCACTTAAAAGAGCAGAACAGATGAAGCGAGAGGGTGCCGCCATTCTTGATATAGGAGGAGAATCAACCAGACCAGGATTTGTACCTGTTTCGGAAGAAGAGGAACTGGATAGAATTCTGCCTGTTATAGAAGCAGTTAAGGCACGTTTGGATATTCCGATATCTGTTGATACTTATAAAAGTAATGTAGCAGAGCAGGCGATATTGGCGGGTGCAGATTTAATCAATGATATTTGGGGATTAAAGGCAGAGCCACATATGGCAGAGGTTATCGCAAAGTATGATGTAGCATGTTGTCTTATGCATAATCGTAAAGTTACCGATTACAAAAACTTCTTAGAAGACATGCTAACAGATTTAAGAGAAACCATTCGCTTAGCAAAAGCGGCTGGTATTGCAGAAGATAAAATAATTTTAGATCCAGGTGTTGGTTTTGCAAAAAGCTATGAGCAAAATCTTATAGCAATCCGTGAACTTGGTAGTCTGAAGCAATTAGGATATCCATTATTACTTGGTACTTCTAGAAAATCTGTGATCGGACTTACTTTGGAGTTGCCAAGTGATGAACGCTTAGAAGGTACATTAGTGACTACAGTGGCGGCAGTAGAAAAAGGTGCTAGTTTTGTACGAGTGCATGATGTAAAAGAAAACTATCGTGCGATTCAGATGGCAAAAGCGATATATGAAAGAAGGTTGTAGGAATGATTAGAAGAACAAATGATTTTATTAAAATAACAAACTTACGTATATTCGCTCATCATGGCGTTTTGGCGGAAGAGAAGGAAAATGGACAAAATTTTTTCCTGAATGCAAAAATCTATGTACCGATGCGAAAAGCTGGTATGACAGATAACTTAGAAAATGCAGTCAATTATGATGAAATCTGTACGGTTATGCATCAGGTGTTTTCCGAAAACGTATTTGATTTAATTGAGACTGCAGCAGAACAGGTTGTACAGGCTGTGTTTGGTGCAT
>CAZVOY010000051.1:0-11468 GCA_964628865.1 uncultured Lachnobacterium sp. | reverse complement strand
TCAAGCTTTCGCTTGCCACTTATTAAGTACCGACGTTTTCCAAGGTCGCTTTTTTCATATATAGACAGGCTCATTTCTTACTTTTAGAACAAATTATCCATACACAAAAAACACCTTTAGAGATGCCATTTTATATTTGTTATAAGTATCTCTGGAAATAATTTTCTTTTATAGATAAATTTCAACTCAAAAAAACCTAAAAATAGTCGCTTTATATAAATAAAATTATCTCAGAACAGGATTTTTAGGTATAGATAAAAATTTTTTAGGCATCTCAGAATAAACTTTCCTTACATAGATAATTTAGAAAAATCACGCGCGATCAAGCATTCATTTGAGTCAGTTATTCTCCGCGCGTAGCGCAGAGTTATCCTTATTTTGCTTGTTTAATACATGTCTGCTTCGCAGACCGATATTTTTTTATATGAGAAGTACCAAGATAGAATTTTGAACGTTAAATGATTTCTTAGATTTACTTAGTGGAAGCAATTTAGAAAAACCGTATGACACGTCACTGTTTGAGCCGTTAGGCGAGTTTGACGTATCATACGGTTTTTGTTAATTGGTTTCACTTAGTAAACCTTGAAATCATTTAAGTGAAAAATTCTATCTTGGTAATCGTAAGCTAAAGAGTGATTTATAATTTCGAAATAAATTCCAACACAACCTCAATAGAAACCTCAGCTGCCTTCTCTGCAAATGTCTGGTAATCCATCGCTCCACCATCTCCATCTGAAATAGAGCGAAGTACGGCAAATGGAACTTTATTTACGGTACATACGTGACCGATACTTCCGCCTTCCATCTCAGCCGCAATTGCACCAAAATCCTGACGAATCTGTGCTTTCTTTTCCGAATCATGCATAAACAAATCCCCTGTTGCAATTGGACCTGTTACATAATTGATACCTTTATCTCTTAATACCTCACAAAGCATATTCTTCATCTTCTCATCCGTAGGGAAGAAAATCTGATTTAATCCTGAGATAAGTCCTACTGGATCTCCTAATGCTGAGGTATCCATATCATGTTGGAATACATCGCTAGCTACCGCTACATCCATTACACCTAAATCCTTGGTAAGGGTACCTGCTACACCGATATTAATTACCATATCAGGAGCAAATTTTAAAATCATGGCTTCTGCACAAATTGCTGCAAATACTTTTCCTACACCGCAAACTGCTGCCACTACTTCTACGTCGCCAATGTTTCCGCAAACAAAAGTTATACCACTTACGATTTCTGTGGATTGATTTTCCATAGCCTCTTTTAAGTTGTCTACTTCCATCTGCATTGCGCCGATAATTCCGATTTTCATCTATTCATCCTCCGTTTATTCTGGATAAGTAAATTCCATATTTTTCTGAGCATTTAATACTTCTAAATATTTCGCAGCTTCGGCTTTTGCTAATGCCAAATCCAAATTCTGATAGTTGCCACATTCAATAGCAGATGCACCAAACACAGGACCTTCATAAGCTAAAATCTGAGCTAAAATCTCTTTGGTAAGAGCAAACACTTCTGCTGGTGCTAAATCTTTTACTAAAAAGTAAAATCCTGTCTGGCATCCCATTGGTCCAAAATAAACAACCTTGTCTGCTACTGCAGAATTACGAGAGTACGTAGCAAACATATGCTCCAAAGAATGCATCGTAGCGTTATCCATATAATTTCCTGCATTTGGTTTTCTGGTGCGCAAATCATATGTGATAACATTATCATCTTCTCTCGAAATATAAAAACCCGGCTCTAAAATATTATGATTAATCTGGAAACTTTTAATTCTTTCCATTTTATCCTCCTTATGTTTACATTACACACTGCTCAAAACGATCCAGATATTCTTCAAACACCTTTAATGCTTCGTCTACTGGTTCTGGTGTACTCATGTCTACACCTGCATCTTTTAACAAATCAATTGGATCCTTAGAAGAACCACCACTTAAGAATTTGCTAATATAACGTTCTACTGCCGGTTCACCTTCTTCCAAAATCTTCTTTGAAAATGCAATAGCAGCAGAATATCCTGTCGCATACTGGTACACGTAAAATGAAGAATAGAAATGAGGAATTCTCATCCATTCATAATCGATTTCTTCATCAATCACTACGTCTGGTCCATAATACAATTCGTTCAAATCATGATAGATTCGACAAATCTGTTCTTTCGTGAGGCTATCGCCTTTTGCCATTTTCTTATGAACAATCATTTCAAATTCTGCAAACATTGCCTGACGGAACAATGTGGTGCGGAAGCTTTCCAAATGATGATTAATTAGATATTTACGCTCTGCTTCATCCGCTGTAGTTTCCAAAAGATGATGCATAAGCAACGATTCGTTACATGTAGATGCAACTTCTGCAACAAAAATCAAATAATCCGAATAAGTAAATGGCTGACACTTATAAGAATAATAGGTATGCATTGCGTGTCCCATTTCATGAGCAAGCGTAAACATACTATTTAAATCATCCTGGTGATTTAAAAGCACATATGGGTGTGTGCCATACGCACCCCATGAATATGCGCCACTACGTTTGTTTTCGTTTTCGTATACATCTACCCAGTCATGATCCATACCCGCAGATGCAACCGATACATATTCTTTTCCCATAGGCAAAATCGCTGTTTTCACAATTTCTTTTGCCTCATCATAAGGGTATTTTTTACCTGCATCTTCTACTACTGGCACATAAATGTCATACATATGAAGTTTATCTACGCCAAGCAATTTCTTGCGAATCGCCATATAACGATGCATTGCTGGGAGATGTTTGTGAACTGTCTCTATTAAATTATCATATACGCTTTCTGGAATATTTCCTTCATCCAAATGCATTTCACGCACACTGGAATAATTACGCATTTTTGCATAGAAAAGTTCCTGCTTTAGCTGCGCGTTAAACATCGCTGCAATCGTATTACTTCTCTTCTTATATTCTTTATAATAACTTCGAAATACTTCTTTTCGGAAGCTTCTGTCTTTATCTGTCAACAACGAGGTGAAATTACCATGTGTAATCTGAATACGATTTCCCTCTACATCAGTAACAGATGGAAAACGGATATCTGCGTTGTTAAACATGGTGTAGATGTTTTGTGGAGCCATTGCCATATCTTTCGCCTGAGCCAAAACCCCCTCTACTTCCTCGGAACGAGTATGCGCTTTTGCACGAATAATTTCATCTAACATTCTACGATATTTTTCTAATTCTGGTTCTTCTTTATAGAACTGAGCCAGTACCGCTTCATCCATCGCTAAAATCTCTGGATTTGCAAAAGAAGACGCACTATTTACCTCTACCAAAATACTATCTGCTTTTCCAGAGAAGCCTTGATATTTTGCACGGCCAGTATCCTCATGATATTTTTGATTTGCATATACATATACACGAAGAAGATGATAGCCTACCTCATCTGATTTTTTTAAATACTCCAAAAGAGTAGCTGCACTTTCCGAAAGTCTGCCTTTATAACTTTTTATTTCATTTGCTAAATCCAATACTAACTGAGCTTCTGATTCCCAGAGTTCATCAGTAGCAAACATATCCTGTAAATTCCATTTGTATTTTGCTGGAATTTCGTCACGTGTACGAAGCTTGTTTTTTCCCATGGTTCATACCCTCCACCTTCGTCTATTTGCGAATGCCTATTTCTCTATTTAACCGTTCGCTAGTTCATTCATTATAGCACACAAAAAAGGGGGCTTGCACCCCCTTTCCTAAAAATTTATAAAAATCCTAATATTCTCTTCATCTTTATTCTACAGGAAGAACTAAATCTTCATCTGTGAGAGTTTCACCTGCAAATACCTTGTCAATCAAATCCTGTGCATGACTTACGTATGCTTCATTCTGAGGCAATACATATACATTTTGACCAGGTATAGAGTAAACCTGCTTTAAAGAACCATAGCCATCACCCTGAACTGAGAAACTCTTTACATTCCATGATGCCAAGTCACTCAACTGCATTTTTACAAGGTTCGAAATTTCATCGTCTGTAAGATTTGTTCCAAAGCATCCACCCATACTACCTAAAATTTCACTATAATGTGTCAAAATAGTACCAGATGCTGCTTTCGCGATAATTGCCTGAATTACCGCCATCTGATGACGACCACGAGCGTTATCCCCATCTGCAAGATTATGTCTCTCACGTACAAAGCCTAATGCTTCCTGTCCGTTCAAATTATTATATCCTTTATAAATTTGCGTACCACTTTCTGAAGCATAGAAAGTCGCATCTGAATATACAGAAATGCCGCCCATAGCATTAATCAAACGGGTAAATCCATTAAAGCTTACCTGTGCATAATAATAAACTTCCTGATCATAAAGATCACCCAAGGTAGACATCGAACAGTTGATACCATAAATGCCACAGTGTGTCAATTTATCCATGTCTCCATCACCATCACCAGAACCTGAAAGTTCTACATAATAGTCACGTGGCGTGTTAATCAAAAGTACCTGCTTTGTAACAGGGTTTACAACAGCTAGAATATTTACGTCACTACGCACATTTGTAAGAGAAGATTTGGTATCATTACCACTAATATACACGATAAATGGCTCTGCCGTAATGTCTTCTGGTTTACCACTTAATATGTCAACCGCGTCATCATCTTCCATACAAAATTCATGAATTAATTTTATCTTACTTTCAATATCTGTGTAGTTATCTTGCTCCGTCAAAATAGATAGATATGCAGTATTTAAGAGCATCGCGTCCACTTCACCAGCCAGCAACGCATCTACCAAATCCGTAACCGTATCATATTCATTCCAATCCATTTCCTTATTAAATGCGTCTTCCATCATTTGTACGGCAGTCTGGATACTTTCTTTATCATAAGCATAGCTTAGTCCTAAATCATATGCGCGAACATCTTTTAACTCTTCTGCTTTATCGTCAACTAATACGTACACGCCTACATATTCCATGGCTACATCATTTCCAGTAATTTCAGAAAGTGTTCCCTGTAACTGGATAATCATATTTATGCCAACAGCATCTACAATTACCAAGCATAACGATAATACAAGACCTGCAATTGTACGAATAAATCTAGTCTTCTCTTTTAATTTTTTCTTTTGGATCTTCTTTTTAAATAATGCCGCTACATCCAATTGAAAGATTAGGCAATAGATTCCAAACAATAAAAAAACAACCGCTAGGCTGACTACTACCAAATACAAAATTGGAAGCATATTAAGCGAAATTACTGTTCCCAATAATCCAAGACTTATCAATGCTGTAATCCAATATATTGCTCCGTATATCTTGGTTAATGTGCTTAAACCTTTAAACCAATCTACGAATTTCGTCATTATTTCCTTTACACGGTTGTTCATATTTTTTCCCTCTTATTTTTTATCTCTATTCGAAAAACTTTTTACGGGATATGAAGTTATAATTTGTAACTAATAAAGTAGATAAAAGCTTTGCTGCTGCATAGAAGATGCCAAACACATCAACGGCAACCCACATAATTATCTGATTTAGGAAAAGTCCGATAAGACTTAACACAAAGAAAATCGACGCTTCTTTTACTTTACCCATGTCCTCTCTACCATGAAACACATATTTCATACTTAAAACATAGTTCACGATAACAGACAATGTATATGAAAACGCGCAGGCTTTAAAATAGCCTAACGCGGTGTTTTCTGTTAAAAACACCATAACCCCGTAATCCACCATAAGGCTTGTAATTCCTACTGCAGCAAATCTAACATACTGCATCAGAAGTCCCTTGTTTGTAAACATGATTATCTCCTATTTCTCAACGTTTATCAAGTAACCTTCGTAATTATAATCCTGAGAAAATAGAATAACAATATGTATTTTTTACAAATCGCACATGTATACAGGAGAAATTTAGTGCAAATTACCTATATTTTCCAATACGATTAGCAATTTGCACAAAACATTTAACTTAATTCTTTGTTTGCCATTTCTAATGCACTAGCAATCACAGCGTCCATATCATAATATTTGTATTCGCCAAGACGACCACCAAAGATAATATTAGATTCTCCAGCAGCCAATTCTTTGTACTGCGCATAAAGTGCACCATTCTTTTCATCATTTACTGGATAGTATGGTTCATCACCAAGTTTCCACTCTGAACTATACTCACGGCTGATAACCGTCTTTGGTAAATCATTGCCATTTGCGTCCTTACCGAACTCGAACCATTTATGCTCAATGATACGTGTGTATGGCGAATCGCCATCGGTGTAATTTACCGCTGCATTTCCCTGATAGTTTGGCATATCTAAAACTTCTGTTTCAAAACGTACCGAACGATATTCTAATGCTCCAAGCTTGTAATCAAAGTATGCGTCAATCGCACCTGTATATACAACCTTGTCTGCCATTGCATCATATTCCGCTTTGTTTTCCAAGTAATCTACGCCAAGTCTTACTTCAATACCGTCTAAAAGATTTGCTACCATCTTTGTATAACCTCCAACTGGAATACCCTGATAGAGCGCATTGAAATAGTTGTTGTCAAAGGTAAGACGAACTGGAAGTCTCTTTATAATAAAGGATGGAAGTTCTGTACATGGTCTTCCCCACTGTTTTTCTGTGTAATGCTTTACAAGTTTTTCGTAGATATCTGTACCTACGAGACTGATTGCCTGTTCTTCCAGGTTCTTTGGTTCTGTCACACCAGCTGCTTTTTTCTGCTCCTCAATTTTTGCAGCCGCTTCTTCTGGAGTAACTACACCCCACATTTTATTAAAGGTGTACATATTAAATGGAAGGGAATAGAGTTCTCCTTTGTAATTTGCTACTGGAGAATTTGTAAAGCGGTTAAACTCTGCAAATTTCGTAATGTATTCCCAAACCTCTTTATTATTTGTATGGAAGATATGAGCACCATAAACATGCACATTAATACCTTCCACCTCTTCTGTATATACATTCCCTGCGATATTTGGGCGTTTGTCGATTACTAAAACTGTTTTACCAGCTTCCTTTGCCTTCTGCGCAAAAACTGCACCGTATAAACCTGCACCCACTACCAAATAATCATACTTCATATGAATCTATCCTCCACTTATTGTGCGATAATGCTGGCATCATCTAGCACTACCTTAATCTCCATCTCTGTGTATTCATCTTCACCCTGTGGTCTTAAAATAACAAATGTCACTTCATCTCCCGCTGGATGATAGCTTAACAATTCTTTCAATTGGCTCATAGTAGCAATGTCCGAGCCATCAAATTCTATAATGATATCACCTGATTGGATTCCTGCTTTTTCCGCAGCTGATCCATCCAATACCGAATGCACATAAGCACCCAGGCTAGAATCCCCTCCCTGAATACCTAAATATCCAGAATTGGATTCATCGATTTTTTCACCATCAATCAATTTCTCAATAATTAGCATTGCATCATTAATTGGAATGGCATATCCCATACCTTCTACATCGGTATCTGCATATTTCACAGAGTTAATCCCGATTACTTCACCGTTACTGTTTAATAATGCACCACCACTATTACCAGGGTTAATAGCAGCATCTGTCTGAATCAGATTATTGTTTACTACCGTGGTTCCTGTGGTAGAATCTGTTACTGTAACAGAACGTCCTATGGCACTGATTACGCCCGTGGTAACTGATTGACCATAGCCCAATGCATTTCCAATTGCAATAGCCGCTTGACCAGCTTCCAATTCATTCGAATCACCTAATGTTGCCACGCGAATTTCTTTTAATGTAGCGTTGCTAATATCTGATACTTTTACTTTTACTACTGCCAAATCTTTTGTCTCTACAGTCCCTTTTATCTCTGCCTCAACCTCTGTTCCATCGCAAAACTGTACCGTAAGACTGGTGGCATCTGCCACTACATGATTGTTTGTAGCAATGTAAATATATTTTTTATCCTGCTTGATAATAAATCCAGTACCTGCACTTTCACTTTCCTCTGTGTAGGTTCTTCCCCATCCATACTGATAGGTTACCTCATACGTAGTGTTAATCGCTACTACACATGGCATTGCATTTTCTACTACATCAGAAACATCCATAATAGCAACACTAGCTGATACATCTACATTTGTCTGCTGAATACCGCCTGATACCGTGTTATCATCAGCAGTTTCTTCCTCATCATAGGAATCCTCTTTCTCTTCAAAAATACCAAGCGTAATTCCACTAAAATGAAGCACTGTAGAACCTGCAATACCTGCCACGAGACCAAACACCAAGGCTATTGTAACTGTCTTAACAAGAGTTACTCCAAAACCTTCAAAAGCACTTTTCTTCTTTTTCTCTACATCTGGCTCTACTTCCTTGTATTGCGTCTCTTGCGATTCTGTATGAAATCCATTTCCTGGATTTGTATAAGGATTATAATTGTTGAAATTGTGATCCATTGTTATACCTCTTCCTTTCCCTGTTAGCACACCTATTCTACCTGCAAAATGTGTAGAAAATATGTCTGTTCCATAAAAGGAATATAAACTTTCTTAAAACTTAGATTTCAATTCCATTTTTCTGCAATAACTCTCTCGCCGACTCTACCGAATCCACACCTGTTGCGTTTTTCACAGGTGCAAATTCTTTTTCTCTATCTACTTCAAAAGACAAACAATTATCCATCATAAAAATCATATCAAGAATCAATGTTTCAAATTTATATGCATTTGGAGTTTCAGGTTTTACTGCTACTCCGTTTTCATCAATATATGGAACTTTCTTCTCTACAATATGAAGTGGCAACTGCTGTTCTGCAATTTCAAATAATTTATTGACACTAAATAAATAGTTTAAAATAACACCAAAACCATAAAGAAGAGA
Organism: uncultured Lachnobacterium sp.; assembly: GCA_964628865.1. GTDB lineage: Bacteria > Bacillota > Clostridia > Lachnospirales > Lachnospiraceae > Roseburia. The sequence goes on along the minus strand of CAZVOY010000051.1, from coordinate 2,639 downwards.
ACCTGTTTCATTTGTAGCCTCTGCCATTTCTGGAGTAAGCTCGTAGTATTCGATAATGGATGGTTTTCCATCTTCTAAGCAAAGTGCTCCTACTCTTTCGTATGGATCACATTTACGCACTACTTTGGAACCAGATACGCATCCAGACTGAATCGTAGCACCTACAAATACTGGGTCAGCAATCTGCTGAAGCACATTATCCACAGCAAATACATTGAGCCATTCAATGCCTTTTTTCTTCATATCTTCGCCTAAACCAGCTTTTACCAAAGAAGTAAACCAGCCGCCATTACCATTTGGAGACATCGCAAGAGAATCTTCTGCTTCCACCAATACATTTCCTGCAAAGTCTACTGCTGGAACCATTTCCTGCACAAAGAACTTTATGTAATCTTTGTTGTAACCAAAGTAATCGTGTTCCTCAAAGAAGGCACGTGTCTGCTCATCATTTTTGTCACTTGTCATAATGTAAAGTGGCACATCCACACCAGCTTCCTTTGTTACCTTCTGTAAATTACGAATTAACTGTTCAAAAATATAAAGGTCCTTGTTTACACCAATATTGTACATACCTTTTGCTTTATCAAAGCCAAGACGTGTCCCCTGACCACCAGCCAAGAGAATCGCACCTACTTTACAGTTGCGGATTGCTTCCATACCGATTGCTTTAAATTCTTCTTTTTTTGCTTCGATTTCAGGAAGCTCTAATGCACCTAATGGCGCAAACTGTCCGCGTTGTTGTTCCTTATGATCAATCAAATCCAAATAGGACCAATTCATATTATTCAGCTGATCTACCAATTTCTGTGGAATATCTTTCCCTATAAGGTTCTTTAAATACTTCTGATTTGTTGCATTGATTTTTTCAATTACTTCTGCTCTCATTCGTTTACTCCTGTTTTTTCTACAATCGTATCACTTATCTCTTTTACCGTATCAGATGGTTCATACTCTTCAATTCCAAAGAAATACAAATGAAGCGCTGATACGTTGCTTTCTAATGTCGCTGGAATAACAGAATCCCCTGTTCCAGATATGACCTTTGTAGTCTGTTCAAATGGAAATCCTTCACTAGCGATTAACTGATATTCCTTTACATGCCAAGCCAAACCGGTGATATCAGACAATGACAAGCTAGTAGAAATATCATCAAATACTGCATTACATATCTCAATCAAAGTAAACACACTAGCATCCTTTGCCTTCGTAAGCATCGCATCTAAAACAATTCTCTGACGAGAAGTACGTTTGAAATCATCTCCCGCTGTACTTCGAATACGTGCATACGAAGTAGCCTGTGCACCAGTTAAGGTTTTTACGCCTTCTCCATAAACATATTCCGTAGTCTGTCCTGTCATCGCATCTATCTCAAACAAGTATGCATTGATTAATTCTGCCTCCTGCGCCGTCACTTCTATTTCAACACCGCCCAAAGCATCAATCGCTTCTACCAATGCCGCCCAGTCCACACATACATACTCCGTAATATCCAAATCCAGATTTGTATTTAGCATTTCTACAGCCTGATCTACACCACCTTTATAGTATGCAGCATTTGCCTTACTATAAGTGTCTTCACCTACCATCAAGTAGGTGTCGCGGTATACCGAAATCAGACTAATTTCTTTTGTCTCATTGTTAATGCTCGCTACCATTATTGTGTCAGAATGTCCATTTTCATAATTTCCTGACTCACGGTTATCCAATCCAAATATTGCTATATTAGTATAGCCTTCATCCTCTATTTTCCCTACGGATGACCAAATATATAATCCCACTAATAACGCAAATAAGCAAAGCAATTCGAGAACAAACAAAATCAATTTACGTTTTTGTTTTTTACGTTTTCTCGCGATGCGTTCCGCTCTTGATTCTGTCCCCTGATAATTTGCTTTGCCACCATTTGCAGATTTAGTTGTTTTCTCACGTCTATCTGCCATATTACTTTCCCTTCCTACTGTGAATATACATCCAGCCTTCTACATAGTCTGCACGTTCTTTTTCGCTCATGTTTGTATAATCAACCATAGATAAATTTGAGAGTGTCATTTGTTCCAATCCACATTTGTGACACTCTACTACACTTCTTCTTGATACCATTCTCATCCATCCACACTTCGGACAAATGTATACTTTCATCATAATTACAAGTACTTCCTATAAATTCTCACCCAGGGGCTTAGCCCCTGGGTGGCATTTTTCCTCGTGAGCAAAGCTCACTCGCGACCTTCGTCCCTCGCTGTGTAAAGACTTCGTCTTTCCAGTCTCGCTTGCACTCGGTCTACTCAAACATAGCCATTGTTGCTTTTTTCAAAGCTTCGTTCTTAGCTACAGCATCTTCGAGAGATGTTCCTTTTACACCAAAGTAGAATTTAATCTTTGGTTCTGTTCCTGAAGGACGTACACAACACCATGCATCATCATTTAATACATAGTAGAATACGTTTGAACTTGGAAGTCCACTAGGTGTAACTTCACCAGTCTTCATATCTTTTCTTGTGCATGCTTTGTAGTCGACTACTTCGATTACATCGTATTCGCCAATCTTAGCAGGTACTTCTGTACGAGCTTTTTCCATAAGAGCTGCAATCTGAGCTGCACCATCGATACCTTTCAAAGTAAGAGTTTCCCTTTAAATC
>CAZVOY010000050.1:0-11561 GCA_964628865.1 uncultured Lachnobacterium sp. | reverse complement strand
ATGATATGTGCGCGGAGCGTAGAAACACATTCAGAGACTTTTCGTAGTTTCTCTTCGTGGGCAGATTTATAAAATGTCATGTGCCAACGCAAGTGTTTGAGCGAAGCGAGTTTTCGCGTGGCACATGTAATCTCAACTTTATAAATTTGCCCACCTAGAGAAACTGGAAAGTGGATGAGTGTTTCCAGCCCGCGGACATTATCACTCGGATAGTCGAAGCGGTTGTAAGACACAAAAACATCTAGCAGAAAGTCTTTTTAGGACTATGGCATTTTTCAAATAAGAAAACGTCAGTAAAAGAAGGACGAATTATATTTAGGATTTACATATTAAAAAAAGCCATCGCGCCACGGAAATAAAATCCGTTTTGCGACAGCTCCATATTCAAGTAAATTATTCCATACCTTCTGTCTTTTTGCCGAACCAGTATGTAAACCAGGTTCCTACGACTAAGAGGACGATACCTACAATAATTGTTACAACGTTGATATTATTTGTACCCATTTTGATTACAATCGCAACAGGAGATGCTACGATAAGTCCTAAAATACCACTGTAAGTAACTGATGGGAATTTTGCAAATAACCATTCAATTAATTTTGCTACAGCAAGAATACCTACAATTACGCCGATACCAAATGGAACAAGCACTCCTACGTAATAGAGAATTGCATTCCAATCCCATGCAAACACTGCTGAAATAAATCCACTGATAGATTCCATGATTCCAGCATAGAATCCTAAAATCATAAGCACCAAAGAACCACTCACACCTGGAATAACCATAGTTGCTGCTGCAACCACTCCGACCAAGAAAATGGTAATCATAAATCCGATGTTAAGTTCAAAGTTAGCTGAAAAGCTCTGTGTTTCATTCATAGATGCCATACCAACAGCTAATGCAAACAATGCTACGAATGCAATAATATGTGGTGCAGAAATGCTTTTTCCTTCTTTGTTTAAGCTTTCTTTTGCAGGTTTAACAATTGCTGGGATACCACCAAGAATTAAACCGATAAAACAAAAACTTGTTGGGAAAGGATATACTTCCAAACACCATGGAATGATGAAAGAAAATACTGCCACACCAAGCAACATACCGATACCAATTGGTAAAAGTGTCATAATTGTTTTCTTAATGTCTTTGAATAAATTATTTACACAACCAATGATTTTTTCGTAAATACCCATGGACACCATCATAGTACCACCACTTACACCTGGGATAATGTTTGCTACACCTACAAGTGCACCTTTAATAATGTCAAATAAAAAGTTCATTTTTTCTTCCTTTCTGTAATCAACTATATTGTTGCATATATGATTTCAAGAACTGAATCAGTTCTATCATCTCTTCTTCTGTTCCGATAGAAATTCGCAGATAATTGCTAATTCTATCTGGCTTACTAAAGTATCTCACATATATATCCGCTTCGCGAAGTGCCTGATACAATTCTACTGCGGATACCGTTTCATGCGTTACAAAAACAAAATTACTCTTAGAATCCCCAAATGTAAATCCAAGTTTTTTTAGTTCTACTTTGGTCCACTCTCTCGTTTCTATAATTTTATCTCTAGTTCTTTCAAAATATTCTCTATCCTGAATTGCCGCAGTACCTAACTCAATGGTAAGAGCATCCATAGTATAGGAATTAAAAGAGTATTTTACATCGTTAAGATATTTGATTACCTTTTCATTACTAATCGCAAATCCGATTCTCGATCCTGCCATAGATCTAGATTTCGAAAAGGTCTGTACTACGATTACATTATCATATTTTTTAATAAGCGGTAATGCACTCTCGCCTCCAAAATCAATATATGCTTCATCCACTACGACCATTACATCTGGATTTGCTTTGATGATTTCTTCCACTTGCTCCAGAGTCATCAACTCACCTGTTGGTGCATTAGGATTTGGAAATACAATACCACAATTTGGGATATTATAATCCTTTGGATCAATGCAAAAGTGAGAATCTAATGGCACTTTCTTATATGGAATACGCAGCATATCCGCCCATACATCATAAAATGAATAAGTGATGTCAGGAAAAAGAATAGGCTCTCTTCCTTGGAAGAAGGTCATAAAAATCATAGCAAGTACATCATCAGAACCTACTCCTACGAACACTTCCTCTTTGCTAACATCATAATAATCTGCAATCGCCTGTACCAGTTTTCCAATCACAGGATCTGGATAAAGACGTAGCTTATCCGTTTGAAAATTTTCCAAAACTCTTTTCACGCCAGGTGCTGGCGGATATGGATTTTCATTCGTATTTAGTTTTATCATGTGTTCCTTGTTTGGCTGTTCACCTGGTATATAAGGAACTACTTTGCGCACGTTATCTTCCCAATTACCCATGCACTTCCTCCATGACAATAATTTCTACACTAAACACATATTTTACCTTATTTAACAACTTATGTCTAGTAGAATAATTTTTGAGGTCCATCACCGATTTCTACCACATAAAAATCTGCTGGATAACCGATTTTTTCTTCGTATGCCTTTCCAACCTGAGCAATGAAGGTTTCAACAGAATCGTTTCTTACAATACTCACGGTACAACCGCCAAATCCTGCACCTGTCATACGTGAACCTATAACACCCTCTACCTTCCACGCTTCTTCTACCAAGGTATCCAGCTCGATTCCTGTTACTTGGTAGTCATCACGTAAAGAAACGTGGGATGCATTCATAAGTTCGCCAAACAAGGCAACATCGTTGTTCTGCAAAGCTTGTACTGCTTTTACGGTTCTCTGATTTTCATATACCGCATGTTTTGCTCTTTGCATGCGAACATCTGATTTTATATTTTCTTTTACTTCTTCGAATTCTTTTTCTGTAAGTTCACCAAGAGAGTTAATATCCCTTACTGTCTGAATTTCTGCTAATGCTGTTTCACATTCGCTTCTTCTTTCGTTATACTTGGAATCTCCAAGACCACGCTTTTTGTTACTGCATGCAATAACAATCTTTGCATTTTCCAAATTGATTGGAGCGTATTCGTATTCCAAAGTAGCAGTATCTAGAAAAATAGCATGTCCGACTTTTCCCATTGCAATGGCAAATTGATCCATAATACCACAATTAACACCATTAAATTTATTTTCTGAATATTGACCGATTAGCGCTAAATCCTGATTTGTCACATCGAATCCAAACATGTCTCTTAGGATAAATCCAGTCAATACTTCTACGGATGCAGAAGAAGAAAGTCCTGATCCGTTTGGAATATTACCAAACAAAACCAAATCCATTCCCTGTTCTACTGGCATTCCCTTTTCACCAAATGCCCACATAACACCCTTTGGATAATTGGTCCAATCTGCTTCTTTTTCAGGTTTCAGATTTTCCACACTGGATTCCATGACACCAAGATGTTCAAAATTCAAAGAATAAAAACGAAGCTTTTTATCCGTTCTCTTACGAGCAACCCCGTATGTACCAATGGTAAGAGCACATGGAAACACATGTCCTCCGTTATAATCCGTATGTTCCCCTATCATATTTACGCGACCTGGTGCAAAGTAAACACCTATTTCACCTTCATCGCCAAACAACTCTTTGAATTTATCCAATACTTTTTGCCAAATCATGACTATTCTCCTTTGATATGTGATAACTTCATTATATCGCGACATTTTTTCTTTGCAAGACGAGTTTTAAAAGTCACAACAAAACGTCTGAAATGTGCAACATTTTTACATATAAAAAGAGAAGCGCTACTCTGCGCTTCTCTCTATCTCATCTATTATCTCCTGCGTTGCATCATCATTTATGCCGCTGATGTAATACGATTCATCCTCCGTCACAATCTTGATAAACAAATCATTCTGCGGATTCAAAAATGCTTCGAACTTACCTTCACGATAAATTTCAAATGTTCCGCTGAGAATATTATCCATACCAGTTCCACTTACTTTTGTCATCTTTGGCAAATCTATGAGTACTGTATACTCTTCAATATCTTCCAAAGGAATTTCATATTCCACACTCAAGTGCGTACATACGATGGTGTCGTCTACCACCTTTGTGTCCAAAGGTGTAAATTCCATCATGATAAGCCATACACACATAACTGGAATGATTAGTAACGTAAGTGTTGCAAATAAATAACTTCCTTTTCCAACACCAGTTGCCATATTCATGGCAGTACCTGTGCCCATACGATTTTCCACCATAATATGCTTATCATTTTCGTTATAATACATGAGTCCGTAAATCCAGTGTTTATCGTCATCTGCTGCATCAAACACCGTACGTTTTGGCTCATATGCATCACTTATATTTTTAAGTTTTTTAATCAGCCACATGGTTACTACTATTACAACTACTCCGTAAACTACAGATCCCCAAACAAGTCCCATCATGCCCCAGTCACGCTGCCACACGAAAAGAAGCACCATCCATGTGAAAATGCCATTAATCCATGAGCACGCCAACCAATAATTCTTCCAAGCCTGTTTCTTTGCTCTAGCAAAATTCATATTGGTATCACTGTCTTCACAGATAATTGTAATTTTCTGCTTATCTGTCCACACAGCACATGCATAAAACAGGTAGGTACATAATGCAAAAATCGCTACAATCCACCCAAATGTCCCCAACTCCTCTGTTTCAAACATCACAAACGACAAAGCTACAGGAATCGTACTAAAAATCAGTGTTGGTAAAAAACTAACAAGCTTTACTTTTCTAGGAACAGCTGCTGTCTTTAAATCTGTGTAAGCCACTTCACTGGTCTGGTTCCAACCTCTTTCCTGCTTCAGTTCAAGAATCTGCTTGTTTCCTTTTGCCATCCAAAACATAGGGTAAAAACAAACGACTAACAGCCAAATCATCCATATGGTCATTGCGATAGATACCGATGGTATGAAAAACACTGGTAAAATGCTTACTACCAAAACAATCATAGAGGTTTTTAAATTTTTCTGGTAATCCGCAATTATTTTCTTTACTGCATCATCCTCACGAAGTTCTCTTTTCAAGGTCGCTCCAAAACAATATCCATTCTTGTCATGTGCTTTACGTAACATAAAATATAAAAAGAATAAAATTGGATAACAAGTTACTAGAAATATTACATTTAAAATTAAAGTCATAACATATCCTCCCTTTCTTAAAAATACTCCTCACAAATTTTATAAAAATCTTCCTTCGTAATGCCTCTTACTTTTGCCTCAGAAATCACTCGTTGAAGCAGTTCTTTGGATTCAGCAGGCAGTTCACTGGAAAACTCTAATCGCTCTCTCACCTTCGCACCATTCCTTCGGTCTGTGTAAATATATCCCTCTTGTTTCAACATCTGATAGGCTTTATTCACCGTCATAGAATTGATACCCATTTCCTCTGCCAATCCACGCACTGTCGGAAGCTGCTCACCTGGAGCCAATCTCCCATCAGAAATACCCAGCACTATCTGATTTCGTATCTGTATATATATTGGAATATCTGAATACTCATTAATTGCAATAATCATAGTTTCACCTCTTTTGTATTAGTAATTATAATACAAACAATACATAATTGCAATATACTACAAAAAAGGACAGCGACTTATCGCTGTCCTTCCGTTTCTATTGGTACAATTTTTAATGTATAACCAAGCTTCGTTAAAATATCCAGCAAAGTGTCAACACGCGGTGAATGAGTCATTTTTTCCAATCGCGCAATCGCAGATTGCTTCAAATTACACTTTTCCGCCAGTTGTGCCTGTGTTAACTCTTGCTCTTCACGAATTTTTATCATCGTTCTGATTAAATCTTTCTCAAACTCTATTTGTACTTCATCTTCTGGTGTAAGATTTAATTCAGCTCTAACCTCTTCCCATTTCAACATGCTACTTATTCCTTTCCATATAATCTTTTAGATACCGTTTTGCACGTTCAATTTCTCTTCTTGGAGTTTTTTGTGTCTTTTTTGTAAAGAATCCTTCTCTAATACTTTCAACAATGATCTAATCTCACTATAGCCATTTCGATCTTCATAAAAAATAATATCGTACATTCTTCTCCTTTCTAATTATAACAAATTTGTTATAATTATTCAATAACAAATTTGTTATAGTACTCTTTTGTTTTTACGTATATTACACCTATCCATAGACAAATCAATATGAGGTCACAGTTCGTATAACTTTTTCTTGTTTTCTAAGAAAAAAGGTGCTGGATTCCTCCAACACCTTTTAAATACATATTCTATTTTTCTGCTTTCTCATCCCAATACTCACAGTCATCTCGATCGATAACCTTAGAAGTAAATGGTGTACCATCATTTTTCTTATAATGTGCAGTTGCCTTAAATACATATTTTGCTCCAACATACACGATTGGAACGTTAAAGAATACAATCAGAATATTTCCCAAATCTGAAAATGCCCAAAGGTTTCCAAGTTCAAGTCCTGCGATATTACAAAGAATACCAAAAGTCGCTACACAAAGAGCAACAATTCGAACTCCATTGATAAATCCTTTGCTTTGTTTGATGCGATTTGCTGCAATTTCAGAGAAGCTAATCATTCCCAGCAAGCAAGTGTATGCAAACAAACAAAAACACAAAGTGATAATAAATGTCACAACGGCATTAAATGCAGTTCCTGGGGTAAGTGTCGCGATGGATTCATTAAATTTTGGAAGTTTATCCATAAGCACCCATGCATCTGCATTTTCTCCTGTCCAACAATGTGCCATAACTACCACAAAGCCCGACAAAGTACAAATTACGATAGTATCTAAAAATACACCGATAGATGCCAAAATCCCTTGTTCACATGGATGCTTAGCATCAGCGGATGCTGCTGACATAGTAATAGTCCCCTGACCAGCTTCATTTGACATAAGCCCACGTTTCACACCCTGTGCTAAAACTGTACCAAATACACCTCCAAAGAAGGCTTCTGGCTTAAATGCACCTTGCAATACAGCGCTAAAGAAATATGGAATCTGATCTATATTCAAGATAATCAATACTAGAACCGTAGCGATATAAAGTACCGCCATAACCGGTACCATTTTATCCGTCCATTTGCTTACTTTTTTAATTCCGCCAAAAGCTATAATAGCAGTAATGGCAATAATTATACCACCAACAACATAGTAAAACATAGAATCACTAGCAATTGTTGTACCTGTTACAATTTCTGCCATCGTTCCAATGGAAGATACTACATTAAATCCCTGTGCTGGTAAACAACAAAGCGCATACAAAATATATAAGACGGATAAGAACACACCTACCCATACACTATTGCCAAGTAGTTTTCTCCCATAAAATGGAAGTCCGCCCACAAATTCGTCGCCCTTTTTCTCTTTAAAAATCTGCGCGAGAACAGCTTCCATATAAGCCAACGCCATACCAAAAAATGCAGATACCCACATCCAGAACAACGCTCCAGGCCCACCTACAGCAATAGCCCCGGTTACACCAAGAATATTACCAGGTCCAACTCGCATTGCAGAGCTTAGCAAAAATGCTGCCATTGGCGAAATACCTGTATCTACACTTCGCTTTTCTGTCATTATACTGATACCCTTTTTAAAATGAGTTACCTGTATAAATCCAAGTTTAAAACTAAAAAAGATACCCGATCCCACTAACAAAATAATTGCTAAAGAAAAGTTTCCAATAATTGGAATATTTGCGTACCATTCTATGTTTGTAGGAAAATCCCAAAGAAAATCCGATAAAGGTCCAACAAATGAAAAAATTCCATTGATTGATTCAAAAATCGCCTGCATGTATAAGCCCTTTCTTATCTACACTTTGTGCTGATAGATTCAATTGCTACTGCGCCACCGCGCACTACGTTTATACGTTTGAATCTAGATTTTAATAATGCGATTAATTCGTTGTTTTTACGTTCCACCAGTTTACACTCTAGCAAAACACTATCCGCTCCGATATCAACGACATCTACCGCAAACACCTGTGCAATCTGGAAAACCTCCGCTTTTTCTTCTGGTGTAATATTATTCACTTTCACATACAAGATTTCTTTCATATGCGTAGGAGTATCTGTTAAATCCATTACCTTGATGACTTCCACCATACGATTAAGCTGTTTTTTAATCTGCTCAAAGGTAATATCATCACTGGTTACACCGATGGTCATACGAGAGACAGTTTCATCCTCTGTAGTACCTACGGTCAAGGAATGTAAGTTGTAGGATTTTCCAGCGAAAAGCCCTGCAACCTTTGCCAGTACGCCGACTTCATTTTCTACATACAACGCAATCCATCTATTTTTCATAGTCAAAAGCTTTTCCCTCCTATTTCAAAATCATTTCGCTCATTGGGTTTCCACCCTTAACCATTGGAAGTACGAGTTCATCTGTTGAAATCATAAATTCAATGATTGTTGGAGCATCTTTATGTTTCTTTGCTTCTGCAAATGCTGCATCGATATCCTCTTCTTTTTCTACACGAATACCATATGCACCATAGCTTTCTGCTAATTTTACAAAATCAGGTGTGTATGGCGGACACGCTGGATTTGGTCCTTTACAGTTTGCAGGACATGTGGTTCTGCGTCTTAAACAGGTCGCAATATAGCGTTTTCCATAGAAAAGTTGCTGCATCTGACGAACCATACCCAAATAATAGTTATTCAAAATACAAACGGTTACATTCGAACCATTTACAACTGCTGTAGCCATTTCCTGAATATTCATCTGCATACCGCCATCTCCAGAAATACATACAACATCCTTTTCAGGATTAGCAATCTTTGCACCGATAGCAGCTGGGAAACCAAAGCCCATGGTTCCTAAACCACCAGAAGTAATGAGCTGATTCTTTGCACCAAGCTCTAAATACTGTGTCGCCCACATCTGATGCTGTCCTACGTCTGTTACATAGATACCTTCTGGATAATTTGCATTAATGTGTTCCATAATCATCTGTGGGGAAAGACCCTTGTCTCTACGCATTTCCAAAGGATTTTCTTTTTCCCACTCTTTAATCTCTTCTATCCAAGCTTTATGTTTCTTTGGTTCTGCCCATTCTACTAATTTTTCAAGAGCAAGTTTTGCATCCGCTACGATTGGCACATCTACTACTACGTTACGAGAGATAGATGCGGTATCGATATCGATATGTACAATCTGTGCCTTTGGCGCAAACTCATTTAAATCACCTGTAATACGGTCATTAAAACGAGTACCAATTGAGAACAGCAAGTCACATTCACTAACAGCTTTGTTTGCTGCATATTTTCCATGCATACCACTATTACCTACATAAAGTTCGTAATCCGTAGGAATTGCACCTTTTCCCATGATTGTAGATACTACTGGAATATTCATTTTTTCTACAAATTCCAAAAGTTCTGCATTTGCTCTGGCAAGGTTTACTCCACCACCTACAAGCACCAATGGTTTCTTTGCAGACTTAATTAATTTATATCCTTTTTTCAACTGTCCTACGTGTACACTATTACATGGTTTATAACCACGAATATCCACGTGAGATGGATAGTTCGCGGAACCTAATGCCGTCTGAATATCTTTTGGAATATCGATAAGGACTGGACCTGGCTTTCCTGAATTAGCAATCTGGAATGCCATCTTAATAATCTTACCTAAATCCTCACGTCTACGAACAGTTACGCTGTATTTCGTAATACTGCGAGTCATACCTACTACGTCAACTTCCTGGAACGCATCATTACCAATCAGATTTAGAGGAACCTGACCTGTAAAACACACCAAAGGAACATTGTCATAGTATGCGTCTGCGATACCAGTCATGGTATTTGTTGCACCAGGACCACTCGTTACTAAACAAACTGCTGTCTTACCAGTAGATTTTGCATAACCTTCTGCTTCATGAATCAAACCCTGTTCATGACGTGGTAATACCAAACGAATTGCGTCTGTTTTATATAATTCATCAAATAAATCTGTTACTGTTCCGCCTGGATAACCGAAGATGGTATCTACGCCCTCTTCCATCAAAGCCTTTACAAATAACTTTCTTCCTGTAATATCCATCATCTACACCCCTATTTTACTTTTTTATATTTATAGAAGTAAAATTCTAAATCAAAATATGTCTGTTCTTCGCTGTCTGCTACAATTTTCCACTCTGGCTTTTCATCCAGATTTGGGAAATACGCATCTGCATCATAAGCAAAATTAATTTTTGTAATATGAGCCACATCACACTCATCCACAAGCGCTTTATATAACTGCTCTCCACCAATCACATAAATATCTTCGCTATTGTACTTCTTTAACTCTTCGTGTAATTCTTCCATAGAGTGGACGACAATAGCGCCTTTTCCATCATAATTTTCATTATGCGTCAAAACAATATTTGTACGATTCTTTAAAGGTAAACCATTTGGAAAACTTTCCAATGTCTTTCTCCCCATAACTACTACTTTTCCTGTGGTAGTTTCTCTAAAAAATTTCATATCCATTGGAATTGATACTAAAAGTTTATTATCTTTTCCAATCGCCCAGTTCTTATCTACAGCTGCAATTAAATTCATAGTTGTTTCCTTTCAAATACCTATATTTCCTTCAAAGCTAAATCGCAATAGGAATATCTTTAATCTGTGGACCAGCTTCATAATCAATAAGTTTTACATCATCTGGAGTAAAATCATAGAAATCTTTGATTTCAGGGTTTAACCAGAATTTTGGAGCTGGATACTGTTCTCTTTCAATCAATTCTTTGATAATAGGTACATGTTTATCATAAATGTGTGCATCTGCAATGACATGTACTAATTCGCCCACTTGCATATCACAGACCTGAGCAAGCATATGAACTAGCACTGCATACTGACATACATTCCAGTTATTTGCTGCCAACACATCCTGTGAACGCTGGTTTAAGATGGCATTTAATGTAAGCTTTTCATCACCAGGTTTCTGTGTTACATTGAATGTCATACTATATGCACATGGATAAAGATTCATTTCATGAAGATCCTGATGCACATAAATATTTGTCATAATTCGACGGCTGAATGGATTGTTTTTCAAATCATAAATTACTCGATCAATCTGGTCAAACATGCCTTCTTTGTACTGATGTTTTACGCCCATCTGATATCCATAAGCTTTTCCGATAGAACCATTTTCATCTGCCCATTCATCCCAAATATGTGGTTTTAAATCATGAATATTATTTGATTTTCTCTGCCAAATCCAAAGAAGCTCGTCAGTACATGATTTAATACCAGTTTTACGAAGTGTAAGTGCGGGGAACTCTTTTGATAAATCATAACGGTTCACAACACCAAATTTTTTAATTGTATATGCACTAGTTCCATCAGGCCACACTGGACGTACTTTTTCTCCTTCCGTACTAGTTCCATTTTCAATAATATCTTTACACATATCTACAAAAATTTTATCTGCTAAACTCATGTTTTTTTCTCCCCTTGTTTTATCATATTCTACACCCATTATAAATAGGTATCCTTAAACATATATTTTACTGAAAAACACGCGATAAATCAAGAGTATAACAGAATTGAAAAAAGAAAAGCGATAGACGGGCGCTAGACGTCCAGTGGACGTCTGTTTAGCGCCGACCGAAG
>CAZVOY010000049.1:2935-11704 GCA_964628865.1 uncultured Lachnobacterium sp. | reverse complement strand
TAGGTGCTGGTGAATGTGCAGATCCAGATGAATGTAAAGCAATCGCTGATCTTGGTGTAGATATGCTTGCAGCTGGTATCGGAAACATCCACGGAAAATATCCAGACAACTGGGCAGGACTTAGCTTTGAAACTCTCGATGCAATTCAGGCAAAAACAGGTACAATGCCATTAGTACTTCATGGAGGTACAGGTATTCCTGAAGATATGATTAAAAAAGCAATTGATCTTGGTGTTGCAAAAATTAACGTTAACACAGAATGTCAGTTAGCATTTGCTGCAGCTACACGTACATATGTAGAAGCTGGAAAAGATTTAGAAGGCAAAGGATTCGACCCTCGTAAATTATTAAATCCAGGATTCGAAGGCATCAAAGCTACCGTAAAAGAAAAAATGGAACTTTTTGGTTCTGTAGGAAAAGCTTAAAAATAAAACCAAAAAACGGACGCAATTCTGCGTCCGTTTTTTCTTTACATTTGCTTAGAAGAGGAGTATATTATCTACATACTATTAATAAGAAATGCTTATACGTGAAAGGAAATATCCATGAACGAAAATTTGAGAATTAAAGTATCAGAAATCTTTGGAGAAAATGTATTTGACGATTCTGCCATGCAAGAACGTCTTCCAAAGAAGGTATATAACAAATTACATCAGATTATCGAAGAAGGTGGAGAACTGGATATCGAGACAGCGGATGTTATTGCTCATGAAATGAAAGAATGGGCAATTGAAAAAGGTGCTACGCACTTTACACACTGGTTCCAGCCACTTACGGGTGTAACTGCTGAAAAGCATGATTCTTTTATTACTGCACCTATGCCAAACGGCAAGGTACTTATGAGCTTCTCAGGAAAAGAATTAATTAAAGGAGAAGCAGATGCTTCGTCTTTCCCATCAGGAGGACTTCGCGCGACTTTTGAAGCCAGAGGCTATACAGCATGGGATTGTACCTCTCCTGCTTTTGTTCGTCAGGATGCTGGGGGAGCAACGCTTTGTATTCCGACTGCGTTCTGTTCCTATACAGGAGAAGCCTTAGATCAGAAAACACCTCTTCTTCGTTCCATGGAAGCAGTAGGTGAGCAGTCACTTCGTTTGATTCGTCTTTTTGGAAATACTACATCAAAGAAGGTCACACCATCCGTAGGACCTGAACAGGAATATTTCCTTGTAGATAGAGAAAAATATTTAAAGAGAAAAGATTTGGTGTTCACAGGACGCACTCTTTTTGGTGCAATGCCACCAAAGGGACAGGAGATGGAAGACCATTACTTTGGAGCTATTCGTGATCGTGTTGCTGCATATATGAAAGATGTAGACGTAGAACTTTGGAAACTTGGTGTAACATCTAAGACAGAACATAATGAAGCAGCGCCAGCACAGCATGAAATGGCACCAATTTATGCACAGTGTAATGTGGCAGTTGACCATAACCAACTTGTAATGGAAACATTAAAAAAAGTAGCTGGACGTCATGGGTTGCAGTGTCTTCTTCATGAAAAACCATTTAAAGGTGTAAATGGCTCAGGAAAACACAACAATTGGTCGCTAATTACAGATGATGGTATCAATCTTTTGAATCCAGGAAAAAGACCACACGAGAACACACAGTTTTTATTGGTGTTAGCGTGCGTGTTAAAAGCAGTGGACAAGCATGCTGGTCTCCTTCGCGCATCGGCAGCGGATGTTGGAAATGATCATCGTCTTGGTGCTCATGAAGCACCACCTGCTATTATTTCTATTTATCTTGGAGAGCAGCTAGAAGATATTTTTGCACAGTATATTGCAACAGGTAATGCAACACACAGTATTAAAGGCGAAGGATTATCAACTGGAGTAAAAACCCTTCCAGATTTCCGTAAAGATGCAGCAGACCGTAATCGTACTTCGCCATTTGCATTTACTGGTAACAAATTTGAATTTCGAATGGTCGGTTCAAAGGATTCTGTTGCACAATCGAATGTAATTCTTAATACTATTATTGCAGAAGCCTTTGCTGATGCTTGTGAGGTATTAGAAAAAGCAGAAGATTTTGATGTAGCAGTGCATGAATTGATAAAGGAATACGCGACACAACACGAACGCATTATCTTTAATGGTGACGGATATTCTGAGGAATGGGTAGCAGAAGCTGCTCGTCGAGGGCTTCCAAACTTAGCATGTATGGTAGATGCGATTCCAGAATATACATCGCCTGCATCTGTAGAAACCTTTGAAAGATTCGGTGTATTTAGCAAGAGTGAATTAGAGTCTCGTAAAGAAATTGAATACG
Organism: uncultured Lachnobacterium sp.; assembly: GCA_964628865.1. Taxonomy (GTDB): domain Bacteria; phylum Bacillota; class Clostridia; order Lachnospirales; family Lachnospiraceae; genus Roseburia. Next base: position 9,433 of record CAZVOY010000049.1, on the reverse strand, counting down.
AAATTTATGCAAAGACATTAAATATTGAAGCAAAGGCAATGATTGATATTGCCACAAAGCAGATTATTCCAGCTGTAGTTCGCTATACAACAGTTTTAGCAGATAGTTTAAATTCTGTAAAAGCAGCTTGCCCAGAGGTACCAGTTTGTGTACAGGCAGAACTTTTAACAGAAACTTCAAAGTTGTTGGTAGAAACAAAAGAAGCAATGACGAAGTTACAGGAAGTTACAGACATCGCTGCTAAGATGGAACGTGGTGAAGCGCAGGCTCGCTACTATAGAGATGAAGTTAATACAGCAATGGAAGCACTTCGTGATCCAGTAGATAAACTGGAAATGATTGTAGATAAATCTATGTGGCCAATGCCATCTTATGGAGACCTAATATTTGAGGTTTAGAAAAGTGAAAATAAAAAAACCAGCTATGTGAATGTATTTCACTTAGCTGGTTTTTGTTTAATTAGCTGAACCGTTCATAATTTTTCGTATGAGTTCTTCATCAATCCATGCCCCTGGATCGAGGGATAAACCAGAGAACTCTCCGTTTTTTGATTCCTCTTCAGAGTTGGTGGTTTCGGAGTTTTCTTCTTCCTCACTGGAAGCTTCCGTATCCTCCGTGTTAGATGCCTGATGTGAACAGGTTGTAGCCAGAAAAGCTTCTGTTGCAAGGTATGGTGCATCCAAAGAAGCTGGGTCAGAGCCGATGATAAAAACTTTAGACACCACCTGACTATCTGGACAGTTTGCATTAGCAATCAAGCCAGTTACTGAACAGATATCCAGCTGAATGTGATGATCGCAGGTTTCAGTAGGAACGCTTTCTGCTGTAAAGAATTCCGTATAAACACAACTATCACATACACCAGGGATTGGTAATAAACCAGATTCTTTACAAACATTTGCTACAACAATCGTACTTGGTATTTCAAAATCTCTATATTCCAAACCATCATGAATACGTGCCATGGTTTCACGCCAAATATTTTTCGAATAAGAGGTATCACCCTGAATAGAGTTATCATCTTTTCCTCCCCAAATTACACAAGTGTAATATGGAGTATAGCCTGCGAACAATGTATCACGGTTTGAGGTTGTAGTACCAGATTTACCAGCCTGTGCCATTGTAGCACCGAAGTAAGCTCTACCACCTGTACCAGCTGTCATAACATCCTGCATAGCACTTGTTAATAAGAATGCAGTTTCTTCCGTCACAACGGTATGTCTTTCCTGATTAGAGTTGTCTAAAATTAGGTTTCCTTCGTGATCATAAACTGCGGTATAGTAACTTGGTTCAATGTATTCACCCTTGTTTGCAATTGCGGCATAAGCTGCGGTAAGTTCCACATTTGTTACACCGTAGGTAAGACCTCCGAGCGAAAGACTTAAGTTTCGATCGCCAGATTCTGTTAAGGTGGTAAAACCAAATTTTGAAGCATATTCATAACCAAGACCAGCACCAATTTGTTGTAAAGTTTTTACGGTTGTAATGTTATAAGAACCAGTAATTGCTTCTCGCATTGTGGTCCAGCCGTGGTAAACATCATCGTAGTTTTTATAAACTTTATCCTCCACTTGTAATGGAGCATCGTTTTGTGTGGTAGCAAGGGTAAGTCCGCCAGCATCTAAAGCTGCAGCATAACAACCGATAATTTTAAATGTAGAACCTGGTTGACGAGAAGTATCTGTAGCACGATTCCAGGTACGGTTACCAACTTTATCGCCACGACCACCAACTAAAGCTTTTACTTCACCAGTACTCTGTTCAATGACAGTCATGGCAACCTGTGGCTGTAAAGTAATCACGATGGATTCAGAACCTTCTACAAGTTCACCGCCAGCTTCCAACATGTCACCTTCGTACTCCGCAATTGCATCTAAAGCTGCTTGCTCACTACCGTATGTGATATCATATTCCTCGTTGTTGTTAACTTTTTTATAGTAAGAAAGCATTGTCTGATGTGAGTAACTATCAACAGTGCCATCTTCTCGTTTGATAGAGAACGATAAGTTAAATGAATAACCAGGACTTCCTACATAGTTTGAAGAATCGTTTGCTTCTTCGTCACAGATATTCTGCATTTCTATATTCTGTGTCGAAACGATGGTTAAACCACCCTGATAAATCAGTTTATAAGCATCAGATTCTGTATAGCCCTGCTCAATCAAATCTGCCAAAACGTCTTCAATCATAGCGTCTACAAAGTAGGTGTTATAAGAATCTTCGTTTTCTATATTATAGGATGCGATTCTGTCATAAACAGGATCTGCCATAGCTTCGTCGTATTCATCCTTTGTGATGTAACCTTGATCAAGCATAGCATCTAGTACTAATTCGCGACGTGTGGCATTCGTTTCAGGGAATTTAATTGGATCATATCCATAAGGGTTTTTCGTGATACCAGCGATAACTGCACATTCCGAAAGTGTAAGCTCTGAAACATCTTTTCCAAAATATTTATTTGAGGCAGCTTGTACACCTAAGGTATTGGAACCTAAGTTGATGGTATTCAAATAGTTTTCCAAAATCCAATCTTTATCCTGTACTTGTTCTTCTAATTGAATAGAAAGATAAATTTCCTGTATTTTACGTTGCAATCGGTCCATGAAGGTTTCTTCGCTGGTCCAATCAGTTAAGACATTGTTTTTAATTAACTGCTGTGTGATAGTACTACCGCCCTGTGTAAAATTAAAGCCATTCATAACACCCTTTACACCTGCACGGACAATACCTTGAATGTCGATACCGTTGTGTTCATAAAAGCGCTCATCCTCGATAGCTACGAATGCCTGTTGTAATTCATCAGGGATCTGAGATAAGGTAACATATTCGCGGTTCGCGCCTGAACCTACTAAAGTAGCAATCTCAGTTTCGCCATCGTCTGCTAAAACAGTAGTAGAATAGCCAGTAGGAATTACATCCATATGTGAGATATCTGGAGCAGAATCAATAATACCCATTACAGCTCCTAATACAGCTGAGCATCCGATAATTGCAACAACCAGAAAAACAACTAGAAATACCTTAAACACAGTAAGTCCAACTTTGTTTTTTACTTTAGTTCCTTTTGAATCAACATTTTTCATTCGGCGCTTTGTTGATGTTTTATTATAATTCATATAAAATGCCTCCTACTTTGTATGACAAAGTAATTATAATCTACAATAACTATAGTTATTCATATTATACCAAAAAATCATTATTATAGGAAGAAAAAAATTGAAATACAACCAGTGGGTATGATAGGATAAAAAAGAACAAAAGCTGTAAAGGAGAAGTCTATGGCATATCAAGTAGTATATGAAGGTGGCGAAGGTGAAATCGTAGAAAAGAAGTCGCGATTTATCGCTACAGTAAAGCCCGTAGAATCGGAAGAAGAGGCAGTTGCTTTTATCAATGAAATGAAAAAGAAATACTGGGATGCCAGACACAATTGCAGCGCATTTGTTATCGGTTCCAATCAGGAATTGACTAGATGCTCAGATGATGGCGAGCCAGCGCAGACGGCAGGCAGACCTATGTTGGATGTGCTTTTAAAAGAGGGCGTAACAAATGTAGCGGTAGTTGTTACCCGTTATTTTGGAGGTGTGCTTTTAGGTACAGGAGGTTTGGTTCGCGCATACCAAAAAGCTGTTCAGGAAGGCTTGGCAAACAGTCAGATTATAGAAAAAAGAAATGGATTTCTTCTATATATAAATACAGACTATAATGGAATAGGAAAATTGCAGTATTTATTTTCTCAAAAGGAAATCGCTATTTTAGAAAGTGAATATGCTGCAGATGTTAGAATGACAGTATTAGTTCCACTGGAAAGAAAAGAAGAGATTGAAAAAGCTGTAGTAGAGCAGACAAGTGGAACAGCCACTTTGGAATGGGGCGAAAACATCGTGTATGCAGTAGTGGGAAAAGAGGTAAAACTCTTCTAAAAAACTTGTCAAAAAAATAAAAAAAGTGTTGACACTATGTTTCAATGTATGTATAATACCATTTGTTGAGACAATATTGGCCCATCGCCAAGCGGTAAGGCAACGGACTCTGACTCCGTCATCCAAGGTTCGAATCCTTGTGGGCCAGCTAAAGACCTCAGTGAAGAAATTCGCTGAGGTTTTTCTTTTATCTATTAGCCTATGGAAAAAACTGTAAGAAAATGTTACACTAAAAGGTGTTTATAAAAGCAGCAGATCGGAGGTAGTATATATGTATCAGCTGAAATCAAAAGTAAGATATAGTGAAGCAATTACCGGAAACAAAATCAGTTATCATGCATTATTTAATTATTTGCAGGATACCAGTACACTTCATTCCGAAGAACTCGGGGAATATGGCTCAGATTTATTGGAGCAGAACATGGCATGGATTTTGTCTTTCTGGCAAGTGTGTATAGATGAGTTACCAAGCTTGAGCGAAGATATCACGGTGTCTACCTGGCCATATGAAACAAAAGGGCTTTTTGGTTTAAGAAATTTCTGCGTGGACAATGGTAAGGGTAAACGATTGATAAAAGCCAATTCCATTTGGGTTATGATTGACCCAAGAAATGGTAGACCTATTCGTATCCCAGATGAGGTTGCATCCCATTATCCAAGTGAGCCAAAGCTTGACATGGATTACTGTGAACGAAAGATTGCAATTCCAGAAAACTATGAGGAAATGAAAGAAATCAAAGTTCCGAAATATTTTATTGATACAAACAATCATGTAAATAACGCGAAATACATTATGATTGCAGAAGGTTTTTTACCAGAAGGTTTTGACGTGAAAGAAGTTCGCGTTGAATATAAAAAAGCGGCTGTATTGGATGATGTGCTTGTGCCACGAGTTACCATTACAGAAAAGGAAGTAGTTGTAGTATTAGTCGATGAAAATGGAAAGACTTATGCTACGGTACAATTTATTGAGAGATAAATGTTTATAATAATAGAAGAAAGAGGACGGAAATGAGACTAGGAGAATATCAGGAACTGATATACATCAAAAAAGTAGATTTTGGAATTTATCTTGCAGAAAGTGACAGCGCAGAAGAACGAGTGCTTTTACCTGCAAAGCAGGTTCCAGTAGAAGCAAAGCGAGGGGACAAAATAAAAGTTTTCCTATATAAAGACTCCAGCGATAGATTAATTGCCACAACAAGCGAGCCGAAACTTACATTAAATGAGTTTGGTGTTTTGACTGTAAAAGAAAACGGTAAGATAGGTGCTTTCCTAGATTGGGGATTGGAAAAAGATTTATTCCTTCCATTTAAGGAAATGACGCAGAAAGTTCAGCCAGAAGACGAAGTACTTGTCAGAGTATATATCGACAAGAGTAGTCGTCTTTGTGCCAGCATGAAAGGAATTTATCCATTGCTGTCAAAAGACTCTCCTTATAATAAAGAAGATATGGTAACAGGACGTGTGTATGAATTTAGTGATAACTTTGGAACTTTCGTCGCAGTAGACGATAAATATTCTGCTCGTATTCCAAGTCACGAGGATCATAGTTACCTTCGCGTAGGAGACATCATCGACGCAAAAGTAGTGGCAGTAAAACCTGACGGGAAATTAGATCTTACATTAAGAGAGAAGGCACATATTCAAATGGATGTGGATGCAGAAAAGATTTTAGAGTTAATCGAATCCTATGCAGGTGTTCTTCCTTTTACAGAAAAAGCAAGTCCAGAAGTAATCAAGCGTGAAACTGGACTTAGCAAAGGCGCATTCAAGCGCGCGATAGGACATCTTTACAAACAGCGAGTTATTGATATTACAGACGGAAAGATTCGTCTTGTGAAATAAAGGCATTATTATAATAAGAAGAAAGAGAGAATAGAATTATGAAAAATATCATTTCTACAGACAAAGCTCCAGCAGCAATTGGACCATATTCACAGGCAATTGAAGTAAATGGAATGGTTTATACATCAGGTGTGATTCCTGTTAATCCAGCAACAGGAGAAATTCCAGAAGGAACTGTAGCTCAGGCAAACCAGGCACTTGCAAATCTCAAGAACCTTTTAGAAGCAGCTGGAACAAGCATGGAAAATGTAATTAAAACTACTGTATTTATCAAAGAAATGAATGAATTCGGTACAATCAACGAAGTTTACAAAGAATACTTTACTTCTGAATTTCCTGCAAGAAGCTGCGTAGAAGTAGCAAGACTTCCAAAAGATGTATTGCTTGAAATCGAAGCGATTGCAACAAAATAGTAAAGTTTTTTGTCAAAAAAAGAAGAATTGTTGTATGTAAGCCCCCAAATGTTGAGGATGTTCTGTAAAATTTCCTCGTATTTTGGGGGTTGACACTTGTATACAGGCGTGATATTATGTCAATGTAACATTTGTAACAAATTCGTAATAATTAAAACAATTCATTCGATTTTGGAGGAAACAATGATTAACAAGAGAACAAAACTTACAGCAGGACTTTTAGTTGCAGTAACATTACTCACAACTTTACCAGTAGAAGCGCTCGCAAGCCAGTCTGCTGAAAGTGAAAAATACATTACAGGAATTACAGCTAG
>CAZVOY010000049.1:0-2835 GCA_964628865.1 uncultured Lachnobacterium sp. | reverse complement strand
ATCGAAGGATGGGTACAGGTAAAATACAAATCATACACAGGATACCTTTCAGCAGAATACGTTTCTGTAGAAACTGTTTATGAATATGCAGAATCAAAAGAAGAAGAAGAAGCTAGACTTGCAGCAGAAGCAGCAGAAAAAGCAAGACGTGAACAGGCAGCAGCAGAAAAAGCAGCAACAGAAGCAGCAAAAGCAGCATCATACAACCCACCATCAGGCGGATCAGGACAGAGCGTAGTAGATTACGCAGTACAGTTCTGTGGTAACCCATATGTATACGGTGGAACAAGTTTAACAAATGGTGCGGACTGCTCTGGTTTCGTAATGTCAGTATATGCAGCATTTGGTGTAAGCCTTCCACATAGCTCATATGGTTTGAGAAGTGTAGGTTACGCTGTAAGCATGTCAGACCCACAGCCTGGTGATATCATCTGTTACAGTGGTCATGTAGGTATCTATATTGGAAACGGACAGATTGTACATGCTTCAAATAGAAGAGAAGGTATTAAAATCAGTAGCTGGACATACAAGACAGTAGTTGCAGTGAGACGTATCTTCTAGTTTCAAATATGTAAATCTTAAGGAATTGTCGAGAAATCGACAATTCCTTTTTTATTTGCCGAAAGCAGGAGGTTTATCTGTGTCGCGCCACAGATAAACCTCCTGCTTTCGAAATGATAAAAGACTGTCGATTTCTTGATAATTGCAAAAATTCACACACTTGAAACTAGAAAATACGTCTTCCTGCAAGTGTAGAAATTGTGAAAAAAACTTCGAATTGTGCAAGTTACACAAATCGACAGCGAACGACAAGAAAATGCTTGCAAAATGAAAAAGTCATGGTCTAAAAGTTATCCACAATTAAAAGCCAAGAAAGCCCGAAAAATCGAGTTATACACGGACTTATTCACGTTATCCACAAAAAACAGGGTGCTTTAAAGGGGAAAATCGAGTAAAAAACCGAACAACTGTTTTGTGAACATATCATAAACTTTGCCAAATTTACAAAAAAATCCAAAATGAAGTTGACATTTCAAATGTAAAAAAACAGTTGCAAATGTCGTAAATTGTCGCACAATTAAAGGGCTTGCTAAAATTTATGCCTTTTGTTATACTGAGTTGTCATGATTAAAGAAATTACAGTAGCAGGGATAAAACTGAATAATTATAATGTTCTTGAAAACCTAACGAAGATAGGGATTAACTTGGACAATAATGTGTTTACCACAGTGGAAGAAATATATATGAATACATTGTTGGTAGCAAAGGAAGATGAACTTGTAAAGACTACTATTGAGTCTATGGACGTTACCGTTGTGTCCGAAACAGGTATTTTAGACGCAGTTGGAGAAAATACTATTCTTCGTAGATATGAAATAGAAAGAAGAGACTTCTTTTTTCAATTGATGCGAATTTTAGAGCGCAATAGGTACACAATATATGTTATAGGTGCCACCACAAAAGAAGTGGAAGAAACCTGCCAATATTTGGCAGATGAGTTTTCACGATTAAAGATTGTGGGAGCAAAAGCAATGGAAGAAATTACTGGTGCGGATGAAATGATGATCAATGAGATTAACATGGAAGCACCAGATGTGATCGTTAGTGTATTGCCGACTCCAGAACAGGAGAATTTCTTAGCTGAGCATCGTGCGATGTTATCTACGAGATTGTGGTACGGAGTAGGAAGTGGAAAGATTACTGGTAGAAAACATAGTCTTAGCGCTATTTTGACAAAGAAGATTCGTGAGAGAAAATTAAAGACATATATCAAAGAACAGGAATCTTTGGAAGAGGAAAAGAACATAGAAGAAATAGAGATAGAAGAAAGAGAAGAATAATTATGAAAAAACATGGAAAACTCTATGATTATTTGATGATTATTATCGGAACGGGCATTCTGGCCTTTGGTGTTGCTTGTTTCTATGATCCAGTAGGTTTGGTAACTGGTGGATTCAGTGGTTTGGCCATTGTAATTAAAGATGTGACAGAATCTTTGGTGGAAGGTGGTATACCACTTTGGTTTACTAATATTGCATTAAACATTCCAGTTTTTATCCTTGGATATATTTTAAAAGGGAAGGGCTTTATCGGAAAGACCTTTTTTGGTGCGGCGATGCTGTCAGTATGGTTGTACATCCTTCCAGTAATTAATATGCCAGAAAATGATTTCATGATTGCATCTATTTTCGGTGGAGTGTGTGTTGGAGCTGGCGTAGGCTTGGTATTCCGTGTCGGAGCTACCACAGGTGGAACAGATATGGTAGCTGCTCTTATTCAGTTAAAGATTCGCCATTATTCTATAGTGCAGATTTTACAAATAATTGATGGGTTGGTAGTGCTTTTAGGTCTGTTTATTTTTGGTATGAGACCAACCTTGTATGCGGTTATCGGCATTATTGTACAGACAAAAGTTTCTGATTTAATAATAGAAGGATTTAACTACTCCAAAGCAGCCTATATTATTACGGACAAGCATGACGAAGTAGCAAAATGCATTATGGAAGATTTGGAAAGAGGTTTGACCGGTTTGCATGCAAAGGGAATGTACACGGGAAAAGATAAATGTGTATTATTTTGTATCGTGAACCAAAAAGAGATTGTTCGATTAAAAGAATTGGTACATGACATGGATGAACACGCCTTTGTAATTGTATCTGACGTAAGAGAAGTTCTTGGAGAAGGCTTCCAGGAGTATAAAAAGGAATTTTAGTTAAAATTTACTAGATTTGACATGAAGTTGAAGAGGAAATGCACAAAAAATGCACATTTCCTCTTTATTTTTTTGTGTTTATGCATTAAAATAGAGGCAGGTATTTATGCAAAACGCAAATA
>CAZVOY010000048.1:1270-11817 GCA_964628865.1 uncultured Lachnobacterium sp. | reverse complement strand
TACCTGTTAATGTTGTGCTTGCTGTAATTACAGATGTTTCATCTAATACTACATTGTTTTCTACTACATTGATTGGTGTTTCCATTACTGTTTTCTCCTCTTTCACTGGTACAACTGTTTCTTCTTTAACAGCTACCTTTTCTTCTGTTTTTGCTTTTTCTTCTTTAGCAACTGGTGCTACAACAGGTTCTTCTTTTACTGGTTCTTCCTTTACCTGTTCTAAAAGTCCGTCTAATTTTGAAAGTTCAGACTTTACATCAACGTCTTCGCCTAATGTATCAACGATTACGTCTGCATTTTCCAAGTCTTCTCCACCTGGAACAAGTTCATTCACTGCCTGTGAAAAATCTTCTTTGAAATCTTTAAAAAGTCCCATGTTCATCCTCCATGTTTTCTATTCAACGCTATCAGCTTTGATATATTGAATTACATTTGTATTTTCATCAATCGGTAAAATAACAGCACCCTGGCTCTGTAAAGTTTCAATTAATGTACCAAGTGCCTCCACCGTTGTTGACTTGTTTTCGTCGTCGTGTAATAACACAACTGATGTTTTGTATTTGGAAACGCCATCCAATACATTGTTTAGAACATCTTCTGTCGTATAACTATTTGATGCATCTCCAGCGGATACATTCCAGTCATAATATGTAATCTGTTCTTCATTTAAAATATGTACAAAGGCTGCCATATTTACATCACTCACTTCATTAAAGCTACCACCTGGGAAGCGATAATAAAGACTTCGTGTACCTGTCAATTCATACAGATAATTCGAAAGTTTTAAATAGTCTTCTTTGAAAGCATCTGTAGACGAATAAATCAAACTATACTGATTTGAGTATGAATGCATACCAATGGTATGTCCCTCATTTATGATTCTCTGATATACCTCAGCCGCGCCTTCCTCTTCACTTCCAGTTACAAAGAATGTCGCCTTAACATTGTACTGAGCAAGTACATCTAAAATCTTTTCTGTGTTATCTCCTGGTACACTATTAAAAGTAAGATATACAGTATGAGTATCTCCTTCCGAAGCAAAATTCTCCTCGGAATCGATTCCAGTTTCAACATTTGCATATCGCTCATCATCCACTTCTGTGTTTCCTGTGGTACCCGTAACACTACTGCCAGTTATTCCATTTTCCTGAATTGCAGACATCTGCTGATTCAATTTAAAAACCTGTACTGACAAAATAATAATTGCTAATAGTGATAAAATCATCCAAATAGCAATTGTCATAATAATTCCAGTTTTCATTCGATTTATGCGTTTTCGTCTCTGTCGCTGCTGATTCAGTAATTCTGAGTCATTCGTCGCCATGCATAATCCTCCAACGTATAATATCATTACTATTTTAACACATTTTTAAATCTTGTAAATAAAAAAGTAGGAGAAACTCCCCTACTTTTTGTATATATATAAGTACAATTTAATTTTTTCGTAGTGTTCGCATTGAATTTAAAATTGCAATTACTGCAACACCTACATCCGCAAACACTGCAGCCCACATGGAAGCCATACCAATAGCTCCCAAAATAAGTATTAAGCCTTTTACGCCTAGCGCAAATACGATATTCTCTTTTACAATAACCATTGTCTTTCTAGAGATTTTCATAACGTCGGCAATCTTACGAATGTCATCATCCATAATGACTACGTCCGCAGCTTCTATAGCAGCATCAGAACCAAGGCTTCCCATTGCAATACCAATATCTGCACGGGCAAGTACTGGTGCATCATTGATTCCATCACCAACGAAGGCAACCTTTTTCTTGGATTCTCTATGTAAAAGTTTTTCTACCTCTTCTACTTTATCTCCAGGCAATAATTCATAATGCACTTCATCAACGCCTAGTTCATTTGCAACTGCCAATGCAGTATCTTTACGATCACCTGTCAGCATTACCGTCTTTGCTACACCAGATTTCTTTAGCTTAGCAATCGCTTCTTTTACACCTTCTTTTATCGTATCCGAAATGACAACACACCCTGCATATGCACCATCTACCGCAACATATACAACAGAACCTGTTTGATTATATTCTGCACATGACACATTAAATTTCTGCATTAATTTGTAGTTGCCTGCTAACACTTCTTGCTCCTTTACTTTTCCTCGAACACCATGTCCAGAGATTTCTTCTACATCAGAAACCTCATATCTGACTTTAGAAGTTGCTGCTTCACAAATAGATTCAGCGATAGGATGTGTAGAAAAGTTTTCTAAGGCAGCTACAATGTTTAATAATTCTTCTTTCTCATATTTTTCGGTAATTACTTCTGTTACTTCAAACACACCATTGGTTAATGTTCCTGTCTTATCAAATACAATGGTATCCATATCAGAGAGCAATTCTAAATAGTTACTTCCCTTTACAAGTACACCTTCTTTTGAAGCTGCACCAATTCCTCCAAAGAATCCCATTGGAACAGAAATAACCAATGCACAAGGACAGGAAATAACAAGGAAAATACAAGCTCTTTCTAACCACACAAACCAGTTATCCTGCAAAACAATTGGTGGAATTATAGCCAATAATAATGCAGAGATCGTTACAAATGGTGTGTAGTATTTTGCAAAACGAGTAATAAAATTTTCCACCTTTGCTTTTTTGTTTGTTGCGTTTTCTACCAACTCTAAAATCTTTGATACCGTAGAATCCTCAAATTCTTTTGTAACACGAACACGTAATGTTCCATTTCCATTGATACATCCACTAATAATTTCTTTTCCAACAGAAACCTTTCTAGGTACCGACTCTCCAGTTAAGGCTGATGTATCTACAAAGGATTCCCCTTCGATTACAACACCATCTAATGGTACTTTCTCTCCTGGTTTAATTAAAATAATGCTATCCATTTCCACATCATCTGGATCTACTTCTTCTATCTGTCCATCCACTTCTAAATTTGCATATTCTGGACAAATATCCATAAGCGCTGTAATGGATTCACGGGATTTCCCAACTGCATAACTCTGGAAAAGTTCACCCACCTGATAAAACAACATAACCGCAACTGCTTCAATATATTCCGATACAACAAAGGCACCAAAGGTAGCAATCATCATCAAAAAATTTTCATCAAAAACCTGACCATTTTTGATATTATGTGCAGCTTCTAAAATAACATCGTATCCTACGATTAAATATGGAATCAGACATAACACTAGAGCCATCCATGGGTAAGGCAATGTTTCAAACAAGCCCATATGTTCTACTACAAATAATGGCACAAACAAAATTCCTGCTACAAGAATACGGTATAAATCCTTTTTTTGCTTTTTATTCATCTCAATTACCTCAAAAATTTATCTAATAATTTCGCAAACAATGCTTACCTTAGAAACACATTCCTGTGCCTGTTCTACGATTTCATCCATATTTGCATCATCTGCAATTTCAAGTGTAAGTTTCTGTGTCATAAAATTCATAACAGCATCTTCTACTCCTGGAATCTTCTTAATCGCATCTTCCATCTTTGCAGCACAATGTGCACAATCCAAATTTTCTACTTTGAATTTCTTTTTCATGATATTTCCTCCATTTAAAAAACTTTATTCTTCTATATGTTCTATACCCATAGCCATAATAGTAGCCACATGGTCATCTGCCAAGGCGTAATACACTTGTTTTCCTTCTCTGCGATTTCGAATTAGTTTTGCTTGCTTTAGAATTTTTAGCTGATGAGAAACCGCTGATTGGTTCATTCCCAAAGTTTCGGCTAAATCACATACACATAATTCTTCTCCTAACAAAACAGTAAGAATACGAATTCGTGTAGAATCACCAAACACCTTAAAGAAATCTGCTAACTCCTCATATCTTGCCATAGGCACCTCCTTGATAACATTTAAACATATGAATATCTGTTCATGTGTTCATTGTAACATATATTTCTAATATATCAATACCTTTTTTATAAAAAAAGAACACCCTGAATTTTCAGAGTGTTCTTTCCACGTTTTATTTATTCTATTATTCTGCAGATTTTGTTGCATACATGAAGTATTTCATACCAAATACTGTTGAATATACTCCATCTACATTATCTTTCTGCATGTAAATATCATTGTAGTAGTAAACTGGAATTACTGCATATGTTTCCATTAACATATCTTCAGCCTGGTGCATTAATGCTACACGGTTTTCGAAATCAGTTGTTGTACGGATTTCATCGATTAAAGCATCATATGCTGTCCAATCTGGAGCGTATGAGTTTTCTTCTTTACCAAGCTGCATATCGTTGTTACCTGAATCAGAGATAAAGATTTCAAGCATGTTAATTGGATCGTTATAGTCAGCTACCCAACCTTCACGAGCGATTGTGAAGTTACCAGCTTTTCTGCTATCAAGGAATGTATTCCATTCCTGTACTTCAATCTTCATTTCGATACCAATTGTCTTAAGGTCAGCCTGAATAACCTGAGCGATTGCTTCATGTCCTGTACCTTCGTTTGTAAGGTATGTCATAGAGATTGCTGGAGAACAGCTATATGTTCCATCACCATTATCTGTGAATGTATAACCAGCTTCTGTTAATAATTCCATTGCTTTTTCAGCCTGAGCTAAACCTGTTTCAGAAGCATCATAGTAAGAATATTCATCATCTGTTGTGTTGAATACTCCACCATTACCATCTGCCATACCAACTGGTACAAATGTATCAGCAGGAATCTGTCCTGACTGACCAATTGTTTCAGCAATGTAATCACGGTCAACCATTAAGCTGATTGCTTCACGCATTTTGTTTGCTTCTTCTACTGTTTTTCCTTCAAATAATGAATCATTTACATTGAATCCAATGTAGTATGTTCCTAAGTTATCTACAATGTAGAATTCTTCACTATCAATTACAGCAGCGATTTCATCATTTGGAACTGTATCGATGAAATCAAGGTCATTACTATTGTATGCAGCATAAATAGCTGTATCATCTGCGCTTAACATGAATTCTAATTTTTCCATTGTTACGTTTGCAGCATCATAGTAATTTTCATTCTTTACATAAACCATGCTTTCTTCATGAGACCATGATTCTAATGTGTAAGCACCATTACATACAAAACCAGCTTCCTGAGCCCATGCACCTGGGTTTGTTCCGTCTGGATTAGCAGCTTCTACAGAAGCCTGATGTACTGGATAGAATGTTGGGAAAGCTGTTAAATCCAAGAAATATGGGCATGGATTTGTTAATGTTACAACAAGTGTGTAATCATCTGTAGCTTCCACTTTTAATGTTCCGTCATCATTTTTTGCAATGATATCGAAAAGGTATGAGTAGTCAGCTGCTGTTGCAGTATCTACTACACGGTTCCAGCTATAAACAAAGTCTTTCGCTGTTAATTCGTCACCGTTACTCCATTTAGATTCGATTAAGCTAAATGTATAAACAGTTTCATCTTCAGAAACACTATATTCAGAAGCAAGTGCTGGAATAAGTGTTCCTTCAGCATCGTAAGTATGCAAACCTACGAAAGAGTTTACTGCAAGACATCCACCATCTACTGATGTATTTAATGCAGGATCAAGGTAATCTGGTTCAGAAGCAAGGTTGATTTTTAATGTAGTTGTATCTACTGCACTTCCGCCTTCTGTACCAGCGTCATTTCCACCGCCACATGCCATAAGACTAATAGACATTACTGCGATGAGTAAGATTGATACTATCTTTTTCATAAATAGTCCTCCTTAATTTTTATTTTCACCCTTTTCAGGATTGAAATCTTATTTGTTCCAACACGCTACGAAATGACCATCACCTCGATCTGTTAATGGTGGCATTTCCTGTGCACACTGTTCTGTCGCATACTTACATCTTGTACGGAAAGGACAGCCTGTTGGCATACGAAGCGGACTAGGAACATCCCCTTCTAAAATAATACGTTGACTGTTTCTTGCAGTATCTGGATCTGGAATAGGAACTGCTGAAAGAAGACTTAATGTATATGGATGAACTGGATTTGCATTCAAGTCATCCGCGTCTGCGATTTCTACAATCTTTCCTAAATACATTACTGCAATTCTGTCGGAAATATGATGAACAATCAAAAGGTCATGGGCAATAAACAAATATGCTACGCCTAATTTTTCCTGTAATTCTTCAAACATATTTACAACCTGCGCCTGAATGGATACGTCAAGAGCAGATACTGGTTCATCACATACGATAAACTTTGGATTTACAGCTAAGGCTCTAGCAATACCAATACGCTGTCTCTGTCCACCAGAGAATTCATGTGCATAACGCATTGCATGCTCCGCATTTAATCCTACCAATTCCATAAGCTCGAGAATTTTATCTCTTCGTTCCGCTTTGTTGGAATATAATTTGTGAACATCCAAAGGTTCACCAATAATATCCTCTACGGTCATTCGTGGATTTAAGGATGAATATGGATCCTGGAATACCATCTGCATTTTCTTACGATATGGAAGCATATCCAAATCAATCTTTTTATTACAAATTGGTTTTCCTTTTGCATCTACGATTACTTTTCCATTTTCATCATATTGCTCACCACTATCAAATAACACATCACCGTCAAATTCAATACGTCCTGCAGTTGGCTGATAAAGACGAAGCAAGGTACGACCTACGGTTGTTTTACCACATCCTGATTCACCAACAAGACCAAGTGTCTCACCTGGACGAATAGCAAATGACACATCGTCCACAGCTTTTAAAGGAATCGTTTTAAAACCATCTTTTACAGGAAAGTACTGTTTTAAATGATCTACTTTTAAAAGATATTCATTATTTGTATTCTTATTCATGCTTGCTACCCTCCTGTGCTTCATAAAGTTCCTTCACATTCATCCAGCAGCTAGCAAGATGTGTCTCACTAATTCTATATTCTTCTGGTTTTTCTTTCAAACAAATCTTCATAGCAGCGTCACATCTTGGACAGAATGCACATCCTTCTGGCATCTGTAACAAGTTGATTGGTGTACCACCAATTGGAACGAGCTTTTGGTTCATATTATCCTGTTTTGGAATCGAACGTAATAACCCTTTGGTATATTCATGCGCTGGTCTATAGAAAATGTCATCTGCTGTACCGCGTTCACATACACGTCCGCCATACATAACCAAAATTTCATCACACATACTTGCAATTACACCCAGGTCATGAGTAACCATGATAATTGCCATACCAAGTTTTTTCTGCAAATCCTGCATTAATTCAAGAATCTGTGCTTGAATAGTAACGTCCAAAGCAGTAGTTGGTTCATCGGCAATTAAGATATCTGGTTCACAAGCAAGCGCCATGGCAATCATAACACGCTGTCTCATACCACCTGATAATTCGTGTGGATACTGTTTTACTCGTTTTTCTGGCTCGTTCACACCAACCAATGTCAGCATTTCGATTGCACGAGCTTTTGCTTCTTTTTTTGATTTATCTGTATGAAGCAAAATTGCTTCTTCTAACTGACTTCCAATTGTAAATACTGGATTCAAACTGGTCATAGGATCCTGAAAAATAATGGAACATTTTGCCCCACGGAATTTCTGCATCTGCTTTTCTGACCATTTTGTAATATCATCACCGTGATATTTTACTTCACCAGAAGTAATGCGTCCTGTTTCTGCTAAAATCTGCATAATAGAATAAGCAGTAACGGATTTTCCTGAACCAGACTCTCCTACGATACCAAGCGTTTTTCCCGGTTCCAAGTTCATAGAGATTCCGTTTACAGCACAAACTTCACCAGAATCCGTAAAGAAACTGGTATGAAGATTATTTACTTCTAAAATATATTTCATATCTTCGCTCATCACGTTATCTCCTTACTTTAATTTCGAATCGAATGCATCACGCAAACCATCACCAAGAAGGTTTAATGCTAATACGATTAAACAAATAACTATTGCAGGAATAATCAATCTATGTGGATATGTCTGTAATCCTGCACGGGCTTCGTTTGCCAAACTTCCTAAAGAAGTCATTGGAACTGATACACCTAACCCAAGGAAACTTAAATAACTTTCTGTAAAAATCGCACTTGGTACCTGCAATGCAGTCGTAACAATAATTACAGATAAACAGTTTGGTAAAATATGCTTTGTTAAAATCTTTCTATTTGGTGTACCAATACATCTAGCTGCAAGTACATACTCATTGTTTTTAATAGAAAGCACCTGACCACGAATTAAACGCGCCATACTTACCCAATATAATAATGCAAACACGATAAACATCGAAATCATGTTACTTCCAAGTTTTGATAATACCGTCCCCTGAATCAATGGCTCCAAAGTATCACCTAATACTACAGATAATAAAATAATAAGGAGCATATCAGGTAAAGAATATATGATGTCTACAATTCTCATCATAACAAGGTCAACTACACCACCGAAGTACCCTGCGATAGCACCATAAATGAGACCTATAATAAGAACCATAATTGCTGCCACTACACCAACCGAAAGACTAACTCTTGTACCATAAATAACACGAATAAAGTAATCGCGTCCTAAACTATCTGTACCAAAAATGTGTGGGAATATTTTTTCCCCTGTTTCTTCCATATACTCTAATTCCGCTTCGGAATATTCCATCATACCAAGGTTGATAGCACCTCTATCTCTGATGCCATCCACCATCATACTCTGATCATAAGTATATGGCACAATGGATGGTGCCACAAGAATAATGACAATGATTAACGCAAGGACAACAATACTTCCCATTGCTAATGGATTTTTGCGAAGACGTCTCATACCATCTTTAAAGAAGGTAGTGGATTCACCCATTACATCCTGCTGTTTCTTTTCTTCATCTGTCGCTTTTTCAAAATCAACATTTTTAAATTTACTCAAATCTACCTGTGAAGACAGAATATTCTTTTTAAGGGTTGGATTTTCATTGCTGTGCATCCTATTTTACCTCTATCTTTCTTCTTAACTCTTCATTACTCAAACGTAATACGTGGGTCAACTAACTTATATGCAAGGTCTGTTAAAAGGTTTGCCACAACCATCAGAATTGCAAGGAATAAGGTTACCGCCATAATTGTCGTATAATCACGGTTAATAATACTTGATACGAAAGAAGTACCAAGTCCACCAATGGTAAAGATATTCTCTACTACCATAGAACCTGTTAAAATATATGCAACCATTGGTCCAACATATGTAATAACAGGAATTAATGCATTTCGAAGTGCATGCTTAAAAATCATAAGCGTTGCAGAAACACCTTTTGCTTTTGCAGTACGTACATAATCCTGATTTAACGCATCTAACATACTTGTTTTCGTCAAACGTGTAATATACGCCATTGGATATACACTAAGAGCAATAATTGGCAACACATAGTTTGGATTTGAAGACGACCATACTGGTATAATTTTCAGCTGCAAACAAAATACTAAAAGCAATAATGTCGCAAGTACAAAGGAAGGCATAGCTGTCCCCAATGTAGTAAAGAATACGATTAGTCTGTCTGGAAGTTTATTACGTGTCAAAGCTGCAATACTTCCCAAAACAATACCGCATACAATCGCTACTAAAGCCGCTGTACCACCTAATTTTGCAGATACAGCAAATTTTGTCTGGATATCTGTCCAAATATCACGACCTGTTTTTAATGAAACACCCCAATCGCCATGAAGAAGATTATTCATATATATAACATATTGCTCTCCTACTGGCTTATCTAAATTGTAACGTTCTTCTAATGCCTGCTGTACCGCTGGGCTTGAAGCCTTTTCTTTATTAAATGGTCCACCAGGAATTAAATTCATAACGAAAAATGTAATAGCACTAACAATTAAAACAGATACAATTGCTAAGCTAACTCTTTTTAACGTATACTTTAACATGTTTCATACTCTCTTTCTAAAAACTACTATGAATAAACATCATTATTAAAAGACATGTGTTCGCGCAGAGCAAACACAGTATAATCTAAATTATACAAAAAACCGCCAAAAAGTCAATGCTTTTTGGCGGTTTAATCCTTGGTAACATTATACAATTTTCACATATCTAGTATATGCATAAGTTATAATAGCACAATCTATAGTGATAACACTACACTCCCACATTCGATTCTGATCCTATACATCTTTTTGCAAAAAACATCAAAATAAATGCAGACAACTATGTTTTCGATTATTTCCTCTTAAAATTCTTATACTCTTCTGTCTTTCTAAGTTTTCCAACTCCACGAATCCACATTGCGATACTTAGAATCAAAATCACTAATATAATACCCAATGTATTACTGAAATAACGGTAACCGATATTGCAAATACTGCCAACATCAACCGAAAAACTTTTTATAATTATTATCCAGATATCAATGCACTGCTAGATGAAATCGGAAATGAATTTATCGATGTCTTTGAAGAAGATTAAAAAAAACTACAGTCAGAAACTGATTTTCAAAAGATCTATCCTGTTTTACAACAACTCAACTTACTGATTGAATCAAATTATGACCTTTATTGTGCATTATTTCAAGCCGAGGATTCTATATATTTAATGACTACTGGCGCTCTTCATGGTTTGGCAGAAGGGAATCTGATAA
>CAZVOY010000048.1:0-1170 GCA_964628865.1 uncultured Lachnobacterium sp. | reverse complement strand
ATATATTTAATGACTACTGGCGCTCTTCATGGTTTGGCAGAAGGGAATCTGATAAAAAAAGCCCATTAAGAAGAAGGGCTAATTAAATACAAATTTTCTCACCCTTTTAAAACAAGAAAAACCCTTGAAATCATTGATTTTTCAATAACTTCAAGGGTTTGTTATCTTTTTGGTATCTAGTTTAAAATATGAAACTCCTGCCAAGCACAAGGCATAGCTTCCATCTACGTTTCGCTGTGTCCTTCGGACTTGCTCAACTAGATTCCAGCCATCTGTGCTGCTACTTCTGCTGCGAAGTCTTCATTTTTCTTTTCAAGACCTTCACCTGTTTCAAAACGTACAAAGCTCTTAACTGCTACTGTAGCGCCAACTTTCTTAGAAACTTCTTCTAAATATTTAGCAACTGTCTGTTTTCCATCTTCAGCTTTTACATATACCTGATCTACTAAACAGATTTCTTTTAACTGTTTGCTGATACGACCTTCGATCATACCATTGATAACTTTTTCTGGTTTAGAAGCTTCTTTAGGATCATTCATAATCTGAGCAAGAAGAATTTCTTTTTCATGTGCAATATATTCTGCACTAATTTCGCTTCTATTTACATACTGTGGGTTAAGTGCTGCAATCTGCATAGCAAGGTTTGTTAAAGCTTCTTTTACTTCATCATTTACAACTTCTGTTTCAGCGTTTACGATAACACCGATTCTTCCGCCACCGTGAACATAAGAAACTACACAACCATTTTCAGCAACAACCTTTTCAAATCTTCTGATTTTTAAGTTTTCACCGATAACTGCAACTTTTTCTACTAATGCATCACTTACTGTTTTGCTTGCATCTTCAATCCAAGCTTCTGCCATGAATGCATCCATGTCAGCTGCGTTAGATTTTACTGCCTGATTTGCTACAGATGCAACAAATTCTTTAAATGTATCATTTTTAGCTACGAAGTCTGTTTCTGAGTTAACTTCTACAACGGCTGCTGTGTTGCCATCTACTACTACTGAGCAAAGACCTTCAGCTGCGATACGGCTAGCTTTCTTTTCAGCTTTTGCCTGTCCGTTCTTTCTTAAGAATTCAACAGCGGCATCCATATCTCCGTTTGTTTCGCCTAATGCTTTTTTACAATCCATCATACCTGCGCCTGTCATTTCACGCAATTCTTTT
>CAZVOY010000047.1:0-11879 GCA_964628865.1 uncultured Lachnobacterium sp. | reverse complement strand
AGCCATCGCGTCACGGATAAAAATCCATTTTGCGATGGCTCTCAATTTTATGTATTTGATGAAACACTTTTATGCATCTGAATTTTCTTAAACACCCAATCCACAGCCAATGCTACAAGGACTGCGATTGCAAATCCTCCAAGTACATCTGTTGGAAAATGTACAAATAAATACAATCTACTAAATCCAATCAATGTCGCAAGCACAATAGCAGGGATTCCAATTTTCTTATTGTTTAAGAACAATGCTACTGCAGCTACCATACTATTAATGGAATGTCCCGATGGAAAAGAATGTCCGTGTGGACGTGATATCAACATTGCTACAGTTGCATCAATATCACATGGTCTAGGTCTGGCAAAAACGTTTTTCAAAATCAAGTTACCAATAATAAAGGTACATAACATAGAAATCAGTAACTGTAATCCCATTTTACGATTCTTTTTCATAAACAGGCATACAACACCAATGGCAATCCAAAAGAGACCGTCATCTCCTAGTGTTGTAATAAACAACATAATCTTATCCAATATGGGATTATGTATTTCCTGTAATGCATATAAAATTGAAAATTCCCAATTCATATTTATCTCCCTCTTATTCTTTAAAATACTTATCATATACTTCAAAGAAACTATCTGTAGTAATATTACCTGAAGTATCTACTGTAATACTTTCCCATACTTTCTCGTTTAAATCAAAATCCGATTCCTCCACAAACTGACGGAACACATCATCAAACTGCTCTTTTCTTCGCTGTACAATAATTGTTTCCTTATTTGCTTCTGTTAAATCTTCCACATAGTTATTTAAACATTTTATGAAATAATATCCATCTTCTGTTTTGATCATATCAGACTGCTCATCTGCTTCCAGATGAAATGCGACCTCATCTACTTCAATTGCATATACGTCTCTGGCTAAATGAATCTCAATAGCATCTGCTTCATTGTATTTGCTTGCAACAGACGCAAAGTCTTCACCATTGTTTAGCTTCTGTTGTACTTTTTTCGCAGTATCTTCATCCTTTACATAAATCTGCTGGATTAAAATAACACGAGCCTCATCATCACTAACTTCTTCGTTTACCCCTTGTGTCAGTGTTTTATATAGTTTTTGCGCGATGGCATACTTTTCATAAAATTCCTTGAGTTCACCCTTATCCAAACCAATATATTTTAGTTCCTCTTTACTAAGGGACTCATAATATTCGTCCGTTGCTTGGGAAACAAGATCCTGCTCTTCCTGTGTTAAAGTAATCTCTCTTTCTTCTGCCAACTGATTCATGCACATGACATTTGCTAACTCTGCCAGCGCTACTTCTTTTACATATGCTTCTAAAGTATCTTCTTCCGCAATATCGCCATAATCATGTTGCCATAAATCGATGCCATATGCATAGCCATATATATTCTGATAATTACACAGATATAACCTAGCTTCATCCTTTGTACACGCAGTACCGTTAATAGAAAAGACCTCATTTCTACCTACGGTATTTAAATCCAGTACAATCTCTGCGTTACCACATCCTACTAAGATACTCAAAAGCAAGGTCGTCAAAAATATCAATACGCCTAATTTCTTTTTCATACTTATACCAATCTATTATCCTTCAACTATAAGGAATCTACCACTTGGAAGTTCGAATACTTCACTTGCATCTAAAATATCATCCTCTGACATTCCTGCAATATCAGTACCCGCTTCTTCAAAATACTCTTTTACTTCACGTAAATTTTTGCAAACTACTGCCATACAATCTTCTAAAAACTCTTCTGCTTCTTCTGGTGTTTCTGCAACATCTTCTGGAAAAAGCTGTCCCTGTTTTTCGAGAAACACTTCTAAAACTTCATCATCATAATTATACATAGAAAACCCTCCTGATAAAATTATTTAAAATTTTATTATGGCAATTTTACCACAAATATATATCAATTCCAATCCTTTTTAATTCTTGGTATATTCTAGCAATCGGTAATCCAACCACATTGTTATAATCGCCATCAATTTTTTCGATATGGATGGCGCATTTTCCTTGTATTGCGTAACTTCCTGCTTTATCCATTGGCTCTGCTGTAGCAACATATCTGTCTATTTCTGCTTCTGTCATAGGATGCATTTTTACATCTGTCTTTTCATAAAAGACTAACTCCCCAGCACGACCTGATTTATCAATCAACACCAATGTCACACCTGTAAAGACGCTATGGGTATTTCCTGCCAGCATGGAAAGCATACGCTTTGCGTCAGCTTCATCTACTGGTTTACCCAATATTTCTCCATTATATGCTACTACTGTATCTGCACCAATGACCAGAATATCCGATGGAGTTGTTATATCTATATGTTCTTCGCCAAAAGAAGATACCATCGCCGCTACCTCTTCTGCTTTTTGTTTGGAAAGTTCCATAACAACTTCTTCTGGGATAGTCTTTGTAATAACCTCTTCTCCCTGCGCTGGACAGATTTCAAATTCCAAACCAATCTGCTCTAATAATTCTTTTCGTCTTGGCGATGCAGATGCCAAAATAATCTGACTCATAGCTTCCACTCCTTTAAACTGTAATCGTTTCATCCAAACAGAAGGAATAAATCAAACTTTCTGTCTGTTCTATCTTGTGGGTTTTTGTCGAAAAGATGCGAGAAAGTGCATCCGCATATAATTCCAACTGTGTTGTATAACGCATTTTTAGTTCCTCAGAAGTCTCCACGCGATCCGTTTTATAATCCAGCAGAACCACTCGATTTTCTTCTAACCAGAATACGTCAATAATCCCTTGGAGCAAAACACCTTTATAATCCATGACAAATGGTTTTTCACAGAAAAGGTCACCTCTTGCATCCGCTTCTGCCATACGCATTGCCACTGGATCATCCATAAATTTTAAAAGCTTGTCGACAGAAACCAACACTTTCATATCTTCTGTTATAAACTCTTTCTCCAGCATCCTCTCTAATTCTTCCTCTACAAATTGTCTCTTAGTTGTTTCCGATGCTGTAAAAAGGGGAATCATTCTCTTAAAGTCCAAACACTCCATGACACGATGCACGGCTGTTCCTCGCAATGCTCCACGACTTATTCCTGCATTTTTATCAGAAATACTGACATTTCTGTCACAACTTGATGTAGTATCTTGTGGGTTTGTGTCGATAACACGAGCAAATGCTGGTACATATGGTTCTCGTTCTTCTAACAAGAACTCTGGTACCTCCATAGCACCTTCCATCTTATCATAATTTGCTACCATAGAGTCGTGTTTGATTTCAGATACCGAATACTTGCTCTTTCTTTCCTGATCCTGTTTATATGGATATTCAAAAGCAAATTGTTGTTTAAACTGCTCTACTAAGGTTTCATCCGCTTTCTGAATTTGCTCTAAAAGCGCTTCTTTTTCCAAAGCTTTATCTACCCGCTGTTTGACATCTGCTACTACCAAATCTTTTGCATTTTTGAAAATAAAATTATATTTATCAGGATAAGATAACACCGCAGGTCCAATCCAATCCATATAGCTCTTTGCTTTTACACGCTGGCTAAAACTTAATGGCTTATGCAAAATCACATTTCCCATATAGGATTCGTAGACTTTTTCACGATTTTTTACCGTACCTGTTAAAATGAGTTTCTCTTTTGCACGAGTCAAGGCAACGTATAACACGCGAAGTTCTTCTCCTAGATTATCTCGGCGAATACGATCCGCAATTTCACTGTGAATCAAACATTTTCGTTTAATTCTAGGTGAGATTTGGATTTCATCCAGACCGAGTCCCATGTCGGGATGAATCGCCATTTTATCTCTGGAATCTCTTTCATTAAAGAGCTTTGAAATACCTGATACAAAAACGACTGGGAACTCTAATCCTTTACTCTTATGAATCGTCATAAGTCGTACTACGTCTTCGTTTTCGCCTGTTACATCTGCTTCCCCAAAGTCCACTTCATATTTCTGCAACTGATCAATGTAACGGATAAAATGGAATAGCCCCTTATAACTGGTCTTTTCATAAGCAATCGCCTTTTCTACTAGCATATCCAAATTGGCTCTTCTCTGCTTTCCTGCAGGTAAAGCCGTTACATAATCACCATATCCCGTGTCTTCTAAGACCATTTCAACAAGCAAATGAATTGGTGTGTCTGTTGTTTTTTGTCGGAGACTGTCGAATAATTGTCTAAACACATATAGTTTTCCCTCAGTCGCCTCTTCCATTTGTTTTAAAGCAGCTTCTGCAAAACTATTTGCACCCTCCTTCAATGAAATCTCCGCCATTTCTTCATCATCTAATCCTACAATTGGAGAGTTTAAAATTGCAGCCATTGGTATATCCTGATATGGATTGTCCAATATCTTTAGGAAACTAAGGACAATCTGCACCTCTGTAGCTGAAAAATATCCTGTAGAAGTAGCTACATGCGCAGGTACTCCGCAGTCTTCCAATACCGATGCAAATTCATTTCCCCATCCACTCAGACTACGGAGAAGAATAACGATATCACTGTTTCGCAGAGGGCGCAGCTCCCCAGTTGCCTTATCTGTAATCTGAAGCGTCTTTTTTAACTCTAATATACGCTCTGCTATCATACGAGCTTCTAACTGACGAGCACTCAACTCATCGGTATCTACAGAACGCTCTTCCTCCTGTGGCTCAAGTTCATACAAAAGCACTTCTGCATTCATATCGCCTGAAGATTTATAGTTTGCTCCGTAGTTTAACTCTGCCTCTTTGTCATAAACTACATTTCCCAAGTCGGCATCCATAATTTTATAAAAAACATCATTAGTAAAATGTAATACTTCTTCCCTACTACGGAAGTTTTTGTGTAAATCAATTCTCTGCCTTTTACTTTCCGTTAAATCATAGGTATTAAATTTTTCCATAAAGAGCTCTGGACGAGCCAAACGGAAACGATAAATACTCTGCTTTACATCACCTACCATGAACATATTATCTTCGCGAGAAATTGCACACATGATTTCTTCCTGTACCTGATTACTATCCTGGTACTCGTCAATCATAATTTCCTCAAATTGTTTTTGAAATTCCAATGCCGTTGGACGTAGTTCCTTGCTTTCCTGATCCACAAAGATACGAAGGGCTGCATGCTCAATATCAGAAAAATCCATGATGCGTTTTTCTTTTTTCTTTTCTTCCATCGCTTTTAGATACAAAAGAGAAAGACGCACCAACTCTTCGGTCACTGGACGCATTCTTTTTAACTGCTCCACCATGTCGACAAGATTTAACGAAAAATAACGATTATTAAGGTCTTTTATCTCCTTTTTTATGACATTTCTGTCACAAGAAACCAAATCTTTTTTTGCGGTATCTCCTGTAAAATTACGAATAGCTGTCAGACTTCCCATGGAAGACTCCAGATTTGCACAAAATTCACCAAGCTTTTCATAGCTATCAATATCTTCTAAGCCTTGGAACAATTTCAAATCGCGCTCCAGGTTCTGCGCATATTTCTCTGGACCATCTGGCTCTAAGGCTACCTCTTTGAGTCGCTCCAATTTAGCTGGCATATCCATGAGCAAACTTTTTACATATGCAAAAACACCTGCCATAAGTTCTGTTTCGAGCAGTTCTTCTTTCGATTCCACCTCATATGGTTTCGTCAAAGCTGTTATCCATTCTGCTGGCCATGGATTGCTTGCAGATTGTCTGTAGATTTTAGCTACCATATCTTTTACCGCTTTATTACTACGCTTATCGGAATACGCATCTACTAGCTGTAAAAATGACTGATTTCCACCTTCTTTTGCTTTCTGATACTCTTTTTCAAACACTTCATTTAAAACATCCATTTCCAAAAGTTGGATTTCTCCAATATCTGCGATACGGAAGTTTGGTTCTAATGCGATTTCTTCAAAATGATTGCGTACTACAAAAAGACAGAAACTATCGATGGTAGTAATCTGCGCATTGTGAATTAAAGTCTGCTGTTTTCTAAAGTTTTCATCCTCTGGATTTTCTTCCAGACATTTTTCAATGGCATTTCCGATACGCTCACGCATTTCTGCCGCTGCTGCCTTTGTAAAAGTTACAACCAAAAGCTTATCGATATCCACAGGATTCTGTTTGTCGGTAATCCGCTTTATGATTCGTTCTACTAAAACCGCTGTCTTACCAGAACCGGCAGCTGCTGATACTAGTATGTTACGATTACGGAAGTTAATGACATTTTTCTGCTCGTTTGTCCATTCCATAAATTGCATTTCCTTTATTTATTGCTTTTCGATTGATGTATGGCATTTTCAGTAGCCATCCTTTCAAACACTTCTTTTTTGTCAATTTTTTGTCCTTTTTTCTCTTCAAAACCCTGGATTTTCACATCAAACCCACAGACCGATTTATAAGGACAATACTGACAACCTGATCCCTTGCTGTCTACAAATGGTGCTATTTTTATATTACCTCTGTAGATTTCTTTTCCTGCTTCTACGACACTATGATTTACATATTCCGATAGAATTTCAAATT
The DNA here is from genome assembly GCA_964628865.1 of uncultured Lachnobacterium sp. Taxonomy (GTDB): domain Bacteria; phylum Bacillota; class Clostridia; order Lachnospirales; family Lachnospiraceae; genus Roseburia. Next base: position 5,393 of record CAZVOY010000047.1, on the reverse strand, counting down.
CCTCCGCACTTGCCACAGAAGATGTAGCGCTCAAATCCCCCGATTTCTTTAACTCTACTGGAATCACATCTGATTTTTTCTCAAAAGCATCATCCATAGCACGGTAAACAGCTTCTTCACTATTTACCAATCCGTCTGGTTTTAATGCTTTCAAAACTGCTTCCTGAATTTCTGCTTCACTTAGTTCACCTGATACTTCTATAACGGGATCATCGATGTGATAGTAAAACAGACCACCTGGTACCACCTGTTTTGTCCCATACTTTTTCTTTTCCAATTCCATAGCTGCGTTCATATACACTACCAACTGTAGCTGCAAACCATGATAAAGCTTTAGCAAATCAAACTGGGTGCTACCTGATTTATAATCAATTACCTTCACATACAGACGATTATCATCCACACAGGTATCTAAACGGTCAATACGCCCTTTCAGCTGCACCTGATTGTTATTCTCCAAATCAAACTGCAATGCGTCTAATTGGTCATTTCTCGAGAAGGAAATCTCAAAGTCATTTGGTACAAATCTACCTTTTCGCACCTGTGTCGTAAGCGCCCACACGGTCTGTTTAAAAATATGATTCATTCGTTTTGCCATATGTGTATTTTCTGCGGTGGCATAGATACTTAGGTTTGGATAAGCCAGCACGGCTTCCTCCATGGCTTCCTGCGCAAAAGCATCTCTTTCTGCCTCTGGCACTGTAAACCAATCATATTTTGACTCCGCCAGCTTTTTACTGTAAAGCTCAATTGCTGTGTGATAAAGATTTCCCATATCGACGCTTTCAAAGCCGCTTTCTTCACGCTCTTTCAATTTAAGCCCATAGGACAGAAAATGAGAGTAAGCACATTTTGCAAAGTTTTCCAATCGGGTTACGCTACCTTCAATGTTTTTACCATAGATTGCTTCTGCAACCACATGACTGATTGGATCATGATTATATTCATAATAGAAGGCATCCAAAATAGCTTTGCTATTGGCACGAATCTGCTCATCATCACTTTCCATGAAACATTTTGCTAATGCATACCACTCTGGGTTTCTTTCTCCCGCCAGGTAATAATCCATTGCTGCTTCCTGTGTAGAAATCTCTAGCTGCTGTTCTAATTCATCCATCTCCGTAACCTGCATATCTGGAAACATGCGTAATAATGTTCGAATCAGATAGGATGGACGAAGCGCCTTGCCTTCACAATCAAGTCTACTATAGGTCAAATACAACTGATGTGATGGTTTCGTCATATTTAGATATAAATAAAACTTCTGAATAAAAGCCTGTTCTCTCGCACCTGGTGCCAGGGTAATCTCTGCTTCCTCCAACACCTCTCTTTCATACTGAGAAATAATTCCGCCTTGATTTACTGACTTTGGCACAATTCCTTCATTTACGCCAAGGAAAATCAACACCTTAACATGATTTAAACGGGTACGTTCTATGTCACCAAAAGTCACACTATCATATCCTGGAGGTATTACCGCAACCTTTGCAGCCTCAAATCCAGAATCTAAAATTTCTTCTAATTCATGAATGGTCAGTTGCTCTTCACCTAATACACTAATGCACTTCTGGAACAAATCCATTACAATACGATAAATCTGTTGATATTCCTTTGATTTCGCTTGTTCACCCGCTTCTAACAGCATTTTTTCTCGTTCAAATAATTGTCTCTCTATCTCCAAATCTGTGATATAGGTATAGAGTGCTTTTATCTGCGTTTCAACTGTATTCTTTCCCGAGAAAGCCATAAGAACTGGTGAGAATCCTTCCATAAATTTCTGACGAATCACCTCTAACTGTTCCAAATCATATGCTTTCTCATTTTTAGGCATACGAAGCCATCGCTTGCTCCACATTTGTTCTCCACGAATTCCTGTGGCAAGCAAATAATTTTCCAGTTTATCCACGTCAATCTGTGGGATATCACAGTATCCTGTTCGAAGCAAACGCATTACCGCGTTGTATGAAAAATCACTACTCACTACTTCTAATACCGCACGAATAAACTCGATAAAAGGATGGAATAATACTTCCTTGGTTGTATCTAAAAAGTATGGAATATGGTAAATTTTACATATCTGCTCCACATAATTTCCGTAGGTTTCGATATCCCCCGAAACCACCGCAATGTCCTTATAGCGTAAGCCCTGCTTTTGTACAAGAGCATTGATTTTTCTCGCCGCCCATATCAACTCGTCCTTTGGTGTTTTCATTGAGAAAATCTGAATTTCCTCTATTGTACCAAACTTACGCTGATAACTGCTACGGAACAGATTCTGTTCCATAAAATAAAGAGATGGCGCTTCTTTAAATCGCTTCTTTTCACCACCTGTAATCACAACTGGCTCCAACACATCGGTATGTGTCTGCTCTGCCAATTCCATCAAGATGCGAATGGTCTTCTTTGACATAGCAAAGAGTTCCTGCATCCCTTTGCTATGGAAAAAATTCTCCTTAGCATCTATCGTGAGGGATACCCAAATCTCACTACAAATAGGCATCAGTTTTCTTAATAATTCTATCTGTACTGGAGTAAAACCAGTGAACTCGTCCAATACCAATACAGAATCCTTTAAAATTTCCGACTCCTCTGCCACATCTGCAAGTACATGAAGTAACTCTTCCGCAGTAATGTAATGGTCTTCTAAGAAATCCGCAAACCCTTGATACATTACACAAACATCATGCAGTTTGGAATGAAGGCTCTTTGAAAATTTCTGTTCCTGTACACAATCCGCCAACTGTTCTGGCGTAATATTATACTGCATCAATTCAGAAATAAAGGACTTCACTTCTCCAATATAACCCATACGATGCATATTTCCTCTTAAAACTGTGAGCTCGTTTTCTTTCTCCTGGGCAATCTTGCGGAGCACCAGATTCTTTCCTGTTTCCTCCAAGATTTCCATATGCTTCATACCCAATTCGTCGAAAATACGATATGCTAACCTCTGAAAGCTAAGCACATCGATATTCATAATGGCTTGATTGCTAGACAAATCCACCAGCTTACGCTGTGTTTGCATCGTAAACTGTTCTGGCACTACTACCAGATAGTTTTGGCGTGGATGTTCTTCTGCCAGACGAACTACCTGCTCATACATATATTCCGTTTTTCCACTACCAGAATTACCTAATATTAGTTTCAGTGCCATTTAATTTTCTCCTGCTTTACCTTCCTGTATTGTCTGGATTTCATCCAATCTGTTTTCTACTGCTTTCCAATAGATATCATATCTACTGTCATATAAATCGTACAATTCCAGATACTCCCATAATTCTCCATATTCTTTCTCTCGCAAGTACTCTTCGCAATAGCTGATTTTTCGCGCTTCATCCTCTTTCCACAAAACGTCTTCTGTGGCAGATTGCCACAACAAAGAGAGCATTGACATAAAATAAATTATCAAAAAAAGGAGTAGAACACATTTAATTATAAGCCCAACAACTGTATTGTTTTTTCTCATTGCCATGCCTTCCTTTCCTTGATTTTAATTACGAGTTCGTCTATCTCGCTATAACTTATATAATCATTTTCCAAAATATCATTTATTTCTTCCTCCGTCATACCCAGCATATTTCTCCAATAGGACATAATTTCCTCTTGAAACACTTTATGCTGTGCTGCATTTTCTGGATCTAAGTCACTATAAATTCCACAATTGACAAAATATACATTCATGGACTCTCTGATGGAATATTTCAAATGATAGTCATCTTCCAATTTCTCTTCTTCCGATAAATCCATAAACATCATCTTATGTCTCAGATATTCGTTATAATTTCTTTGCATAATTGCAGCCTGCGTATATGTATAATTATCAGAACCATACATCTCATACTGGTCCATCAAAATACGTACGTTTTCCCAATCCCCTGCTTCATGATATTCTTCCAATTGTTTTTTAATGGATGTTCCCAAAATCGCTTTTTGTCCTGCTATGGACACATCATGCCAAATAGATGGCAATAAATAGATTAATGTAATGACTATCATGCAAATTAACAATATGATTAACGCCTTATTTAACAGCGTATTTGCCACATACATTGGTCCATTGCACTTTACATCCTCTAAGATTTTTTCATACTGATTTTTATACCAGTTTCTTTCTTTTTGCCACTCTTCGCCAATGATATTTTGTGTACCGCAATATGGACATTTCAAATCGGCTGTTTGAAAATCAGCACCACAATTATTACATTTCACGTATCTATTCCTCCAATAAGCGATTCAAAATCAACTCAGCTTCTTCTGTATAATCGACGTTTTCATCTGCCACATATCTCTCATATGCAACCTGAAATTCCTCATCATTCATTGGAATATAGGCTTCCGCCATATCCATCAACTGTGCACGAAACTCCAGCATGGCTTTTCCTTCGTCATACACAAATCCTTCCTGCTCCATAACTTCTATTTCATACAGACAAGCCATGAGATCATACAAGGTATCTTCTACTTCTTCCACACTAATATATTCCACATAATCGTCACCATACTGTTGCAGACGATAACTAATCCAATCTATATCGGAGTATACGCTTACGGTTCTGTAATACTTTTCATAGATAGCTCCACCAACGTGGTCTACATCCCAATAATAATCTTCTAGCTTTTCATATTCTCCCGCTTCGTAATACTTTTCCATTTTCTCAACGGCTCTATCCATACGCCAAACCGCTGTAGCGGAATATATTTTTGTCCCTAAAAATGCAATGAGAAGTATCACAAGAAAAACTACAATTGCTATCACCGCAATGCCCTTCATTGCATTTCCTGTCTTACCCACAATTAAATCTGGAAGTTTTGATAAAAAACTTGCTTTTTCCTTATATCCATCTACATAAGAACGCTGTCTTCGATATGCTTCCTCTTTATTTTCTGCATGACAAAACGGACACTCTATAAGCGCATCCTCATACTCTGCACCACAATTTTTACAAATCATAAAAAATCTCCATCTTTCGTAGTCTGTTGTAAGTATACCATAAAACAACTTCTATAAACAGTTATTTAAATCACTCTTTAGCTTACGATTACCAAGATAGAATTTTTCACTTAAATGATTTCAAGGTTTACTAAGTGAAACCAATTAACAAAAACCGTATGATACGTCAAACTCGCCTAACGGCTCAAACAGTGACGTGTCATACGGTTTTTCTAAATTGCTTCCACTAAGTAAATCTAAGAAATCATTTAACGTTCAAAATATTATCTTGGTACTTCTCATATAAAAAAATATCGGTCTGCGAAGCAGACAACTCCTTATTTCGCTTGACTACCTTTTATCTGCAAGGATATTGTTTGTCAAGCCCTTGCCTTTAAGGTGCTTCGCAGGCTTGACAAACAATATCTCTTGCAGACATGTATTAAACAAGCGAAATAAGGAT
>CAZVOY010000046.1:0-11909 GCA_964628865.1 uncultured Lachnobacterium sp. | reverse complement strand
GATTGCTTCTTTATTGCTAATAATCTTCTGATATCTTCTGATTTCTTCTGGTGTTTTAGAACGCAATTCAGCAATTAATTCTTCGATTTCTTCTTTATCTACTGAAATGTTTGTAGAAGAAAATGGTACAAATTTACAACCATCAAGGTATTCTTCGATTTCATCAATTACTTGTTCGATTTTACTGCTCATAAGTATTCTCCCTATTTACATTATATTTTTCATAAATGCGACCAATGATTTCTTCTGGTACAAACTTGGAAATATCTCCACCGTAAGAAGCAATCTCCTTCACAACAGTAGAACTCAAATATGAGTATTTCAAGTTGGTAATGAGGAAAATGGTTTCCGCATCATCTTTCAATACATGATTCATCTGTGCAATCTGCAATTCGTACTCAAAGTCTGTAACCGCTCTAAGTCCACGAATGATGATATTTGCATCGATTTGTCTCATATAATCTACTAAAAGGCCATCAAAAGACTCCACTTTAACATTTGGAATATCTTTTGTAATCTCTTTAATCATATTAACACGTTCTTCCAAAGAAAACAACGAATTTTTGGCACTGTTGCACAATACTCCAATGACTAATTCATCTACCATTTTTGCCGAACGTTCGATGATGTCCAAGTGTCCAAAAGTAATAGGATCAAAGCTTCCTGGATAAACAGCTCTCTTCATAAAACACACCCCTATTTTCGTTTTAAGAATACATGCGCATTCGTTTTATATTTTTTATATTTTGTAATCTCAAACCCCAATTCTTCCACATAATCAAAGCTGGTTTCCGTAGAAGCTTCTACAATCACAATACTATCTTCTTTTAAAAGTGATGATGTAGAAAGATACTTTAATGCATCCTTTTCTAACTCTTTATTATATGGAGGGTCCATGAAAACAATGTCAAACTTATACTTACCTTCCAATGTGTATAACGCAGATACTACATCACTTACTACAAGTCTTGCATTTTTATCAAACTTTGTAAAATTAATATTTTCTTCAATGCATTTTGCAGCCTTACGATTATTCTCTACAAATACAGAATATTCGCCACCTCGACTAAGACTTTCTAAACCCATCTGTCCGCTTCCAGCAAACAGATCCAAAAAATAACATCCTGGAATATCATACTGCAGCATATTAAATAAGGTTTCTTTTATCTGATCCGAGGTTGGTCGTGTATCTAACCCTTCTGGAGTTTTAAGTGGAAGGCTTCTAGCCGTTCCTGCAATTATACGCATCTTTTTTCTCCTTTAATCTTCTTCATAGCAGGTTTCTATGTAATCACATAACATTTCGATGGCATATACAGCGGCCTGCATACGTACTTCCATACGATTTCCTTCAAAAATCATACGCTCAGTTAATACCTGATTTTTTACAACACATGCAAAACACACAGTTCCTACTGGATTTTCCTTCGTTCCACCTGTAGGACCAGCTATACCAGTTGTCGCAATTGCGCAGTTTGCATTTGCACTTTTACATGCACCAATTGCCATTTCTTCTGCTACTTCACAACTCACGACACCAAAAGACGCCAAAGTTTCTGGTAAAACATCCAGATTCTTAATCTTCGCATTTTCAGAATAGGTAATAAACCCCTCTTCAAAATGCGATGAAATTCCAGAAATATCACATAAAAGACCTGCAACTAAACCACCTGTACAACTTTCCGCTGTAGCGATTTTTAGATTATGTTTTGAAAGCAACTCAAGTAATCTGTTTTCTGTCATAATCAAAACCTATTTTGTATCTTTTAATACATCTTTGTTTTTGATGATATAGTCAACCAATGAAACAACTGTAAGGATTACAGCAGCCCACATAAGAATTCTTCCCAACATAATGAAAACGATATTCTGAATGTTAAGGATTAAAACAATAACCATAAGCATCTGTATTACTGTTTTGAATTTTCCCCAATAGCTTGCAGCGATAACTACTCCGTTATCAGAAGCGATAAGACGGAAGCCACTAATAATAAATTCACGTGAAATGATGATTACTACTACCCATGCTGGAAGCTGTCCTGTTTCTACTAAACAAATAAGTGCAGCACCAACCAAAAGCTTGTCTGCAAGTGGGTCCATAAATTTTCCGAAGTTTGTTACTAAACCATCACGTCTTGCAAGATATCCATCAAGGAAGTCTGTGAAGCTAGCCACACAGAAAATCACACAAGCGATAATGTTGTTATATGGAATTGATGGTACTAACATTAATACTACGAAAAATGGAATCAAAATTACTCTAAAGATTGTCAGTTTGTTTGGTAAATTCATTGTCATTTTACTATTTCTCCTATCAAGTCATATTCATATGCACCAGTAACTTTTACTTTTACAATATCACCGGTCATAAGTTCCTCATCTGTATTGATGAATATATATCCGTCTACATTTGGGGCATCACGGTAGGTTCTGCCAATGTAGGCGTTCTCATCGGCAACCTTACCTTCGATAAATGCGTAGTAAGTCAGTCCGATTAGAGTCTCGTTTTTGTCAAAAATCACTTCTTCCTGAAGTTCCATAACATCTGCCTGCCAATCCAGTTTCAGTTCTTCATCCACCTGATCTGGTAATTCCGCAGCTACAGTACCTTCTTCTGGGGAGTATGCAAAGGCTCCAAGTCTATCAAATTCCATATCATTGATAAATTGCATGAGTTCCTCGTGCATCTCTTCTGTTTCTCCAGGGAAACCACAAATAAGTGTGGTTCGAAGTGTGATATCTGGAATACGTTCTCTTAAGTAAGCGATACGTTCCTCCAGTTCCTTGCGATTGGTACGTCTTGCCATTTTACGAAGAATTTCGTCATTACAATGCTGAATAGGCATATCCAGATAATGACAAACCTTTTTGTTACGAATCATGGCATCAATTAACTCTTCATAGATTTCTTCTGGATAACAATACATGATACGAATCCAGAAAAGACCTGGGATTTTATTCAGTTCATCCAGCAGCTTATGGAGAGATTTTTCTCCATAAATGTCCACACCATAAAGCGTGGTTTCCTGAGCTACTAAAATAAGTTCTTTTACACCGTTTTCCACCAATTCTTTTGCCTGTGCAATCAAATCCTCCATTGGAACACTGCGATATCTTCCTCGAATCGATGGAATAATACAGTAGGTACAATTTTTGTTACAGCCTTCTGCAATCTTAAGATATGCAAAATGTCCACCTGTGGTAACGGTTCTTTTATTTGTAAGTTTTGGAAGTCCCTCAAGGGTTGCAACATTCTTGTAGAAATGCTGGTCTAATGCTTCTTTTACTGCATCGCAGATAGCGTCATAAGAGTTCGTACCAAGGATTGCATCTACTTCAGGAATCTCTGTTTTAATTTCATCCTGATAACGCTGGGAAAGACATCCTGTTACAATAAGAGCCTTGCAATTACCGTTCTTCTTGTACTCTGCCATTTCCAAAATAGTATTGATACTTTCCTCTTTTGCATCGTTGATAAAGCAGCAGCTGTTGATGATAATAATATCCGCTTCTGTTTCATCATCGCAAAGTACGACACCTTCCGCGGTAAGCATACCTATCATAAACTCCGAATCCACGAGATTTTTGTCGCATCCTAGGGATATAAATAATAATTTCTTGTTTTTCATAATAATACATTAGGGCTGCAAAGCAGCCCCACTTTCCTAGTTGTTTTCGTCTGGAACAATCTTTACATCGCCATTCATAATTTCTTCAACTGCGATAGATAATGGTTTGTTACATTTTGGATGCTCTACCATAGTATCAGCTCCGTCAATAATTTCGCGAGCACGTTTTGCAGCTGCTAAAACGATAGAATAACGGCTGTTTACTACTGGTTCTTCGCCAATTACAACGTCCTCATTTACTACTGACATAAGTTCTACATAAGATGGATGAATCATATTATACTCCTTTCGAAAAGCTTAAAAGCTCTTTTCTCATATTATTAATAAATTCTATATTAGCTGATATACGACAATCTTTATGTTTTGATACTTCCTTTGCACGTTCACTGTGAATAATGTCATTTACACGTGCAACACATTCCTCCAAGTCATCGTTTACCACTAAATAATCATATTCCTCTACGCCTAAGGATTCTTCATAGGCACGACTCATTCTGGCATCAATTACATCAGCGTCTTCCGTACCTCGTCCAACCAAGCGTTCTTTTAAGGCTTCTGCACTAGGTGCAGTGATAAACATAAGTACAGTCTCTGGAAACTTTTCTTTTATCTTTAATGCACCCTGGATTTCAATTTCCAAAATAACATTCTTTCCAGCATTTAACTGTTCCTCAACATAAGCCTTTGGTGTACCGTAATAGTTATTTACATATTTTGCATACTCTACCAACTCGTTACACTCAATCATAGATTCAAATTCTTCTGTTGTTAAGAAAAAATAATCCACCCCATGTTCTTCACCTAGTCTAGGAGCTCTTGTCGTAGCAGAAATTGATAATGCGTAATCTTCCCCATATTCACTCATAAGTTTTTTCATAATGGTACCTTTTCCAGCACCCGAAAAACCCGAAGCTACTACTAATATTCCCTTTTCCATATTTTCACCTTATTCAATGTTTTGTATCTGTTCTCTCACTTTTTCGATATCCGTTTTTAAGTTGATACCTGTATCTGAGATTTCAAGATTATTTGCTTTAGAAAGAATAGTGTTTGCTTCACGGTTCATTTCCTGTGCAATAAAATCAAGCTTACGACCACAACTACCACCTTGGTTTAAGGTGTCTTTTACAGATTGAATATGACTACGAAGTCTTACGGTTTCTTCATCTACACAAATTTTATCAGAGTAAATAACGATTTCTGTAGCGATACGACCTTCATCAATCTGTCTTTCGCCAAGAAGCTCTTTTACCTTATCTTCTAAACGTGTACGATAATCATTCATAATCACTGGATATTTTGCTTCGATAAAATCAACATATCCAAGCATGTTGTCCAATTTATTACAAAGATCATTTTTCAGGTTTTCGCCCTCACGAATACGGCTTTCGACGAACTGTTCACAAGCACCACGAAGAGCTGCTTCTAAATCTGCCCAAAGTTCCTTTTCGTCAATACCCTGTTCTTCCATAGTTAAAACTTCTGGATAGCGAGATAATGTACTTACACGAATATCATTATCTAAACCGAATTGTTCTGCCATATCATTTAAGTGTTTCAAATACTCCCCAGCCAGTGTTGGATTGTATTTTAATGCGAAGTTATCTTCGCTGTAATCTTCGTAAGTGATATATACATCTACTTTACCTCGTTCGATGTACTCTTTTAAAAGATTACGAATCGTACTTTCAAAGAAGTTTAACTTCTTTGGCATCTTGATATTTACATCGAAATATCTGTGGTTTACAGATTTCATCTCAATTGTGAATTTGCGCTTTTCATTTGCGACTTCACAACGACCGAAACCAGTCATACTTTTAATCATGATAAAACCTCTCTTTTGAATTAAGTCTACCATGCATCTCTCGTTTTAAACACTGTATGCATAGATATATCTATTATACTGATAAATCCCACGTTAGTCAAATGTTCTATCTGTATTTTTCATAATACTTTATTGGATTTTTATTGGATTTCGTATATAATATTTATTGAATTTTCAGGAGGCAAACATGGCTTTAGATGGAATTGTAATTTCAAACCTAGTATATGAATTAAATAATGCATTAGAAAACGCTCGTATTTCGAAAATAGCTCAGCCAGAAACTGATGAGCTTCTTTTTACATGCAAAGGACCAAATGGAAACTATCGATTAGCGATTTCTGCTAGTGCTTCTCTTCCATTTGTGTATTTAACACAGGAAAACAAACCTAGTCCTCTTCAGGCTCCTACTTTTTGTATGGTACTTAGAAAACACATTGCAAATGGCAAAATTCTTCGCATCTACCAGCCTGGTTTAGAGCGTATTATTCATTTTGAAATCGAACATTTAAATGAGCTTGGTGATCTTTGCAAAAAAAACTTAATTGTAGAATTGATGGGCAAACATTCCAATATCATTTTCTGTAATGAGGATGGTACAATTATAGACAGCATTAAACGAATTTCCAGTGCAACCAGTTCCGTTCGTGAAGTATTGCCTGGTCGCGAATACTTTATTCCTGCCACACAAGGCGAAAAGACCAATCCATTAGATGTTAATCGCGAAGATGTAGTAGCTATTATAAAAGAAAAGCCATTAAATCTTTCCAAAGCTCTCTATACTTCATTTACCGGAATTAGCCCATTGATTGCCAACGAAATCTCTTATCGTGCAGGCTTTGACGGTGACGCTTCTGTTGCATCCTTACGTGATGCTGAACTTTTGCATTTGGCAAATCATTTTATTTGGTTTATCGAGGATATTCAGAATCATAAATATATTCCAAACATTGTTAGAAATGGAAAAGAACCTATCGACTATTCTTCCATCACACTTAGCATGTATGAGAACTACGACGCGACTGCATTTTCAACAATTTCTGAAGTTCTAGAAAACTACTATGCTGAAAAGAACGTCTATTCTCGTATTCGTCAGAAATCAGTTGATTTAAGAAAAATTGTTTCTACAGCTTTGGAACGTAATGTAAAAAAATACGATTTACAGCTGAAACAGCAAAAAGATGCTGAAAAGAAAGAAAAATATAAGCTTTATGGCGAGTTATTGCAGGCTTATGGATATGGAATTGAGGCCGGTTCAAAATTCGCAGAAGTTGAAAACTATTATGACAACAACACACTTATCAAAATTCCATTGGATGAAACCATGTCCGCTTTAGATAACTCTAAGAAATATTTTGAAAAGTATGGAAAATTAAAACGTACAAGTGAGGCATTGGAAGGTCTTATCGAGGAAACGCATACGCAAATTGTACACTTAGAATCCATCCAAAACGCTTTGGATATCGCTACTTCTTCTGACGATTTAGTTCAAATCAAAGAGGAATTAATGGAATATGGATTTATTAAAAAAAATCGCAGTGCAAAGAAAGAAAAATCCAAGAGCAAACCTTTCCATTATCGTTCATCAGATGGCTATGATATCTATGTCGGCAAAAATAATTACCAAAACGATGAACTTTCTTTTAAAGTCGCTACTGGTAATGACTGGTGGTTCCATGCAAAAGGCATGCCTGGCTCTCATGTAATCGTTAAGTCAAACAATGAAGAACTTCCGGATCGTGTATTTGAAGAGGCTGGACGTTTAGCTGGCTACTATTCCAAAGGTCGCGATAACGAAAAAGTAGAAATTGACTATTTGCAAAAAAAGAATTTAAAGAAACCTTCTGGTGCTGCACCAGGATTTGTAGTGTATTATACAAATTACTCGTTGATGATTGAGCCAGATATTTCGGAAATTGAATTCATATCGGATTAATGATATAATTATTATAATTTTAACAAAGGAGAAAATGAAAATGTTAAGTAAAAAAATCGTAGCTGAAATTCTTGAAGGTTCCCTTAGCAATAATAACAATGGTTTAGCAGGTGTATATCGTGGATATCATATCACCATCAACTTTACATCACAGCTAGTATACACTGTTTTGATTAATGCAACTTCGACCTCAGAATCCGGAAATAGTGAATTAGATGGATTTTTAGCATATCATCAACAATCGAACAAATATTTACAAGGTTATCATCATTATAACAACCAAATTGAACTTAATATAGCAGTACCAAACCTTTTAAAAAATGTTCCAGAAAGAGTTAACTCAATTGTAACTCCAGTCATAAACTTCCTAGCATCAAATGCTTTTGTATCAGGATGTGGAAACTGCGGAACTACAGATGAAACACCTAGTTGCTATGAAATCAACGGTAGATATCATTACTTATGCCAAGCATGCGCTGGTAATGTAGGTGCTTCACTTGAAATGAATCAACAAAACATCAAATCTCAAAAGAGTAATCTTGTAGCTGGTTTAGTAGGCGCCTTCCTAGGTGCACTCCTCGGATGTATCGTTTATGTACTGATTTATCGTCTCGGATATATCGCTGGTATCGCAGGTGCTATTACTGCTATCTGTGCATTTAAAGGCTATGAAATGCTTGGAAAACACTTAGATCTTAAGGGTGTTATTTCATCTCTTGTAATCGTTTTGATTATGATTTTCTTAGCCAACAAACTTGCATGGTCCTGGGAAATTTATGATGCATATGCTCCATATTATGATATTACCTTCTTTGATGCATTCATTTCTGCCGATGAAATTATTGCAGAAAATGATTTAACTGGTACTTATTATGGAGAACTCTTTATTGGATATCTTCTTATGGTTGTAGGTTCTATCAGCAACATCATCGCAGCTTTCAAAGCTAGTACAGGAAGCTATAGCATGAAAAAGATGAACTAAATTTATGAAATGTACTCATTAAAAAAGATGTCGCAAAAACTTTGCGACATCTTTTTTTAATTATAATATATCGTGACTAATCTACTATAACCATTATTGTATTCCACATATGAATATCCTTTGGCCGGCACATTCACAGGTGGAAACACAAAACTCTTATCTGCAGAATCGTAACGAAACGTATAACTTCCGCCAGCTACATAATTTCTATCAATAATCGATAATGCTTCTTTTTCATTTGTTGCAACAGAATAGCTATTCCAAGTTGACATCGGAATAATCGTAAAATTATATTTTGTGATGCCGTCCGTAGGTGCATAATATGACGTCGAAGCAACATAATATTTACAACTATTCATCAAGGTATTACAAAACGCCTCACAATTTGAGCTATTTAGACTGGTATCATAATACCAAACCCACACGCTAGTTGCACTACTATTCATATAACTTTCAATGCCCGCATTAAATTCCTCCAAAGAAGAAGCATAGAAAGCACTTCCATATTTTCCACTACTCAATGCAGCTTTATATATGGTACTTCTTGGATAATCCGTTGGACACGATTTTGTAGTATCTTCAGCGAAATGATCTGTATTAAAAGATGCATCTGAGACTAAAAAATAGGTGTACCCAGGTGTATCTGCCCCTGTCGGATCATCCCAAGTAACATCTACATTGTACCATGTACCATCAATTTTTACTTGATTCCATGCATGAGACTGATTTCCACTTCCCGTACCATTGTTAGCAGTTCCACCAACAAAAGTAGCCTCTAATCCTACATATGTAGCCATCTCTAAAAAGCAAAGGGCATAACCTTGACATACTCCAGATCGATCTCTTATGGTTTCTTCAACAAAATAATTTGAATAAGAATAATCATAAGAAATATTTGCTGTTAACCAATCATGAATCGCCATAGCTTTTTGAAAATCAGACATTCCCGATGTAATAATACTATTACATATTGACTTTATTTGATCATCAACATTCGATTGCGTTACATTTGCGGCAGTGTTATGAAAAATTTCTGTTTCATTTTCTAAAACCACCTGTTTTGTCGCTTCTTCACCACCAAGTGTTTCGGTATTACATTTATCAATTTCTGTTTCAGTAGCACTTTCCGTCTCAGTTTCTATCGCGATTTCTGTTGCTGTTTCTGTCGCATTTTCTGTCGCAATTTCACTATTAGAATCATTTTCTACACTAAAAAAATTACAGCCTGTTAATAAAGAAACGAGTAATATAATTGATAATATCCACGATATCGCCCTTACTTGTAATCTTTTTCTCATATATTTCACCTACAAAGTCATCCTCTTTAATTGTTTATCCATAAATTTATTCATCTCACATTTTAATATGTTGTGATCGCTAGATGCAAGTTCAGGATCTTTTTCTAATATCTCTTTTACACTTTCAGATGCTTCTTGTAATTCATTTGCATCCTGATAGATATCCCCAATATGAAATGCCAAATCGCCACTTTGTCTAATTCCAAAGAAATCTCCAGGTCCACGAAGTTTTAAATCTTCGCTAGCAATAAAGAAACCATCGTTAGATTTATTTAATATCTCCAGTCGCTTCTTTGCATTTTTTGTATTCGATGCATTAATCATAATACAGTACGACTGATCCTCACCTCGTCCTACACGACCACGCAACTGATGTAATTGCGCTAACCCAAATCGTTCTGCATTTTCTATCATCATAACTGTTGCATTTGGTACATTTACGCCAACTTCCACAACTGTTGTAGAAACAAGTACCTGTATTTCATTTCGTGCAAAGGCATCCATGACTTCATTTTTCTTATCGTTTTTCATCTTACCATGAAGAAGTCCGACACGAATATGCTCTGGCAAAATCTGCGACAATTCCTTAGCATAATCCGTTGCATTTTTACCTTCCATATTCTCAGTATCCTCAACCAAAGGACAGATGACGTAGGCTTGATGTCCAGCATTAACTTGATTTACAATAAAATCATACGCCTTTGGTCGATATCCAATGTCCACCACACAGTTTTTGATAGGAAGACGCTTTGCTGGAACCTCGTCGATCACCGAAATATCCATATCACCATAGATAATAATTGCAAGCGTTCGAGGAATTGGCGTCGCACTCATAACCAAAACATGTGGCATATGTCCTTTATCCGAGAATGTATCACGCTGTTTAACTCCAAAACGATGTTGCTCATCGGTAACCACCAAAGCAAGATTCGAATACACAGCTTTTTCCTGTATCAAGGCATGGGTTCCAACCACCAAGGCATTTGGACAAGCTTCCAATTTGGCATACGCCTCTCTCTTTTCTTTTGCTTTCATAGATCCCGTCAAAAGAACCACTGGAAAATCCAATCTAAAGTCCTGACAGAATTTTGTATAAGTCTCAAAATGCTGTCTTGCTAATACTTCCGTCGGTGCCATGATCGCAGATTGGTATCCGCTATGAGCACATCTTGCCATAGCAAGAAACGCTACTATCGTCTTACCAGAACCTACATCTCCCTGTACCAAACGTTGCATCACGTATGGGCTTTCCATATCCTTTTGTATCTCACTCAATGCCTTTTTCTGCGCATTAGTCAATGGGTATGGCAATAGCTTAATACATTCTTCCACAAAGGAATCCTTTGTAAAGGAAAAAAGGTTTGGATCTTTGGATTTCTTTTCCTTTTGATACTGAATTCCCATAATAAACAAGAAAAATTCATGAAAAACCAGGCAACGTCTAGCCTCAATCAAGCTATCCATACTGTCTGGAAAATGAATCTGTTTCAAAGCATAATTGTATTCGCACAAACCATATCGTTTGCGAATATTCGAGGGGATATAATCCGTTATCAAATCCACGTCAGAAAGAACTGTTTTCACCGTTTTTATTAGTAAATTATTCGTAACACCTGCCGTCAATGCGTAGACTGGCTGAAGCATTCCTGCTATCTTTTCATACTTTGGTGGTTCATAAATCACTGGCTGTTCCATGGTCCATCGGTTGTTTTTTACGACCATTCGACCAAAGAAAACATATTCTTTTCCAGATTGGAGCTGATTCTTGATGTACGGAGAACGAAACCACACCAACTCTAATTTCTTAGGTGCTTCCCCTATCGTTAACGTAGTAATATTCATACTACGTCCATTACGACTGACAGGACTTTTCTTTACTATAGCGCGAACGGCCATCATACTCTCCTGCAAATTTTCTATTTCATCAACCCGAATCGCTTCTGGATATCGAAAATAATTTCTTGGAAAATGAAACAATACATCTTCTACTGTATAAATATTCAGTTTTTCGAAGGTTTTGGCGGTTTTTTCACCGATACCCTTTATCACAGAAACAGATGCACTTAATTTCATCTATTCTCTCCTAATAATTCATAATTTTATCTCATTTTAACACAAAAAAAGAACTCCCTCAATAACTGAGAGAGTTCTACAAATTCCAATTATTCAACTGAAATTACATAGTAATAAATTGGCTGTCCACCATCGTTGATTTCTACGTCAACATCTGGATATTTTTCTT
>CAZVOY010000045.1:0-12131 GCA_964628865.1 uncultured Lachnobacterium sp. | reverse complement strand
CCCAATTGCGCTTAGGTGAGAGTGGATACTCTACTTGTTTCTTACAACTCACTTAATTTAACACACAAGATATGTTGTGTCAATAGTTTTTTGAATTTTTTTCATTTTCTGAATACATCAATACGTTCCGAGAATTTTCATAGAAGTAGCTTCTTCCTTGATTCCTCGTAATGCATTGATTACACCTGTATCATCTAATCTTCCATCAAAATCAACGAAGAATCGATACTCCCAATTTTTTCCTTTAATTGGACGGGAGTGAATATTCGTCATATTGATGTTATTATAAATAAAGTGTGACAACATATGATAAAGAGATCCACTTTCATGCGCAATCTCAAAACAAATACTCACTTTATTAGCTGTCTTCGCACAAATCTTTTTGTTCGTAACAATGATAAAACGTGTAGCATTGTTTTGTGTATTGGAAATATTGTCATCTAAAACTTTTAAGCCATAAAGTTCTGCTGTTAATGTGCTTGCAATCGCTGCATAGCTATTATTATTATCTTCCATTACTTTTTTTGCAGAGACTGCTGTGTTTTTCAAACTGATTTTTTCCCACTCATTGTGTTCATACAAAAATTCGCTACACTGCATAAGTGCCTGTGGATGGGAATATACCGTAGTAATATCGGATAACTCTGCTTCTGGTCGACCTAACAAGGCATGTTTAATCTGGATAACCTGTTCTCCTACAATATAATTATCGTATTCTACCAAAAGATCATAATTTTCCGAAACAATTCCAGCCGTTGAATTTTCAATTGGAAGAACTGCAAAGTCTGCTTCGTTGTTTTTGATTGCATTCATGGCATCCTTCCATGTTTCAACATGAAAGCTGTCACATTCTCGTCCAAAGTATTCTGTCATAGCCTGCTGACTATATGCTCCTTCTACCCCTTGGAACACAATACGTGCATTAGAAAATGCAAAATCATTTACGCTTTCTAACTCTGGCTCCTCTACCAATCCATTTTCTGTAAGAAGCTGATATTGTCTTTTTCGACTTACCGCCATAATATGTTCAAAGAGTTCTACAATTCCTACTCTTGTAAAATCAGAAGACGCTTTTTTTGCAAGTGTATTTAATTTACTAACTTCTCTTTCTTTATCAAATACCTTTTTGCCCGTTTCAATTTTAAAGCGTGCAACACCCTCTGCGATTTTCATTCGTCTCTCATACAAAGCAACGATTTCGCTATCTATTTCATCAATCTCATCTCTAAGTTTTAATAAATCTTCCATTTTTACCACCTATTTTTTCCTAATAAAAAAATAATAGTACAAACTGGGACGAAAGGCAAGCAAACCTTGAAAGATATTGGATTTAAAAGTATAATATACGTAGGAGGAACGCCTATGAAAAAAGTAATAATAGCAATCATCGCAATCGCGGTGTTGGGTTTAGCAATTTTTGTTGGTATACAAACTGCGGAACCAGAGACAATCATGAATTCAGGATATACAAATGGAAACACTGCTGGAAATCTGTATAATGGTGGATTATTCTGCGAAAGCAACGGAACTATTTTCTTTTCTAATCCAAGTGATAGCGGAAAATTATATTCCATGGATTCCAATGGAAACAATCTTCAGAAATTAAGTGATGATATTGTTACATATATCAATGCAGATGACAATTATATATATTATATAAGAAATAACGTTGGAGAGAATCTTGAATATAATTTCTTCTCTTTTTATAGTAATGCTTTAGTCCGTATTGATCGTGATGGTGATAATATCGTTATATTAGATACCGAACCATGTTTGTATGCAGCTTTGCTTGGTAATTATATTTATTATATCCATTATGATGAACTGGAAGCTTCTACCCTTTATAAAGTTCGTATTGATGGTGAAGAACAAAAGCAGGTAATGACGGATGCCGTATATACCTGTAATACCGACGGACAATATTTCTATTATAATGGTATGATTAAAGACGGCTCCGTGCATCGTTTTGATACCGCTAGTGACACAACCACAGTAGTATATGAGGGAAATTGTTTTCAGCCAACTGTAATAGATGGTGAAGACTTATATTATATTGATGGAGATTCGGATTATTCAATTATCCATACTAATTTAAATTATAGCAATCCAACTTATCTCACACGTGATAGCGTAGATTCTTATAACGTATATGGAAGTTATATTTACTATCAGAGATATGACAAAGATGGCTCTGCACTTTGTATGATAAAAAATGATGGCTCAGAATTCACAGTGCTTCGTGAGGGTGATTTCTGTGACATTCACGTTACCTCATATTTTGTATTCTTCCGCGAATATCATTCTGGTGAAATGTATTACTTTGAGCGTTCCAATCCAGAAGATATAAAACACTTTAGCCCAGGAGTCATTGAAGATTAAGAAAAGCAAAAAACCAACTACTTGCAAGTACCTTGCGTAGTTGGTTTTTACTTTTTTATTAGAAATCAAAAAGGCTCAATTGGTTTGAATCTGGCAAATCGCCAAACAATCCCAAATCACTCATTAATTCTATAACTGTTTTAGATACCTTTGTTCTTTCTCGGAAATCATCCTTTGAAAGGAATGGACCATCTTTTACTGCTTCTGCAATTGCAATAGCGGCGTTGTCTCCTAGTCCTTCAATCGAATTTAAGGATGGCATCAACTTTCCTTCCATAATTTGGAAACGATGTGGATCCGCTTTATAAATATCCAATGGTAAAAATTCAAATCCACGAGCATACATTTCCTGCACGATTCGTCCATCTTTTACCACATCCTGTTCCTTGTTAGATAAAGCATCTTTTCGATTTTTTAAATCCTTCAGATTTCTTTCTAAACGCTCTTTACCTAAACACATAATTTCATAGCTAAAGCCCGTCGCACGAACAGAAAAATATGCAGCGTAATAAGCTAACGGATAGAACACCTTACAATACGCAATACGCCAGCCCATCATTACATAAGCGGCAGCATGTGCTTTAGGAAACATATATTTAATCTTTTCACAGGACCAGATATACCAATCTGGAACACCATGGTCAATCATATCCTGTTTCCACTCTGGCCACATGTCACATTTACCCTTTGCCACCGTTCCTTTACGAACATTTTCCATAATTTTGAAGGCTGTATCTGGCTGTAACCCCTTATTAATCAGATAGGTCATAATATCATCTCGGGTACAAATACAGGTGGAAATAGTCGCCGTTCCCTCTTTAATCAAAGTCTGTGCATTTCCAAGCCATACATCCGTGCCATGAGAAAGCCCTGCGATATTTACAAGATCAATAAACTGAGTAGGTTTTGCTTCTTCTACCAGACCAATTGCAAAATCCGTACCAAATTCTGGAATACCCAAGGCTCCAAGCTGTGTTCCACCGATATCCTCTGGAGTAATATCCAAAGCTTTTGTACTCTCAAACAAGGACATGACTGCTTTATCATCTAATGGTATGGTAGTTGGGTCCAATCCTGTCAAATCCTGCAACATACGAATCATCGTAGGATCTACATGCCCTAAGATATCTAATTTTAATAAGTTATGGTCAATCGAATGATAATCGAAATGTGTCGTTGTTATATCAACTGTCATATCATTGGCTGGACGTTGGATTGGTGTAAATGTATTAATATCCTCACCCATAGGAAGTACAATAATACCTCCCGGATGCTGTCCTGTCGTACGATGAATACCGGTACATCCTACTGCCAATCGTTCGATTTCACATTTTCGTTTCGAAATCCCACGTTCTTCGTAGTATTTCTTTACATATCCAAAAGCTGTTTTATCTGCTAATGTACCTACAGTACCTGCCTTAAACGTCTGTCCTTCCCCAAAAATTACCTCGGTATATTTATGCGCTTTACTCTGGTATTCATTGGAGAAGTTTAAGTCGATATCTGGCTCTTTATCTCCTTTAAATCCCAGGAAAGTTTCAAACGGAATATCAAAGCCTTCTTTCTTTAATGGTTTGCCACAGTTCGGACAAATCGCATCTGGCATATCACAGCCGCATCGTCCTGCATAGGATTTTACAACATCCGAATCAAAATCCACATATTTACATTCTTCACACAAATAATGTGCTTGAAGTGGATTTACCTCCGTGATTCCTGACATGGTCGCTACAAAGGAACTACCTACAGAACCTCGAGAACCTACCAGATATCCGTCTTCATTGGACTTCCACACTAGTTTCTGTGCAATAATATACATTACGGCATAACCATTGGAAATGATTGAATTCAACTCTCGTTCCAAACGATCGTGTACAATCTTAGGAAGTGGATCACCATACATCTTATGTGCTTTTGCATAACAAATATCTCGCAACATCTGATCTGAATTTTCAATAACAGGTGGGCACTTGTCTGGTCGAACTGGTGAAATCCACTCACACATATCAGCAATTTTGTTTGTGTTGGTTATTACAACCTCTTCTGCCTTTGCACTACCTAAATACTGGAACTCTGCCAGCATTTCTTCCGTAGTACGTAAATATAATGGAGCCTGATCATCAGCATCCTTAAACCCTTTGCCCGCCATAATGATACGACGATAGACTTCATCCTCTGGATCTAAGAAATGCACATCACAAGTGGCAACAACTAGTTTGTTAAAATCCTCTCCAAGTTTCACAATTCGTTTATTTATGTCGATAATATCTTTTTCTGTTTCTATTGGAGAATCCTCATCGCGAAGCATAAATGCATTATTTCCGAGTGGTTGAATTTCCAAATAATCATAAAACTCTACAATTCGAGAAATCTCCTCTTCTGGTCTTCCATTTAAAATCGCACGATATAACTCACCCGCTTCACATGCTGATCCCAATAAAAGACCATTACGATATTTCATAAATTCCGATTTCGGAATACGAGGTCTTCGGTTATAGTATGTAATATGCGACATAGATACTAAATTGTAGAGATTTGTTCTACCCTGATCACAAGTTGCCAGAATTATGGCGTGATAGGTAGGCATCTTTAAAATGTTTGAAACAGAGGTCTTTCCTTCTTCATTTAATTGATCTAGAGTTTCAATTCCTCGTTCCTCTAGCATCGTAATAAACTTCACAAAAATCTCTGCGGTACATGCCGCATCGTCTACCGCTCTATGATGATTTTCCAAAGAAACTCCTACTGCTTTTGCAACGGTATCCAATTTAAATCGATTTAAATTTGGCAATAAAAATCGAGCCATTGCAACAGTATCCAAAAAAGTAGGTGTATAATCCACTCCTAAATCTGCAGCTTTTCTCTTAATGAAACTAACATCAAAATCTGCATTATGTGCAACCAAAATACAGCCTTCACAAAACTGTAAAAACTCTGGCAAAACCACATCAATGGTTGGTGAATCCATTACCATGCTATCACTGATATGCGTTAATTCTTCAATACGAAATGGAATAGGCACTTTCGGATTCACAAAACTCGAGAAGCGATCAACGATTTTTCCTTGCTCTACCTTTACCGCGCCGATTTCTATGATGTGGTTAACATCAGGGCTAAATCCTGTCGTTTCAATATCAAAAACAACAAACGTATCCTTTAAAGACTGATTGTTACTATCTGTAACAATTCCTTTTAAATCATCTACGATATAAGCTTCTACACCATAAATAATCTTAATATCTTCTGGACCATGGATTGCATGGCTTGCAATTGTAAATCCCTGTACATCACCGTGGTCTGTAATAGCAATAGCCTTATGCCCCCATTTCATAGCACGCTTGATAATATCACCTGCATCCGAAACACCATCCATGTCACTCATCTTAGTATGACAATGTAGCTCTACACGTTTCTCTGCACTTGTGTCCATACGCTTGGATGTAAAATCAGGAATCTTTTTAATTCCAGATACATAACCAATATTTAGCTCACCATCAAATTTATCAATATCCGCAACACCTTTTACCTTTACAAAAGTACCAGACTTTAAACCTGCTGATAATCCCTGCACCATATCATTATTAGCAAAAAGTTTTACGCCAATTGTATCCGTAAAATCGGTAATCGAAAATTTGATCATAGATTTTTCGTTTCGTAATTCACGGGATTCAAATGAAAGTATCTGTCCACGAACAACAATTTCTCCAATTGGACCATCTACTTTTTCAATTTCCATGGATTCTTCATCAAAATCTCGACCATAAATAACATCTGGATTGTCCGATTTTTTACTTCCTGGCTCGTATTTTTTACGAAACTCACCTTTTTTCTCAAAAGTCTTCTTTTTCTCAGTAGAAGCAGCTGCTTTCGCAGATTTTTCTCCAGAAGTGCCTTCTGATTTATTCTGAATCATCATCACATCATCTTTTAGCAGATTTTCTTCTTCTGATTTCTCACTATTACTTCTCTCAGAAATTACCTTGAGTTCCTGTCGAATCTTTTCAGAAGCATTCTTTCTATATTTACTTTCCTTTGGCTCACGATATTGCATAGAAACAATAAAATCCATACCACATCGTTCGCAGATAGCTTTTTCCAAAAACTGAAGGAGTTCTTCTCCTTTGGTTTTTGCAATAATTGTATCATCTATTGTAACTGTTACTTTGCTATCTGTTTCAAAATCAAACTCTGCCGTACGAAACAAATTTCCTAAAAGCACACTATACTCATTCAATTCTTCCAGCATACTTTCTCTGTACTCTGGCAAAAGTGTTCTTGCATTATACTGTTCAGAAAGCGTAAATGATTCAATAATTTTTACTATAATATCTTTTGTTGGAAAAAGCTGATTTTTAATTTCTTTTTCCAAGTACCAAATATATTTTTTAGGAATAAGTCTTTTTGCATGCAAATAAATGCGAATATGACTTTTATCATGATTCGCACTTACTTTTGTTACTTCTGCTTTTTCTAATAGACCACTTAGTCCACTATCTACTTTTAAAGTAGGAAACACTTCTAAAAATGTCTTCGACATTTTACTTACTCCAATTTTCTAATTCGTATCTTAAAGCATCCAAAAGTTGATCTTCTGGTACCTTTTTATAAACTTCACCTTTTTTAATGATAAGACCTTCGCCAATGCCACCTGCAACACCTAAATCAGCTTCCTTTGCTTCACCAGGACCATTCACTACACATCCCATTACAGCTACCTTAATATCTAATGGGTATTCTGCTACCATGGTTTCAACCTGATTTGCCAAGCCAATCAAATCAATCTGTGTACGTCCGCAGGTTGGACAAGAAACGACTTCTATTCCACCCGTTCTAAGACCTAATGTTCTCAAAATTAATTTTGCAGATTTGATTTCTTCCACAGGGTCACCTGTTAAAGATACACGAATGGTATCGCCAATTCCCTGGCTTAAAATCAATCCCAAACCAATGGAAGATTTGATATTTCCACTGATAATGGTTCCTGCTTCGGTAATGCCTACATGAAGTGGATGATTTGTCTTATCCGCAATGAGCTCATGTGTTTTTACACACATCAGAACATCCGAAGATTTGATGCTGACAACCAAATTATCATATCCCATATCTTCAATGATTTTTACCTTATCTAAAGCACTTTCTACGATTCCTTCTGCAGTAACGCCACCATATTTCTCCACGAGATTTTTCTCAAGAGAACCACTATTTACCCCTACGCGAATTGGAATATTGCGTTCTTTTGCCACATCTACAACAGCCTTTACACGATCAACGCTTCCAATGTTTCCTGGATTAATACGGATTTTATCTGCGCCATGTTCCATGGCTGCAATTGCTAATTTATAATCAAAATGGATATCTGCTACTACTGGAATTTCCACCTGCTTTTTAATTTCAGACAACGCCTGCGCAGCTTCCATCGTAGGTACCGCACAGCGAATAATATCACAGCCAGCTTTCGTCAGTTTTTGAATCTGTGCCACCGTTGCCGCAACATCCTCTGTTTTTGTATTTGTCATAGACTGAATCAAAATCGGATGATTTCCACCGATTACTCGGTTTCCAATATGAACTTCTTTCGTAAGTCTTTTTTCCATTTTGTAACCCCCTTATGCAAATATTTTTGCAATATCATTAAACATAACCACAAACATTAAAATAAACAAAAGAATAATACCTATCAAATGCACCGTACCTTCTTTTTCTGGATCGATTGCTTTTCCGCGAATTGCTTCTATCACAAGAAAGACTAATCTTCCACCATCTAAAGCTGGAATAGGCAAAAGATTCATCACCCCTAAGTTTGCAGAAAGCATTATCGCCCAATTCATCATATTTAGTAATGCCACATAATACCCATCAGAACTAACAGATTCTTCATAAACCTGCCCCATATTTTGAACGATACCTACCGGACCACTTAAATCATCCACACCGACACCGCCTGAAAACAACATTCCAAGACTTTGGACTGTAGTCTTCATATAATATCCTAATTCACAAAAACTATATTTGACAGTTTCAAATATCCCTACTTTTTCTCTACCACCAGCGATAAATCCATATAAATATCGACCAGATTCTTCATCGTATTTTGGCTCTAGGATGGTTGTATATTCCTGTCCGTCTCTTTCATAAACAATTTCGACTGTTTCACCCGTATGAAAGGTAGCGTATACACTAATTTCACGATAGAAATTTATGTCATCTCCACCCATTTTTACAATGGTATCTCCAGCCTGAAGTCCTGCTTCCTGAGCTGCATATCCATCAATAACATCACTCAAAACTGGTTTATCGACACCTACACAAGCAATCAAAATCATAGAAAAGAGTAACGCCATAATAAAATTGAAAATAGGACCTGCCGCAACTACACTAATTCGTGCCCATACACTTTTCTTATTAAATGCACGATCATCATCGGATTTTTCGTCTTCACCTTCCATCATACATGCACCACCAAATGGAAGAAGTTTCAAGGAATACTTTGTTTCCCCTTTTGTAAATCCAATAAGTGTAGGACCCAACCCTAATGAAAATTCATTCACACGAATTCCATTTAACTTTGCTAACGTAAAATGGCCTAATTCATGAAATAATATAAGTAAACTAAAAACTAAAATTGCTACTAAAATACTCAAATTACCACCTGCTA
Organism: uncultured Lachnobacterium sp.; assembly: GCA_964628865.1. GTDB lineage: Bacteria > Bacillota > Clostridia > Lachnospirales > Lachnospiraceae > Roseburia. The sequence continues at coordinate 3,097 of CAZVOY010000045.1, read as the reverse complement.
CCTATAAAATCATAGGCTTCCTGCTCTGTTTCTAAAATCTGTTCCAAAGTAGGATTCTCAATAAACCCTGTCTGCTTCATTGTTTCTTCAATGATTTCTGCAATTTCCAGATATCGAATCTGACGATCCAAGAAAAGGGCTACTGCTTTTTCATTTGCAGCATTATATGCGACTGGAATATTTCCACCTCGAGTCATTGCCTCGTATGCTAGAGCTAAGCCCTTGAAAGTCTCTGTATCTGGCTTTTCAAAAGTAAGATTACCTAACGCAAACAAATCAAGACGCTGTCCAGATAACGGACGACGTTCCGGATAATATAATGCATACTGAATTGGAAGACGCATATCAGGTGTACCAAGCTGAGCTATCACCGCTCCATCTTCGTATTCAACCGCAGAATGAATCACACTCTGAGGATGTACAACTACTTGTATTTGATCCAAATCAACATCAAATAACCATTTCGCTTCCATCACTTCCAAGCCTTTATTTACCAGTGTTGAAGAATCAATGGTGATTTTTCTACCCATCGCCCAATTTGGATGCTTCAAAGCATCTTCTACCTGAATATTGGTAAGCTCTTCTCTTTTTCTGCCACGGAATGGGCCGCCAGAGGCTGTAAGAAGAATTTTACTAATTTTATTTCCTGTTTCCCCTTGTAAGGATTGGAAAATTGCACTATGCTCACTATCTACTGGCAAAATAGCTACATTATGTTTTTTCGCCAATGGCATAATAATATGCCCCGCTGTTACTAAAGTCTCTTTATTTGCTAAAGCAATATTTTTACCAGCTTCAATAGCTGCAATCGTAGGACGAATACCAAGCATACCTACGATGGCTGTCACAAGGATTTCCGAATCTGGATGTGTTGCCACTTCCAACAATCCTTCCATGCCAGATGCAACTGGAATATTCAAATCCTTTGTGTTTTCACGGAGTGATTTTGCATCCTCTTCTGACCAAACACTTACTAGTTTAGGACGAAACTCACGCATCTGCGCTTCCATTAATTTTGTATTGCCACCACAGGATAAGGCAACAATCTCAATATCCCCCTGCTCTCTTGCGACATCTAATGTCTGTGTTCCAATGGAACCTGTTGATCCCAATACTGCAACTTTTCTCATATCGTTCTTCTCCTTTTTGTAAATCCCCATTTTATAAGAAGTACACAGCCAAGTAGTATATAATAGGTGCAGTAATCATCACACTATCAAATCTATCCATAATTCCGCCATGACCAGGGATAAGTGTTCCATAGTCCTTAATATCATAATTACGTTTAATAGCAGATGCTGTCAAATCACCTACCATAGAGATAAGTGCTGCAATTGCAGAAATTACTGCTAAAATAACGATATCTCTAGTCTCAAGTCCCATCTGTGAACGGAAAACGGATGTGTAAATCACGGTAAGCAATGCGGCACCTACCACACCACCTACTGCACCTTCTACTGATTTCTTTGGACTAAGTATAGGCGCCATTTTATGTTTTCCAATTAGCATACCCACACAATATGCACAAGTATCGCATCCCCATGAACAGATAAAAATCAAAAATGCTAAATATAAACCATTTTCCAACATACGAATTTGATATACATAGGAAAGCATCATTGCTACATAAAACAAACCAAAGAAAATCGCCATAACATCTTTTGCTTCATATTTTGGATATGAAAATACATATACAAACATAAGCAAAATAAGGAATAACATTACTATCATCATTGGATCAATAAATCCTGACAATAACTGGCTACCATAAAACAGTACTGCCATTACATAGGAAATGATTGCCAATGGCGTCTTTTCTAATTTGAAAACACGATATAATTCATACATACCAATTAAGGAAATTGCAAGTAATGAACCTAATGTTATGTATCCACCATTAATAATTACTACTAATGCAAGAATAACTAAAATAATCCCACTTAATAATCGAGTCTTAAACATTGTATCCCTCCAACTTTTATTCTTCTGTTAAACCACCAAATCTACGATCACGTTTATTATATGCTTCAATAGCACGTTCTAATTCTTTCTTATCAAAGTCAGGCCAAGGCACCTCTGCAAAATAAAATTCGCTATATGCCAACTGCCATAACAGATAGTTAGAAAGTCGCTGCTCTCCACTGGTACGAATCATAAAATCTGGATCAGGTAAGTCTTTTGTATCTAAATACCCTGAAAAACATTCTGGGGTAATATCTTCAATTTCTAATTTTCCAGCATCATGATCTGCCATCATATGCTTCATTGCACGAACCATTTCATCTCTACTACCATAATTGATAGCGATAGTTAAATTCAGACCTGTATTTACACTAGATTTTTCTTCTAACTCTTTTATGCGCTCCTGGAACGATTCCGAAAGTCTGCCAATTTCACCAATGACACGAACACGAATATTGTTTTTATCAGCTGTCTTTAAACAGTTCTTTAAATAATTATCCAACAAAGTCATTAATGCATTTACTTCTGCTTCAGGTCTGCTCCAATTTTCTGTAGAAAAAGCATAAAGTGTTAAATACTTAATGCCCATTTTGTATGCATCTTCACAGATGGTTTCTACGTTTTTTGCACCAGCCGTATGACCTGCATTACGTGGTAAACCTTTGCTTTTTGCCCATCTTCCGTTTCCATCTAAAATAATTGCTACATGCTGTGGAACCCTCATAGTTATATATCCCTCCTATAATAGAATTTCGCTTGCGAAATTCATACACGCGAGCGGTGTTGCAAAGCAACATATTTCCTCTCCGCGAGTTGCAACTTACCTTTACTCATATATTTATATATGTGTAAAAAGGGGTTGGCTATCCAACCCCTAACAGTTCTTAAACAGTAAGAATCTCTTTTGATTTTGCTTCAACTGCTTTGTCTACGTTTGCAACGTATTTATCTGTAAGCTTCTGAATAGCATCTTCTAAATCTTTTACTTCATCTTCTGAAAGATCTTCTGCTTTACCAAGTTTTTTCACATGATCAATCGCATCACGTCTAATGTTACGAATAGCTACTTTTGCATTTTCACCTTTTTTCTTAACATCTTTTGCTAATTCTTTACGTCTTTCTTCTGTTAATTCTG
>CAZVOY010000044.1:0-12332 GCA_964628865.1 uncultured Lachnobacterium sp. | reverse complement strand
CTAAAGATCGTTACGAACACTTAAAGAAATTAGTTACTCTTTACGCTGGTGAAGAGGTATAATCGCGTATAAGTGATGAAAATAGGAAGAGGAGTCATCCATGGATTTATCCAAGAGGGTGACTCCTCTTTTCTATTTGAGGAGTAACGCGCCAACTCGGAAAGCAGTGATTTCTGAGTTGGCGTTTATACGCTGTGTTGGTTATAACCATTATAAGTAATTGTGATAGCAAACACGTCATTTTATAATTGCTCTAAGGTGTTTTCTCATTTATAATGAGTTTATGTTTTGTAAAGGAGAAATGATTTTATGTACAGTATGGAAGATTTAAAAGCGGTAGATATGGAAGTGGCAAATGCCATTGACAACGAATTAGATAGACAGAATAGTCATATCGAGCTCATTGCATCAGAAAACTGGGTAAGTCCAGCCGTTATGGCAGCTATGGGCAGCGTGATGACAAATAAATACGCAGAAGGTTATCCAGGAAAGAGATATTATGGTGGATGTGATTGCGTAGACGTAGTAGAAGAGTTAGCTAGAGAACGTGCAAAAGAATTATTTGGCTGTGAATATGTAAATGTACAGCCACATTCTGGCGCTCAGGCAAATATGGCAGTTCAGTTTGCAATGTTACAGCCTGGAGATACCATTATGGGTATGAACTTAGATCATGGTGGACATTTAACACATGGAAGCCCTGCAAACTTCTCTGGTACATACTTCAATATTGTACCTTATGGAGTAAATGACGAAGGCTTTATTGATTATGACAATGTTATGGCGATTGCTATGGAGTGCAAGCCAAAAATGATTATTGCAGGTGCATCTGCTTATGCTAGAACAATTGATTTCAAGAAATTCCGTGAAATTGCGGATGCATGTGGTGCAATTTTGATGGTGGATATGGCTCATATCGCAGGTTTGGTAGCGGCAGGACTTCACCCAAGTCCAATTCCTTATGCAGATGTAGTAACTACTACAACGCATAAAACCCTTCGTGGACCTCGTGGTGGTATGATTCTTTCTAGTCAGGAAGTAGCAGATAAGTACAACTTTAACAAAGCAGTGTTCCCAGGAATTCAGGGTGGACCACTTATGCATGTAATCGCAGCGAAAGCTGTATGTTTCAAAGAAGCGTTAGATCCATCTTTCAAAGAATATCAGCAGGGAATTGTAGACAATGCACAGGCTCTTTGTAAAGGACTTATGGATAGAGGTATCAAGATTGTTTCTGCTGGTACAGACAATCATTTAATGCTTGTTGATTTGACAAACTATGAACTAACAGGTAAAGCTTTAGAAAAACTTTTGGATTCTGTACATATTACATGTAACAAAAACACTATTCCAAACGATCCTAAATCACCATTTGTAACTAGTGGTGTAAGACTTGGAACACCTGCCGTAACTTCACGTGGTATGAACACAGAAGATATGGATAAAATTGCAGAAGCGATTGCTATGATGATTAAAGAAGGCGAAAGTGCAGCTGACAAAGCAATGGCTATTGTAAAAGAATTGACAGATAAGTATCCTTTGAAGTAATGATGAACCACCCTTGTTTGACAGGGGTGGTTTTCTTTGTTAAAATAAGTTTTTGTTTTTAGAATAGTTGAAATTGTATGTATAAAATGTTACAATTATTCATAATATGGAAAACTATGAGGAGGAAGCGCTATGGCGGGCTTGCTGGAATCAATTACAAAGCAACTGCTGGGAAGTGGAACACGAAAACCAGCTGCTAAAAAAACTGCGTCTAGTAACACGATTAAAGTGAAACCAGTAGAGACAAACAAGGCTGATGATTGGGTGAAAAACTCGACGATATCAGAACCTGTAGTGGTTAAGATGACAGATGTAAATCAAGCAGATAGTGTAGAGGACATACAAGTAACAGCAATAGACCGTACGATTAAGCGTGAAAGGATACAAAAAGAAGTGGGAAAAGAAGATTATTTATTAACACAAATTGATGAGTTCCGTGAAAAAGCACAACATCTTCAGAATTTATTATTGTCTAAAGAGTCTAAAGTAATGGAACTTCAGAATATTGTAGATGAAAGAGAAATCAAAGCGAAAGAGCTTGAATATATCTTGGATGAACGTCAGAGAAAAGCTGATGGTATTACAGCAGAAGTATCTAAGCAGATTGACAATTTAATTGAGAAAGTATCTGCTAAGATGGAAGAAATCGGTGATACGATTGGAAAAGATTTGGAAAATGGACAGAAATTGAGTGAAGAGCAGATTGAAGAGTTAAAAGAAACTCTTACATCTATTACTACTCAGCTTGATACCATCAAGGGTGAATTGTCAGAAAAAGTACATTCTGAGAATGTAAAATGCTATCGTAATGTATCTGATTTGTTCAAGAGTATGGATGAAAAAGTAGATGCGATTAAGGATGAAAGTGAAGTAATTGGACAGAAAGTTAAATCTGTTCATAAGTGTACGATTGCTATTATTGTTCTTTCTGTTATTAATATGTTAGGACTTGCAGCTGTAGTCGTACTCCAATTTTTAGGATAATATGAATTTGAAAAGGGGCTGCCGATTACGACAGTCCCTTTTTTAGAAATGAGGAAATTTTATGTGTGAAAAAAACGTATGGGTTGTAGGACATAAAAATCCAGATACGGATTCCATTTGCTCAGCAATTGCGTATGCATATTTGAAAAATAAATTAGCAGAAGCAAATGGTGAACAAAAAATAAACTATGTGCCATCTCGTGCAGGAGAAGTAAACGCAGAGACGGCATATGTATTATCTTATTTTGGAATGAAAGCACCAGAGTATATTTCTGATGTAGGAACACAAATTAGAGATATTGCATATCGCAGGATAGAAGGTATTAGTGGACATCTTTCTATGAAAAAAGCATGGGAAATGATGAAAAGTCTCGATGTTGTGACACTTCCAGTCGTAAATGAAAAGAAAAAAATAGAAGGTATTATCGTAACAGGTGATATTGCTGAATCCTATATGGATGTATACGATAATTCGGTTCTTTCTACTGCTAGAACAAAGTATAAAAACATGGTCGAAACCATTGACGGAAAGATTGTTACAGGAAATGAACATGGTTATTTTTCACATGGAAAGGTTGTAATGGCTACTGGTTCGGCAGAGATTACAAAATCGGTACTAGAACCAGATGATTTAGTTATTGTAGGAGATAACGAAGATGTGCAATTGGTATCTATTGAAAATGGTTGTAGCTGTATTATTATTACAAATGGTCTAAAAATCAGTGATAAAGTGGTTGAAAAAGCTGAAAAACGTGAAGTAGTAGTAATTAGTTCTCCGTACGATTCCTTTACGGTGTCACGTTTAATCAATCAAAGTATGCCAATTAAGTTTATAATGACCAAAGAAAATGTAGTTTCTTTTGAATTGGATGATTACGTAGATGAAGTCAGAGATGTGACAGCAAAGATTCGTCATCGAGATTTCCCTATTGTAGATGAGAATCAGAATTATGTGGGAATGTTTTCGCGTAGAAATTTGTTGAATACACAAAAGAAACAGTTGATTTTAGTGGATCACAATGAAAAATCCCAGGCTGTAAATAATATTGGAGAAGCAGAAATCTTAGAGATTATTGATCACCACAGATTAGGATCTTTGGAAACGATTGCACCTGTGTATTTTCGAAATCAACCATTAGGAAGTACGGCAACGATTGTATATCAGGTTTATCAGGAAAAAGGACTAGAAGTTCCTTCGGATATTGCCGGAATCTTATGTGCGGCAATCGTTTCAGATACGTTGATGTTCCGCTCGCCAACCTGTACGGAGTTGGATGTGGATGCAGCGAAACGATTGGCAGAAATCGCAGAGGTAGATATTGAAACCTTAGCTCGAAATATGTTTGAAGCTGGTAGCGATTTCGAACAAAAGACAGAGGATGAAATATTAAATCAGGATTTTAAAATATTTCATTCGGGAGATGTCGCTTTTGGTGTTGCACAGGTAAGTGCCATGGGCCAGTCAGAGTTGGACAAGGTTCGTGAACGTATAGAAAAGAAATTGCCTACGATGTGTGGAGAGAAGCGTATTCAAATGATGTATGTGATGCTCACGGATATCATGGCAGAAAAGACAACCTTGATATATTATGGAGAACAGGCAGAAGGTCTTGCAAAGGATGCTTTTGGATGTGAAGTAAAAGACAAGAGTATAGTGCTTCAGGGAATTGTTTCACGAAAGAAGCAGTTGATTCCTGCACTTATGAATACATTAGCAGAGAGGATGTTATAATGAAGTTTACAAAATTACATGGATGTGGAAATGGATATATTTATGTAAATCTTTTTGAAGAAAAATTAGATAATCCGTCTGAAATGTCAATTAAAGTTAGTGATTGTCATTTTGGGATTGGATCTGATGGATTGATTACAATTGGTCCATCTGAGATTGCTGATTTTACCATGCATATTTATAATGCGGATGGTTCCGAAGCAGAGATGTGTGGAAACGGTATCCGATGCGTAGGAAAATATGTGTACGATCACGGTTTAACAGAAAAAACGGAAATTTCTGTTGAAACAGGAGCTGGAATCAAGCATCTTACCTTAAATATAGAAAATGGAAAGGTATCTACAGTTTGTGTAGATATGGGCGAACCAATCTTTGAGCCAAAGGAGATTCCAGTAATAGCAGAAAGAAATCCTGTGGTTTGCGAACCCATTTTTGTGGGAGACAGGGAGTGGAAGATGACCTGTGTTTCCATGGGAAACCCACATGCGGTTGTATTTGTGAATGATTTGGAAGACTTTCCGTTGGAAAAATATGGACCTCTGTTCGAGAATCATGAGCGTTTTCCAAAACGTACGAATACAGAATTCGTACACGTTGTTTCGCCAACGGAAGCCTATATGAGAGTATGGGAGAGAGGTTCGGCAGAAACATGGGCCTGTGGTACAGGAACCTGTGCTACTGTTGTGGCATGTATTTTAAATGAGCTTACAGAGAGAGAAGTGTTAGTGCATTTGCTGGGCGGTGACTTAACTATTCGTTGGGATGAAGAAACCAATCATGTTTTTATGACGGGACCAGCTACCGAAGTATTTAGCGGCGAATATAATGAATAAGGGGATAAAGAGTATGCAAATCAAAAAATTAGTAGAAAAAATCAATTACACGTTGTTGGCAGGTAGTCTTGATACAGAGATTACATCATTGGTTTATGATTCCAGAAAAGTAAAACCAGGTTCTATCTTCGTTTGTATCGCAGGTACAGTAAGAGATGCGCATGATTTTATTCCAGAAATTATGGGTAAAGGTGCGGTAGCGTTCGTAGTGGAGCGCGATGATATAGAATTGGTAGAGGGTTTTACTTATATTAAGGTGGAAAACACAAGAATAGCGTTGGCGGAACTTGCTGCAGCATACTTTGATTATCCAGCAGAAAAATTAAAAACAATTGGTATTACAGGTACAAAAGGAAAAACAACAACTACTTACTTGGTAAAATCGATTTTGGAATCTGCAGGAATAAAAACAGGTTTAATTGGAACGATTGAATCTATTATTGGAGAAACTCATATCCCTTCGGTAAATACCACACCAGAATCTTATATCGTGCAGGAAACATTCCGCAAGATGGTAGATGCAGGTTTAGATGCAGTTGTAATGGAGGTATCTTCCCAAGCACTTATGATGCACCGCGTTGCAGGCTTTACCTTTGATATCGGCGTATTTACAAATTTGGAGCCAGATCATATCGGTGGAAATGAACATAAAGACTTTGATGATTACATGCACTGTAAGAGTTTGTTATTCCAAAATTGTAAGTTGGGTATCTTTAACGGAGATAGTGAACATGTAGAAGGAATCATGAAGGGCCATACCTGTGAAGTGGAAACCTTCGGTTATGGAGAAAACAATGACATATCTGCAAGCAATGTTGAGTTGTTAAAAGACCAGGGAGCATTAGGGGTAAAATATCAGGCAAACGGGCTTGTGAACTTTGATGTAGAAGTAAATGTACCAGGCTCTTTTAGTGTTTATAATTCTTTGACTGCAATTGCGATTTGTCATCATTTTGGTGTAAATGAGGATGTAATTAAGGAAGCGCTAAAGAACGTTAGCGTAAAGGGGCGTATTGAAATAGTTCCTGTTACAAAAAGTTATACGCTTATGATTGATTATGCGCACAATGCTATGTCATTGGAAAGTTTACTTACCACTTTAAAGGCATATCATCCAGCTCGCTTGGTTTGTATGTTCGGTTGTGGAGGAAATCGTGCAAAATCCAGAAGATATGAAATGGGTGAAACATCATCCCGTTTAGCAGATTTGACGGTAATTACTTCTGATAATCCACGTGATGAAGAACCAATGGAGATTATCCATGACATTTTAGAAGGTGTGAAGAAAGCGGATGGCGAATACGTTATGATTCCAGACCGTAAAGAAGCCATCAAATACTGTATGGAAAATGCACAGGATGGAGATATTATCGTGTTGGCAGGAAAGGGACACGAGGATTATCAGGAAATCAAAGGTGCAAAATATCATATGGATGAAAGAGAACTGATCGCTGATATTATTAAGGAGAATCCAAATATCAAATTATAAGAGGTATCGTATATGCCACTATTCAAAGGTGCAGGAGTAGCACTGGTTACTCCGTTTCTTGAAGATAAAAGTGTGAATTACGAGGAACTGGGACGCTTGTTGGAATATCAGATAGCAGGTGGTACGGACGCAATTATTGTATGTGGTACGACAGGAGAACCCGTTACCATGACAGAAGAGGAGCGTCTTTCAGTAATTTCTTATACGATAGAAAAAATAAAGAAACGCGTGCCTGTAATTGCGGGGACGGGTGGAAATTGTACAGAAAATGTAGTGACATTTTCGAAAAAAGTCCAGGATTTGGGAGTGGATGGTTTGCTGGTGGTAACACCATATTACAATAAAGCTACACAAAATGGGTTGTATGAGCATTACAAAGCTGTAGCAGAAGCGGTAGAAGTACCGATTATTATGTACAATGTTCCTTCTCGAACAGGTTTAAATCTGTTACCAGATACGGCAGTTCGACTAGGAAAAGAGTTCGTAAATATAGTGGCTATAAAAGAAGCCAGTGGAAATATATCTCAGGTAGCAGAGCTTATTTCTAAAGCAGAGGGTTGTCTGGATGTATATTCTGGAAATGATGACCAGATTGTTCCGATTTTATCGCTGGGAGGTATCGGTGTAATTTCTGTATTATCCAATATTGCGCCAAAGGATACCCATGACATGGTTATGGAATATCTAAATGGAAATACAAAAAGAGCGGTAGAACTGCAATTGAAATATATGAATGTAATTCGTGCATTGTTTTGTGAAGTGAATCCAATACCAGTAAAAAAAGCGTTAGAATATAAAGGGTTTCAGACAAAGACGCTTCGAATGCCACTGACGGAGATGGAAGTAAAAAATGCAGCTCGTTTGAGAGAAGAGATGGATAAAATAATCATAAGTTAAATGGAGATTTAATAAAATGGCAAAGCGAACATGGAAGCCAGGTAATATGCTAAATCCAGTACCAGTCGTTATGGTATCGGTAGCAGATAAAGAAGGAAATAAAAACATTATTACTATTGCTTGGGCGGGTACCGTATGTACAAATCCACCGATGGTATCAATTTCAGTAAGACCAGAAAGATATTCTTATCATATGATTGAAGAAACTGGAGAGTTTGTAATTAACTTAACAACCGAAGCGTTGGTAAAAGCTTGTGACTACTGTGGTGTGGTAAGTGGGCGAGATGTAGACAAATTTAAAAAAATGAATTTGACTCCTTTCGCTGTAGAAAACTGTAACGCACCTGCAATTAAGGAAAGTCCAGTTAATATCGCATGTAAAGTGGTAAAAAAAGAAGAGCTAGGGTGTCATCATATGTTTATTGCAGAAGTAGTTAGCGTAACTGTAGAAGATGAATATATGAATGAAACGGGAAAATTTCTGATAAATGAATTAGGATTAGTGATGTATTCACATGGAGAATATTTTTCCATGGGAGAGAAATTAGGAAAATTTGGATATAGTATTCAAAAAAAATAAAAAGCCTGTCGCAAAACGGATTTTTGTCCGTGGCGCGACGGCTTCTTTTTATTTTAAGAGATGATCAATTAGATACATGTATACCTCTTCGTGCTGTTTTCTCCAGTTGGCACAGATAGCCTCTGCTTGATCTTTTGATTTTACCGAAATGGTCAAATCAATGAGGGAAGCATTTTCCGATTTTACCTGACAGCGAACCGCATAGGTCTGGTTCGTGGTCTTGTAATAATCAGCAATAACAGAGGTTTCTTGTCGAAGCTCCATTTTGTTTTCTTCAAAAAACTTCATAACATCCTGTGTAATTCCTTCTGTGATTTTATCAGAAAAGAAGTTTAAGGTTTCTTTTCCAGCAGAAGTGAGCGTGTATTGCGTGTTGGAATGTGTAGATTCTGCAAGAATAAGATCAGAATCTACAAGGTTTCCAATTACTTCTTGTACACGAAAATAATCGGTATAGTCATGTTCTAGGAAAAAGTTGGACAGCTGTGTGTTTGAAAGTGGAAATCCAGCTTTATCTAACATGTATAAAATAGTTAATTTGTATATGGTAAATGGTTCTGCCATAGAGCCACCTCTTTCTAAAAATATTTCTAAAGTATCATATCATGTAAAGTCGTCCCTGCCAAGTATCTCGTTCTTTTAAACGTTTATGGATTGTGTTTAGCACTCGTTTTTTATCCGTACTCCATAATGGGGCGATTAAAAGGTTTCTAGGTCCGTCTCCTGTTAGGCGGTGCACTACCATCTCTGGTGGCAGTAATTCGATACAATCGATGACAAAATCACAGTATTCTTCCAAAGAAAATAGTCGAAAAGGTGACGAGGCATATTCAACTGCCAAGGCGGTACCTTTAAGTACATGAAGGAGTTGTAATTTGATTCCTGATACAGGTGATTTTGCTACATGAGAGACTGTTTCCAACATCATTTCTTTGCTTTCTCCAGGAAGTCCTAATATGACGTGTGCAATTACAGAAATGCCACGAGTATGAAGATGAGCTATTGCCTCGTCAAACTGTTCTACTGTGGTATGTGTGTTTAGTCGGGCATGGGTATCATTGTGTATGGTTTGAAGTCCCAATTCGACCCATACTGGTTTTGTTTTGGATAACTCCTCTAATAAATCCAATATTTCGTTCGATAAACAATCGCTTCGAGTCCCGATGGATAAAGCGACGACGTCTGGTTCATTTATAGCTTCTGTAAAAATTTTTCGTAAATACCCAACTGGTGCGTAGGTATTGGTATATGCCTGAAAATAGGCAATGAATTTATTGCAATCGGTTTTTTGTTTAATTCGAGCCTTCGCTTCCGTGATTTGGGCAGAAATAGACACATTATAGTGGGAGGCAAAATCGCCAGATCCGCCTTCGCTGCAAAAACTACATCCGCCATATCCCAAGGAACCATCGCGGTTTGGACAGGTCATTCCGCCGTTTAATGATAAGCGATATACTTTGTCCCCAAAGGTCTTTTTGCAATATTCATTCAATGAAAAATAGCGCATTAGATGAGCTCCTTTACAGCCTGACTAACAACCTCAGGTACACGAGGATCAAATGGTTCTGGTAAGATGAAGTCTTCGTGTAATTCGTCATCTGATACAAGTGCTGCGAGCGCTTCTGCAGCAACCAGTTTCATTTCTTCTGTAATCTGACTAGCACGTCCTTCTAAGGCACCTTTGAAGATACCAGGGAAAGCGATAACGTTGTTTACCTGATTTGGAAAATCGCTTCGTCCAGTACCGACGATGCGAGCACCAGCGGATTTTGCTGTATCTGGCATGATTTCAGGAACAGGATTTGCCATAGCAAACAGGATAGCGTCCTTGTTCATAGAAGCAACCATTTCAGCAGTTACGATATTTGGCGCGGAAACACCTACGAATATATCTGCACCCTTTAAGGCATCCGCAAGAGTTCCAGTTTCGTTATCAAGATTTGTAACTTCAGTCATTTTTTGCTGCATCCAGTTCAAATTTGGGTAATTTTTTCCGATAATGCCTTCCTTGTCGCACATGATTACATTGGTAAAACCATAGCGAAGGAGGAGCTTTGTGATAGCTACTCCTGCAGAACCTGCCCCGTTTACAACAACACGACAGGATTCTTTTTTCTTTCCTGTGATACGAAGCCCATTGATTACACCAGCCAAAACAACAATAGCGGTGCCATGTTGATCATCATGAAAAACAGGGATGTCCAGCAGTTCTTTTAAACGTTCTTCGATTTCAAAACAACGTGGAGCGGAGATGTCTTCTAAATTGATTCCGCCGAATCCTGGAGCGATGTTTTTTACAGCAGCAATAATTTCTTCGGTGTCCTGTGTGTCTAAACAAATAGGAACAGCATTTACGTTTCCGAATTCTTTAAAAAGTACGCATTTTCCCTCCATAACAGGCATGGCTGCATGTGGACCGATGTTTCCCAGACCAAGTACAGCGCTACCGTCAGATACGACGGCTACCGTATTGGATTTCCAGGTATAAGTATATGCTTTAGAGATATCCTCTGCGATGGCTTTGCATGGTTCTGCAACACCAGGAGTATAGGCAACCGCCAAATCTTCTCTAGTGTTTACTTTTGCTTTTGCAACTGTTTCTAATTTGCCATTCCATTGCTCGTGGAAAAGCAATGCTTTTTCTGATGCTGTCATAATAATTCTCCTATATAAAAAGCGTTTTGCGATATAAATCTTTTCTTAGTGTATCATTCTAGAAATTACAAATCAAGAAAAAGGGCTTTCTATTTTTTGAAAAAGGGTGTATAATACTGACATCGAAAATCATTTGTCGTTTCGACATTTATCCCAATTTGTTTGGAGTTGAATAGGAGTAATTATGAGAGAAAAATATGAAAGCCTTTCTGCAACCGTATTAAAAGACCTCGCGAAAGCTCGTGGTATTAAAGGTCTCACAGGACTTAAAAAAGAGCAGATTATAGAACTTATGCTTGCAGAAGACGAAAAAGACAAAGCCAAAGCGGCACCTGCACAGGAAGAAAAGAAAAGTACTACTTACACTACAAACAGAGACAATAGTCAGACCTCTGTTGTAAGAGAAGAGAGTGAAAATTTAGATAGCGGACAGGTTGCACACGGTATTTTAGAAGTAATGTCAGATGGATTTGGATTTATCCGTTGTGAAAACTTCTTACCAGGGGAAAATGATATCTATGTATCACCTGCTATGATTCGCCGTTATAATTTAAAAACTGGAGATATGGTGCGCGGAAATATCCGTGTGAAAAACCAAGGAGAAAAATTTGCAGCACTCTTATATATTACTAGTGTAAATGGATATCGTCCAGATGAAGTACAAAAGAGACCAAATTTCGAAAATCTTACACCTATTTTCCCAAATGAGCGTATTCATTTGGAAAGACCAGGCGCAAGTGTTGCGATGAGAGTAGTGGATTTGGTGTCACCAGTTGGTAAGGGACAGCGTGGTATGATTGTTTCTCAGCCTAAAGCTGGTAAAACCACATTATTAAAAGAAATCGCAAATTCTGTTACACAGAACAATCCAGAAATGCATTTGATTATTCTTTTGATTGACGAACGTCCAGAAGAAGTAACAGATATTATGGAATCTGTAAAAGGCACAAATGTAGAAGTCATTCATTCTACATTTGATGAATTGCCAGAACATCATAAACGTGTATCAGAAATGGTTATCGAACGTGCAAAACGTCTCGTTGAGCATAAGCAGGATGTTATGATCCTTTTGGATAGTATCACTCGTCTTGCTAGAGCATATAACCTGACTGTTCCACCAAGTGGTCGTACACTTTCTGGTGGTCTTGATCCAGCAGCACTTCATATGCCAAAGCGTTTCTTTGGTGCAGCCCGTAATATGAGAGAGGGCGGAAGTCTTACGATTTTATCTACAGCCTTAGTAGATACAGGTAGCAAGATGGATGATGTAGTATTTGAAGAATTTAAAGGTACTGGTAACATGGAACTTGTACTGGACCGTAAATTATCAGAAAAACGTATTTTCCCAGCTATCGATATTGTAAAATCAGGCACCCGTCGTGATGATTTATTATTAGATGAAGAGGAACAGGCCGCTATGGATGTTATGAGAAAAGCATTCAATGGAATGAAGGCGGATGAAGCAGTAGAAAACATCTTAAATATGTTTGCCCATACAAAAAATAACCGTGAATTTATCCAGCAGGTTAGAAAAACAAGAATTTTCTAAAAAAGTATTGCATTTGCGAAATGTATGTGCTACAATAACAAAGCTGTTTATCGGGATGTAAACGG
>CAZVOY010000043.1:0-12348 GCA_964628865.1 uncultured Lachnobacterium sp. | reverse complement strand
AAACTAAGAATTTTTCAATTGCTAATACTGCTTCTTCTTCATCTGAACCTTCGGTTACGATGTTGATCGACATACCTTCGGATGGATTGAAAGCCATAATACCCATAATGCTTTTTGCATTAATTCTATGATTATCGCTTTCTAATGTGATCTCACTGTCAAATCTACACGCTAACTGAACCAGTTCAGCGATTGGATTAGCGTGGCCGTCTGATACATTAGAAACAATTACATTTTTTCTGCTCATTATGCACTCCTTATTCCAATCTCAAAATACTTACCCAATATATCCTAATTTTTCCGTATTTGCAAGCAATTTGAAAAATTCTAGTAAACTTTCACTAAGGATTGAAAAAAGGGTATTCTTTATTGTTCAATTTCACAACGGTTTTCCCATTATTTTACATATGCAATAAAATAATTACCACCATCATAAAACATTTTTTCAATACCAGCATAATCAATACTCTTGGTCTGTCCGCTTATCGGATCGTAATAATATACATAGCTAGCAGAATAACCTGTTATTAAAATCGCAGAGCTACTACTTGTTTTCGCAAACACTGGAGTCCCCTTATCCACAAAATATAAAAGATCGTCCATGCTACAATCATGCAATTCTAAAACCGAAGCATCTTTTAGGGTACTGCTTATAATTTCAATTGGTGTCTGTCCTGCTTCAAACAAATCACTAGCAGCAATTCCTGCACCCTCTTTTTTCAAGATTACACTCACACATTTTACAATAGAAGATGCACCTGCATCCTCTTCGTTTGGCGACAGATTTGCAAGTGGTGTCTGCGTCGTGCTTCGCGCACGTTTAAATATATAGTTGACATTCGAGTCAACTACAACACCATAATTCGCATTTGCCAAGCGAATCGCCTCGGAAGCATCCTTTGTCGCTAGAATTACTTCACCTTTTACATATACATAATAGTAATCGGTAGTCTCTACCTCTAACGCTACCGTCCTGTCTTCCTCCACCAAAACATGTTTTGGTGTTAGGATTTCAACATACTTATCACCACTAACTTCCTTCATTGTAAGAGAAATCTGCGTCTGCTTAACATCTGTTTTGGTAGTAGATACCATCACTCCATTTGTAGGTTCTGCCTCTCGATTCATAATGGTATCTGAACCCGTTTGCACATAACGCCCATTTGTTTCCGTCACAATTTCCATATAGATGTTGTTTACATCCACTTCTATGTCTTTGATTTTACTGCCTGCTACTGGCTGATATTCTTTTATGACATCGAGTTTATCTTCCGATGTATTTAAAATTTCTATCTTTGAAATAGGGAATACTAGATTTCCTACAACATCCTCTTTTACCTCTGCTGCATATGCAATACCATATACAAAATCTTCACCAATAAAAGTAATTGGTCTTAAGTAAGTGCTTTTCCCCGATGTAATATCGTGTGTAATTCCCATCTTTAAATCTTCCAACACAATATTTGTGGATGCATTTACCTCATCGGGTTTTATCCATGCAAAGTATCTTCCACTTGTCGAAACTGCATAGCAATCATCCGTCATATCTTCTACCATTGTAGTCACTTCAAAAGTGGTCAAATCGATTTTATATACATTATCATTTAGCATAAAGAAGAATTGCTTCTGCTCATTTACATACATGAGTTCTCCTAATTCTTCTTTTAGCACTTCATAGGATTTGTCAGTTTCTACAAACACTTCCTCTTCTAGTGTTTGGGCTATAGCATCATAATAGTAAACGCCTACGCCTACTTTTCCTTCGTGAACACCACGATTCATGTATCCATAAACTACAAAAGAAATACTACCTGCTTCATCTACACTCATGATTTTAATATTGTGATTATCCCAGTTTTCTCTAGCATTTATACCCTCTGTGCTTCGGAAACTAAACACCTGTGCAAGTGTATTATTTATTCTGTCATAACACCAAAGATCCCCCTCCTGTACAAAGGAAATACAGTCACCAGAATCATTTGCCATATACTCTACATCTTTATCTCGAATTCCAAGCTGAAGCGCTGATGTACCTAACAAGAAATCGTTATCACTTCGGAATATCTGCGTCATCTCACGCTCGAAATTCAAAACATAAATACGAGTATCCGTTTGTCTGAGACGATAGTACTCTTCTACGTTGTAATATTCTACTTCTTTATTTTCGTTTACATTCGTCATAACGTAATTCAATGTGATTACATTATAAGAATTATTTATTTCTTTAAAGGATGCTACAGGCTCTGTTAATTTTACTCCTTCAAAATCCCCCCAGGTAATCTGACCTAAGGTACAAGATAAGTCTACATAATTTAACGTAGTTGCATCACCAGTAGCTGGATCCATATAAGTTGGTATAAAACTAGCTGCATCCTCTCGGAATGTATAGTCATGGAAGGTCAATGCAAACGCTAATGTCTCATCCACATAACACTCCGTTTCACGTACAATACGGGTATAGTAATATACCGTTTCATCACCCATAGTGAGAGCAATTTCCATATTATACTCGATATTTTCTTCAAATAAGCTTGGAAGATTAATCTGACATTCTACTTTATCCTGTCCAGTTTCAAATCTTGCAGATTCCTCTTCTACCAAGAAGCGTTCTCCATCCATACTACGAATCTTATAAGAAAGATTATCGATCGTTCTTCCATAGGTTTGAATCTCCAGATTCAACTGACGACTTTCACCAATTGGCATTAACCCATCTCGCATGGAAAGCATATCCATTTCCTTTGTGTAACCATGCAGTTCATTCATAACTGTATCGTTATAAATAAACTGCATGATAGGTAACGTAGCTTCTTCCATTGTGGTTGTTATATCTTTATTCTCTTTATTTGATAAAATACCAAATGTTATTAGTGCTACCAAGAACACCAATACAAGCACAATTGGTCTTGTCGCTTTTCTGTTCATCTGTTTCACCTTGTGTAACTAATTTCTTTTTACTTATTTTACCACCAACGACGACATCTACGATGACGGCATCTTCTGCGGTATATTTCATCATGGAACAAAATGCCGATGAGACTTTGAAGCCATTGATCGCCTCTTCTATATTGTGTCGCCTCTAGGTCTTCGTCCATTCGATATTCCTGTATCTGCATATTCTGTCTTGGCATCGTTCTAGGGTTCATTGGCATACCAGGTCGCATTTCGCCTGGACGTGGCATTGGCATGCCTGGCCGCATTTCGTCTGGACGTGGCATTGGCATACCAGGTCGCATATCATCTGAACGTGGTGGCATCATAATTTCATACTGTGGATTTTCACGTATGAATCTCTCATACAAACGGCAAGCTTCTTCATCCAGCATTCTACGATCTGGATTTTCGTCATATATTCTGCTTCCCTCGTATTCCAGCTCATCGCAACGTCTTTCTATCATCTCCTGTAGCTGACGAACCTCTCTAGGATACAATTCTTTCATTCGTTCCATATCCTTTTCATATTCCATTTCCATCAGATATAAATTCTGCATTGGATAAGTCATATAAAAAGGAATTCTGTTAAATAAATCGTCTCTATTTTCCATTTTCATTCTCCATTATTCTATCACTACAGAATATGAAGAATTTTTCGAAAAGTGACTATTCCTCCACTACTTCAGCGTAATCTGCACTGATGTAGCCTACCTCACCATTATATTCAACTTTGTACCAGCCTTCTAACTCTTCTAAGAAAATGGTCTTTGTACCAGCTGGAATTCGATGTAAAATTGTGCTGGTTGTATTTGGCTCCTTACGTACACGTACTTCTGTTGTAGGCACTACATAAAGTGTAGTTTCATCCTCTCCTTCACTTTCTGTCTCTACCTCTGTCGTAGATTCACTTTCTGTGCCCACTTCTACATCTGGATGGGCGATTAGATTCTCCTGTTCCATCTGACTTTCTGTCTGTGTGGTTTCAGTATTTTTATCTTCTTTTCCTGAATTTACTAATGCAGAGACACCCATACAAATCAATACAATAATCACAACGCAAATAATCGCAAAAATTACTCTCGCTATAATTACATCTTTTCTAAAGTGTTTACTTTTTTTCATCTGTAGACTCCTATATTATTCAATAGTAACGATGCGCATCATGTTGCTTACGCCATAATCAAATCCACCAACGTGTGGGGAAGGGATACCTGCTGTAAGTACAGCTAAATCGCCATCTGTTACATGTCCTTTTGCTTTTGCAATTTCAATTGCACTATTGCTAATTTCTTCTGAAGAATTTGCCTGCTCTGATGCATAAGGTCTTACTCCCCAAAGAATCTGCATTCTGCGAAGTGTTCTAGCATTTGGACTCACTGCAAGAATTTCCATCTTTGGATGGAATTTTGAAATAACACGTGCTGTTGCGCCAGACCCTGTAGGTGCGATGATACATTTCGCATCTAAATTACTTGCTGTAGATACAGTCGCATATCCTAATGCACTGGTTGTGTCTTTCATACGATGTTCTGCCATTTTTGCCAGATTTGCATCATAATCCAAATGTTGCTCTGTGTTTTCACAAATATGAACCATCATCTTTAATGCTTCTACTGGATATTTACCCTGTGCAGTTTCACCAGAAAGCATTACTGCATCTGTTCCATCGTATACTGCGTTTGCAACGTCTGTTACCTCTGCACGAGTAGGACGTGGGTTACGCATCATAGAATCAAGCATCTGTGTCGCTGTGATAACTGGTTTGTAAACTTCTTTACATTTGTTAATCATCATCTTCTGAATATATGGAACTTCTTCTGCTGGAACCTCAACACCAAGGTCTCCACGCGCAACCATAATACCATCTGCCACTTCTAAGATTTCATCTAAGTTGTCGATTCCTTCTGCATTTTCTATTTTCGCAATAACTGGTGTATATGGTGCTCCACATTCACGAAGAAGCGCTTTGATTTCTCTAATACATTCTGCATTACGTACAAAAGATGCTGCAATAAAATCTACATCCTGCTGTACTCCAAAGCGAATATCATCTTTATCTTTTTCTGTGATTGCAGGAAGTTTAATAGGCACATTTGGTACGTTTACACCTTTTCGCTGTCCTAATTCGCCTCCATTGATGATTTTACAGATAATATCATTTTCAGATTTATCTACTACTTCTAATTCGATAAGTCCATCATCGATTAAGATTTTACCACCGATAACTGCATCTTCAACAAGACCTGCGTAAGTGATGCTTACACGTTTGTTATCACCTTCCATTTCCTCTGTTGTAAGGATAAATTGATCCCCTTCCACCAACTGTACTTTCTGTCCGTCTTTTAATACACCTGTACGAATTTCTGGTCCTTTTGTATCCAAGAGAATCGCGATATGTTTTCCTTCTTCTTCACGGATTTTCTTTAACATATCCATACGCCCTTTTTGCTCTTCATGGTCACCATGAGAAAAATTAAAACGAGCAATGTCCATTCCTTCTTTAACAAGCATTCTCATTAATTCTGAATCATTTGTGTTTGGTCCCATTGTACATACGATTTTTGTCTTTTTCATTTCTTTCTCACTTTCTCTATTATGATTTTATTATTTCCTCAATTGTTTGGAAAAGTGTATTTTTGTCAATTGGTTTTGATATATGTCCATTCATACCACAACCTAATGCTTTCTTCTTTTCCTCTTCAAAGGCATTCGCTGTCATTGCCAAAATTGGCACATTTGCTAACACTCTATTTGGAAGGGTTCGTATTGCTTTTGTTGCTTCGTATCCATTCATAATTGGCATCTGAACATCCATAAGCACAAGCGTATATTCACCCTCTTTTGCATTTTGTATTTTTTCTACTGCTTCCTGTCCATTCACAGCTTCTTCTACAATAAAGCCTTCATCTTTCAACAGTATCTTCGCTATTTCTCGGTTCAAGGAATTATCCTCTACCAAAAGAAGTTTTCTATTTGCGAATAGGTTTCTTTGCTCCTTCTGGCGCGCGTTCGCCTCAATTTCCTGTTGCAACTGTAGTTCTTCCATTGCAACTTCATCCTCGACATCCTGAAGCATAAATACCAGTTTTACAATAAACTCGGTGCCTTTTCCTAGCTCACTTTCTACATTAATCCTGCCTCCCATTAGGTTAACAAGATTCTTTGTAATGGCAAGCCCCAGCCCTGTTCCTTGAATACCACTTGCTTCCGTGGCTTTTTCACGTTCAAAAGCTTCAAAAATTTTATCGTGAAACTCCGGTGCAATACCGATTCCTGTATCTTTTACCTTAAAGATGTAAACACCATACCCTTCAGGTGCTTCTTTTTCCTGATTGATTTCTAGTGTGACCTCTCCCCCCATCGGCGTAAACTTAACTGCATTTCCTAACAGGTTAAATAAAATCTGGTTCAATCGCAATTTGTCACAATATATATAATTATTAAAAATATTTGTTTTTATAACAAACTTTTGGTTTTTTTCTTCCGCCATGGACTGAATAAGATTCTGTGCATTTTGGATGACATCTTTTATAGAAACTTCATCCTCCTGAATGCGAATCTTGCCACTTTCAATTCGGCTCATATCCAAAATATCATTAATCAGACTAAGCAAATGATTGCTGGCAGAAACTATTTTTTCCAAATATTCTTTTACCAATTCTTGTTTGTCGATATGTGATTGCGCCAAAGAGGTAAAACCAATAATCGCATTCATTGGTGTACGAATATCATGGGACATGCTAGAGAGGAAATTACTCTTTGCTGCATTTGCTTTTTCCGCCTGAACCAATGCCTCTTCTATAGCAACCTTTTGATTAATATCATTTCGCACCTGCGCATCCACATCCATGACCGCCATTACTACATTAGAAACTTCGCCGTTTGGTTTAAATGAAGCTGCAATCACATGCATTCTATACCATTTTTCTCCGCCAATAGCCACCTGACGATAATTAAACGAATAAAACGGATTGCCTGCACTTAGATGTTTTTCCATGTACTTTCTATCACACATGGTAAGATATGTATTTTTATCCTCCTTGTGTACAAACTGTTCTACATAGGCACGTATGGAATCTTCATAATCCTTTGGAGCTGTTTTATAAAAATCACCCGTCAGATAATCCTCGACCGACTCTTCCTCTTTACTCAAATATGTACTCTTGCCTGTTTGCAAATCCAAGTAATAGGAACTAATAAACAATCTGGTCAAACTATGAATTTTTGATGTGCTTAATTCTCGTTCCTTTTCATATGTTACATAAAATAAATATGTCTGTAATGTCGCAAGCGCAATACCAATACATAGGAATGGTGACGATGCTTCCATGATTTGTAATATACCAAATACCACTGGGAATATAAAATAGGACAACATTGTCAAATACGTATTCTGCGTTTCAAAATCTTTCGTCGTAAACATACGAAGTGCTAATTTTATCGCAGAAAATAAGATGTAACCATAGGTTAGTACAAGCTGTATTTCATATAATGGTCCACGACAATACGCTCCTGCCTCATCTATATAGAAAAAAGAGCCTGTCCAAATTGACAAAAAACCAACTAGTACTACGAAGTACATTGGTATCTTTGCTATTTTTCTCACCGTTGTATTTCTGTAAAAAATAGAATTCTGCATATATTCTACATAGGCAAACCAACGATAAGAAAGCAGCGCCGATGCGGAATAATATACCGCATACAAAATTTTTTGCATGGCGATTGGAATCGGTAATAAATTATCATAAATAACACCCCAGACAACGTCTGTTGCCAGGTATATGATACCTACCACCATGATGCTAACATACATATCCCTTTTTTCACTTCGAACTACACCCGTTACCATTCGCATATATAATATGACGACTAACAAAAGGCACAATCCTGTTACAAGCGAATATAGACCTGTTCCCATAAAATCTCTCCTCTTGTGACATTTTTATCCAACGTATATTGTACCACTAAAACCCACAAAAGAAAACTCTAGGTATATGAATTTTAATGATATTTTATGGAAAATATGCTAGAATACCTTTATCAGATAGTTAAGTATTGTTTTACAGCAGACGATATACTAGATAACAGATAAACTCTGCAAACGGATTTGCAAGAAATGATACGACAAGGAGGAGTCAACTATGAGTCAATTATTTGGAATGGACAATATACTTTCCACACTATCAGGAAAATATGACAACACCGTAAACAAGGAAAACAAAATAGAAAAGAACGAGAAATCAAAAAATAATTTCGATTCTTCCAAGCTAAGTGAAACAGCTTCTAATTATTTAAAAGAACTAAAAACAAAATACAGCGATTCTGAAATTGTTGTAGTAGGTTCTGATCAGGCAGATCAGGCAACTGAAATTGCTTCTAATGTTAAAACAAACAAGAGCACTGTCATCGTCCTCACCGAAGACGAATTAGAAAAAATGGCTACCGATGAGGAAACCCGTACACAAAACGAAGCTCTTCTGGATGAAGCATTTCAGCAGCTTCCTGAAGCTATGAAAAAGATGAGCGAATCTGGTCTTGATATCAAGACAATGGGCATCGAAATCAAAAATGGTACTACGAACTATTTTGCTGTGGTCGACAAATCCTTAAGTGCCCAGAAAGAACGTATTGAAGCAAAGCAGGAAGAAAAACGTGCAGAACAAAAAGAAGCCAAAAAAGAAAATCTGACTAAGGTCACTGCCTCCAGCCTGGATGAGTTTATTAAGAAACTGGAAGATGTTTTATACGAAACAAAGGCTGATACTGTAGTTACAGAACAGGAAAAGATGGTGGGACAGAGTTTTGACTTCACTATCTAATATAATTTTTCTAAATACTACAAAAGAGGGATTGCATACAATCCCTCTTTTCTTATTCATTCATTTCTTTTGTAACAATTTTATTGTTCTATATTCACACTCATTGAACATCTGTATATGTACACTTTTCCTTCTTGATATGTGTTGACGTAAGTATTAGAAGATGTTGTTACATAATCCACCCCTGGCATTTCTGCTTCTCGTGCCTGACAGTAGGCTTCTGCCTTTGCCTCTGCTTGGGCTTTTAAAGAATTAAAATCAGAAACACCTTCTATATAATAGAAGCAAATATCATTTCCACCTTCTTCAATTTGATCAATATTTAACAACGCATATGCACTAGGTAATGTAACTTTAAATGGTACTCGAATACAAACCACATTCATGGTTTCTCCTGTAGCATATTTCCCTGTATTTTTGTATCTTCCTATCACTTCAAAAGTCTCATTTTCATAATCTCCATAATAGGTAGTTCCGCCAGGATAACCATAGGTATTATTATTTGCTATTTGCTGCACTTGTGCATTGATAGAATTCCATCCATCTGCATATCCTTGATGTGTTTGATCATGATAAAATGTAAAATACTGACCATCGAAAGTAGCGACATACAATTCATATGGAAACACTTCATACGTCGTAGTAGATGAACTGTTTCCTGTTGTACTCTGTCCCCCATTTGAGTTATTCTCTGCAGTTGAACCGTTTCCTGCTAAACCAGATGTGTTTTCTGTTGTCTCACTAGCAATTTCACTTTCTGTTTCTAGTTCTGTCATACTTTCAGTCCCAGCCTCTTGATTTTGTACTGTTTGACTCGAAGAAACATTTTCTTTTTCAGTTGGTTGCTCTGTGGACTCGTCCTTGCCACCACATCCCACTATCATAAGCACTGCTAATGCTAACACCAGAATCATTTTACTTCGTAAATGTTTCATAAATAATTTTCCTCCTAATATCTTATAAACAGTGGCACAACCTTTTTCGCCACCTTATAAATCGGTCCTTCTAACACTTTCTGTGCATTCTTTAACTCTTTGCGAATCTTAATTCCCTGCGGACAATGCTTTTCACATTTACCACACTCGATACAATTTGATGCAGATGTAGCATCTTTACGGAAGGTCGTGCTACGAAAATATTCATACCAAGCTTCCTTTCTTCCATCAACTGCTGAAACATTGTATGCTGCAAAAGTGCCTGGAATATCTACTTTCATCGGACATGGCATACAATAGCCACAGCCAGTACAACCCACTTTCATTTTTGAGTTTATTTCGTCTACAACCTGTGCTAGTAATGCATCATCTTCTTCCGTGAATTCTCCAACCTTACACTCGCTAGCAATACGCACATTCTCTTCTAACATCTCCATGGAATTCATTCCTGAAAGCACACATGTTACCTCTGGCTGATTCCAAAGCCAACGAAATGACCATTCTGCTGGTGAATATTTCTTTGGGTGTTCTGCAAACAGTTTCTTCGCTTTTTCTGGCAAATTGTTTACCAGCTTTCCGCCTCGAAGTGGTTCCATGATAATAACTGGAATTCCTTTCGCTGCTGCGTGATTTAATCCTTTTCGACCAGCCTGTGCATTCTCATCTAAATAGTTATACTGAATCTGACAAAAATCCCAATCATAAGCATCTACTACTTTGCAAAAGCTTTCTGAATTTCCATGATAAGAAAATCCTATCTGCTTGATGGCACCACTTTCTTTTTTCTCACGAATCCAATCCATGATTCCCATATCCACAAGTTTTTCCCATGTCTTTACGTCATTCAACATATGCATGAGATAATAATCGATATAATCGGTTCTAAGACGGCTCAATTCTTCCTGAAAACATTTTTCAATACTTTCCATGGAGTTCATTAGATAATGAGGAAGCTTTGTCGCGATATTGATTTTCTCGCGAATTCCATTCTTCTCAAAAATCTTTCCGATGGCTGCTTCACTTCCACCATAAATATAGGCAGTGTCGTAGTAGTTTACCCCCATATCATAGGCTGCCATAAGTTCCTTTTCTGCCTTGTCCATATCAATGCCACCTGCTGTTTTTGTAAAACGCATGCAGCCATAACCTAAAACGGATATTTTATTTCCATATTTGTCTGTACGATATTGCATGATTAAATTTCTTCCTTCATATTCAGATTTTCTTCCTGCACTGATGACACAGGAGGAATTGCTACATATGCATTCTTTACATTGTTCATTATAACTGCGAAATAAACATTAAGCACAAAGCCCAAAACAACTCCAACAATGCCCAAAATTGGGATTAATGCAAATACCATTGCAAGGATTCCTCCAACCGTACTAATCATCCAAGCCGTTTTAAATTTATCCGCCTGAATGTTAACCAAAAATCAAATAAAATAAAAACAAATCCTAAAAAAAAGTTGTTCATAAAATTACCCCTTAAACTTATTTGATTTCATTAATTTTACAACAGTTTCCACATAACTTCTAAAATATTGTACCATAGATTATTTTTTTCGGAAATTAATTTCTCTTAAAAATGGACAGAATGAAACCTCCAAATCTAACATGACTTGGAGGTTTGATTCTATTTTTTTAATAGTATTCAATTATCAACTTGACATCTATTCTTCCCTTAGCAAAATTATTGAAGTTGAACTATAACGAGGTGAGCCGATACAGATCTTGTTCCTCCTGCAAGTGGTGTGATAGTAAGAGCCGCTGCATTTCCAGCAGGATTTCGCACAGTCAAAATGGAATTGATAACTGTTGTTTCCACGATAGCCATTCCAACAATCTGAGAAGCACCAGTCGCTCGCCCAGATACCGTATATGCTAAATCCTCACCATTTAAAGTTAATATTAATTGCCCCGCTTCATTTACACTCACCTGGAAAAGCACCTGATACGTGCCTATCTCTGCTAAGTTAAATGAACTTGGACCGCTTCGTACAATACCAGAACCACTATTAGGTCCATCTTCTGGAAAACTAACATCCGTACCAGGGGCAACCGTTGCTGCATTATCTGGAGGCATTAGCGCATAAAAATCTGCAAAATTCAGCACTCCTCCAGCTGGACCCTGTGGGCCTGTTGGACCCGTTTCGCCTGCTGGTCCCTGTGGGCCTGTTGCACCCGTTTCGCCTGCTGGTCCTTGTGCACCTGCTGGACCTTGTGCACCTGCTGGGCCTTGTGGTCCCTGTGGACCTGCTGGACCCTGTGGACCTATCGGACCCGTTTCACCTGCCGGTCCTTGTGGGCCTATTGGACCTGCCTCACCTGCCTCACCTGCCGGACCTTGTGGGCCTTGTGGGCCTACCTGACCTGCTGGTCCTTGTGGGCCTGTTGCACCCGTTTCGCCTGCTGGTCCTTGTGCACCTACTGGACCTTGTGCACCTGCTGGGCCTTGTGGTCCCTGTGGACCTGCCGGACCTTGTGGACCCATTGGACCCGTTTCACCTGCTGGGCCTTGTGGGCCTATTGGACCTGCTGGGCCTTGTGGGCCTGCTGGACCTGTTTCGCCTATCGGACCTGCTGGGCCTTGTGGGCCTGCTGGTCCTTGTGGGCCTGTTGCACCTGTTTCGCCTGCTGGACCCTGTGGGCCTGCTGGAC
>CAZVOY010000042.1:0-12398 GCA_964628865.1 uncultured Lachnobacterium sp. | reverse complement strand
GGACAGACTGTACTTACAAACGATCCAAAACAGAGACCATTGTTTACCATCTTTAATACAATTGGTTCTATGGCTGGTATGGGACTTATGCAGTTCTTAGCTCCTATTGTTAGAGCAAATGTAGCTGACTACGATAAGCCAGAGTTTTATGCATTTTTAACTCCAATTGGTATTATCGTTTCTATCGTACTTACAATTCTTGCAATTATCGGTATCTGGGAAAAAGATAATTCAAAATACTTCGGTATTGGTGGAGAAAATCAGGAAAAGACAAAAGTTTCCGAATACATTGCTATTGTTAAAGCAAACAAACCATTACAGCGTCTCATGATTGCTGGTGGTGGATGTAAATTAGCATTATCTATTGCTACAAACTTAACTGTACTTTGCATGTTGTATGGATGTATGATGGGTAACTATGATGGATTGTACTTACCAATGATGGTACTTGGATATGTATTCTCAGTTCCATTCTTTATGTTAACTGTAAAAACATCACAGAAGGAAGGTCAGAAGGCTTCACTTATGAAATATGTAAGAGTTGCACTGATTTGCTACGTGGGTGTACTCGTACTCCTTCTCTTATGGCAGCAGGGTAACCCAACATTTAACTTAAGTATTATGGGTGAAAATGGACTTTCAATTAACCTTTACACAATCGCATTTATCCTTTGCTTTGGTATCGGATATGGTGCTTACTATGCAACAGCAGATATGCCAATTCCAATGGTAGCTGACTGTTCCGACTATGAAACATTCCGTTCAGGAAAATACATTCCAGGTATTATGGGCACCTTATTCTCATTAGTAGATAAATTAGTATCTTCTTTATCTGCTACAGTAGTAGGTGTTGCGGTTTCGTGCATTGGTATTCAAAACTTACCAACAGCAGAAACACCATATTCACCAGGCATGAACTGGGTAGTAATTGTATTATTCTGTATTATTCCTATGGTTGCTTGGGCGCTTACGTTGTGGGCAATGAAGGGCTATGAATTATCAGGACCACGTATGAAAGAAATTCAAGCGATTAACAATGCTCGTAAAGAAGCAATCGCAAATGGTATGACCATGGAAGATGCTATGGAAAAATACCAGACAATGGAAGATGTTCAGGCTTAATTTAGCAGAACATACATCATCATCTCGGGAGCCGTCTTCGGACGGCTCTCATTTTTTATTGCAAAGGATTTACTTGAGCTTTCGTTGAAATACAGGATAGATAGGAGTATAATAACAATAATAGGGAAAAAATACGCTTGTAGAGAAGAGTGGAGAATGATATATGTGGGGAATTATTGTTTTTTTTGCTATTGTATTGGTGATATCCATGATTTTTTCAGTATTAGCTAAAATAGCAGCAAGACCCAAACTTCATACGCTAGAATATGAAAAAGAGAACTTGTTACGATTGGAATATATGAAAGATGAGAGTGTAGAGATTGAGAACGAACATACCGTAAGGACGTTTGACGGTAAAACATTATGGGTGGGATTCGTTCCAGCGAAAACAGAGAGTAAACGCTATGTAATTTTATCTCATGGTTATACCAGCAATCGTTATGGCATGTATAAATATGCGGCAATATGGAGGAAAATGGGTTTCCATAGTGTACTTTATGAAAATAGAGGGCATGGTGTCAATGTGGCAACGGATTGCAGCTTTGGCTGGAGAGAATCTAGAGATTTGATGACGGTAATAGAAGATACCTATGAAAGATATGGAGAAGATATTCGAATTGGATTACATGGAGAGTCCATGGGAGCAGGGCTACAGTTAATGGCTTTGGAATATAAACCAACCGTTGATTTTATCATCAATGATTGCGGTTACAGTGAGATATTACCAGTACTTCGATGGAAAGTGCAGGATTTCTTTCACTTTCCAGGTTGGTTGGCGGATATGGCGTCGCCGTTTGGAAGACTGTTTCATGGATATTGGTATCAAAAGGTTCGTCCAATTGACAGATTAAAGGATAACGAGATTCCGATATGTTTTGTACATGGCATAGACGATAATTTCACACATAAGTGGCATAGCGAAAAGATGTATGAGGCAAATAAGGGATATAAAGAATTGCATTTGTTTGAAGGGGCAGATCATGCACAATGTATTGCAAAGGATGTAGTTCGTTACCAGAATATGTTGGAGAATTTTGTGTCTAAGGTATATAAAGAAGATATTTAAGATGTATATTATAAATTTAAAGGAGTATACAACGGTGGGAAAGAAAAATTTAGTAGAGAAGATAGGAAGAAGAGAGTGGATACTTATCTGGGTTGTCGGTTTGGCGGGACAGCTTTGTTGGAATGTGGAAAATCAGTGGTTTAATACATTCATTTATGCAAAGATTGGACCATATGCTTGGATTATTAGTTGGATGACAGCAATCTCTTCTATTGTAACTACATTTAGTACTTTTTACT
Organism: uncultured Lachnobacterium sp.; assembly: GCA_964628865.1. Lineage (GTDB taxonomy): Bacteria > Bacillota > Clostridia > Lachnospirales > Lachnospiraceae > Roseburia. The sequence goes on along the minus strand of CAZVOY010000042.1, from coordinate 9,971 downwards.
GGGGTACATTAAGCGACCGTAAAGGAAAGAGAAGACCGTTTATCTTTATCGGTTATGTGCTCTGGGGATTGTTTACAATTCTGTTCGGTGTTTCAGAGTTCCTGCCAAAGAATGAGATTGTAGCAGCCGCGGTAATGGTTGTAGCTATGGATGCGTTGATGAGTTTCTTTGGTAGTATGGGAAATGATGCAGCGTTTAGTAGTTGGACAACAGATATTTCTAATGAAAAGAACCGTGGCCAAATTGGTGCGGCATTAGCAGCACTTCCTATTATTGCAACGATTTTAGGAACAGTAGTAAGCGGTATTTTAATTAGTGTCTTAGACTACTTTACATTCTTTATTATCATGGGTGTATCTGTCATGATTATTGGTACTTTAGGATACATATTCATGAAAGAAGGAGAAAACCTTCAGCCAAATCGCGACAAAAAAGGATTTTGGCATCAGTTCTTTTCTGTATTTAACTTTAACACAATCAAAGAAAATAAACAGTTATTCTGTGTGCTATTGATTAGCTGCGTATACTTTATTTGTTTTAACTTTTATTATTCTCATATAGGAAATTATTTTATCTATGTATTAGGATATGATGAAGGAACCTCAGGTGTTTTACAGGGAGTAGGATTAGGATTAGCTATTTTAGCTACGATTCCAGCAATCAAAGCAATCAATCAAGGCGAACATATCAAGATGATTGTTATGAGTGTAATTTTTTCTGTAATTGGATTATTTGTAATTGGTTTTGCAGGAAGAAATATTGTGCTTTTGCTTCCAGGTATTTTCCTAGCAGGAATTGGATACGTTTTGATTATGCAGACTACAACTGCCTGGTGTAAGAATCTTTATCCAGAAGGAACCTATGGTCAGTTTGAAGGTGTGCGTATTATCTTTAACGTAATGATTCCTATGGTATTAGGACCATCTACAGCAAGTGTGTTAATTGCAAAATGGGGAACAATGGTAAATATCGATGGTAAGGAAGGTATGGCTCCATCTGCAGTTTTGTTCTTTGCAGCAGGAATTTTAAGTCTGCTTACTTTAATTCCTACATATTTCGCTGCAAAACAGAAAAAAGAATCAGAAAATTAACATTTCGTAAACATTTGAATGATAACGTAGGTGCGGATAAAAAGGGAGGTATTCTATGTTTAATATTTTAGTTGTAGAAGATGATAAAGATTTAAATCGTACAGTATGTTCTTTTTTGAACCAGAATGGTTTTGAAGCAAAAGGTGCGTTAGAACCAGAAGAAGCCTATGATATGATGTATGAAACGGTATTCGATTTGATTATTTCAGATATCATGATGCCAGGGACAGACGGATATGAGTTTGCGGAAAATGTTAGAGATATGAATAAAGAGATTCCAATTATCTTTATGACAGCTCGTGATGATTTTGAGTCAAAGAAAAAAGGTTTCCGTGTAGGTATTGATGATTATATGATTAAACCTATTGATTTGGAGGAATTGCTTCTTCGTGTAGAAGCTTTACTTCGTAGAGCAAAAATTAATACAAACAAGAAGTTGGAAATAGGCAAACTTGTACTGGATGCAGAAGAGCATAGTGCTTATTTGGATGGCGAGGAAATTATTCTTACAGTAAGAGAATTTGATATTCTTTATAAATTATTATCTTATCCAAAGAAAACATTTACACGTACAAAACTTATGGAGGAATTCTGGGATGCAGAATCACTTTCTGGACCTAGAACCGTAGACGTATATATGACAAAAATCAGAGATAAGATGTCAGAGTGTGACGATTTTGAAATTGTTACAGTACATGGATTGGGATATAAGGCAATTATTAAGTAGTGTTACACAATGAATGTTTAGATTGGGGAATGGTATGAGAAAGAAGTTGCTAAGATGGTTAAGTAGATTTTCCATGGCTATAGCATTATTTGGATTTGTTATCGTCTGTAATTTTATTTTGTTCTTTAGCTATGAACAGAAATGGAATCTAAGTGGTAACTATGGAACGGTTATTGTAGTTGGAAATATTCTGTTTTTGGGCGTAATGTTTACGGTGTTGGATTCGGTATATCGACATCAGACAGTAACAAAGCCAATCAAACGAATCCAAGAAGCCTTGGACAAAGTTGTAGCAGGTGACTTTAATACACGTATTGACTATATAAAAGGTCCAGGTAGCGGAAATGAATTTGATGAGGTTATTACGCTATTAAACCATATGATTGAGGAGTTATCAGGAGTAGAGACGTTGCGCACAGATTTTATTGCTAACGTTTCCCACGAAATGAAAACCCCTATGGCAGTTATGCAAAACTATGGCACTTTGTTACAGGGTACAGAACTTTCCGACGAACAACGCATCGAATACGGCAAGGCGATTACAGAACAGACAAGACGTTTATCGTCTTTGGTAACAAACATATTAAAACTAAACAAGTTGGAAAATCAGCAGATTTATCCTAGTGTAGAAAAGTATGATTTGGGAGAGCAACTTTGCGAATGTATGCTGGAGTTTGAATCGGTTTGGGAGTCAAAGAATATTGAAATTGAAACTGATATTACAGATGAAGTATATGTGGATGCAGACAAAGAGTTGCTCAGTCTTGTATGGAACAATCTGTTATCAAACGCATTAAAATTTACAGAAGCAGAGGGTGTTGTTACGTTAAATCTCTATGCTGATGAAGACTATGCTTATGTACAGGTGAAAGATACTGGTTGTGGTATGTCACCAGAAACAGGACAAAATATTTTCAAGAAATTTTATCAGGGAGATACTTCCCATGCTACAAAGGGAAATGGTTTGGGGTTAGCTTTAGTAAAGAGAGTAATTGATATTTGTAAAGGAGAGATATCCGTAAGTAGCCGTTTGGGGGAAGGCAGCACCTTTTCGGTACGTTTAAATCGTAGTAAAAATGAGTAATTTAGAACAAGAAAGTGGTAAAAAAAAGACGGACTTTGGAGACGGGAATGAATTTACTACGACTACTGCTACCGCTAGTGCAAATGTAGATACAGGTTTAATGAATTCGTTAACAGGACTTGCAGTTACAATTGCTATCAATACCATTGGAGCGTTGATGATTTCAGGCGCGGAAAAGGATTTTAGGGAGATGAAGGAAAATGGAGAGTAACAAGAATAGCTTTGAGTATACATATTCTGCTACACAGCAGGAAGAGATTGAAAAAATTCGTAATAAATATCTTCCAAAAGAAGAGACAAAGTTGGACGAACTTCGTAGATTAGATGCCTCTGTGACGAGACTGGGAACGATTTGGGGACTTGTAGTAGGTATTGTAGGAATTCTTGTTTTTGGCGCTGGCTTGAGCATGGTTTTAGTAGTGGGTTCAACTCTTTTACTTCCAGGTATATTATTAGGTGTACTAGGTTTAGCTTTAATGGGTGTTGCGTATCCTCTATACAAGAATATTACGGATAGAGAAAGAGAACGCATTGCACCACAAATTTTAGCGCTTACAGAAGAGCTAGGAAAATAGAAGGAATTCCACATAGGAGGAAGGGTATATGGGCTATTATATTTTAGCAACCATCATTCAGTTGATTGGTATCGGAATACCAATGGCAGGCTTATTTGCTTTATTTAAAAAAGAACAGACGAGAACAACGCTGTGTTTATTTTTGACAGACATTGCCTGTTTGTTTATTAACTATACCTATCTTTTGTTACTAGGTTCGGAAACGGCTGATGGTGCAATTAGTATAATGAAAATATTATATCTGGGTAATGCACTGTTTTATGCAGCATTTATTTTGTTTATGTTAAATTACCTGCAATTGGGACATCAGGGAGTTCGATCAGTTTTTATGGCTGTGTGGGCAGGGATTGAAACTGTTGTATTATTTATGCTTTGGATAGGAGATCCATTTCATCTCGTGTTCCGAGAGATTACGGTATATGCGGATGGCTTGTGGGGAATCACCTATGTATCGACTATCTCAGGTCCGCTTTATTGGATTCGAAACTGTATCCTATGTGTAGCGCTGACATCAGGTATGATTTATACCATGTTCCGTATGTTTAGGGTTCGTATGAAGGAAGAAAAGGAAAACTTAGGACGTTTGGTAGGTGCTCAGTTTATCATTGTTTTGGCGCTGGATATTTCTGTTATTTTTCACACTGATTTTGATATTGTACCAATTTGTACGTCCATTTCCATCCTTTCCATTATTATCGAAGTGATTCACGGTGAGTTTTTCCGAGTGACCGATCAGGGAAGACAGTGGGTAATTGAACATTTTGACAATGTGTTTATCGTTACCGATAGCAAATATGGATATCTGGATGCGAATCCTTATGCAAAGAAGTTGTTTCCAGAACTGAGATTTCTTTTGAAAAATGATCAGCTTCCAGGATATTTGAAGAACTTATTTAACGATTTTAGCTATAATGTTGAGTGGAAAGGCAGGACCTATACCAAAGATGTAGATGCGATTGTTCAGGAGGGAAAAACAGTAGGATACAGTATGCTGCTGATTGATGTAACAGATCAGATACAGCTTATGGAACAGATAGAGGAAGAAAAAGAGCGTGCAGAAGCTGCAAATAAAGCTAAGTCTGCATTTATGTCTAATATGTCCCATGAAATTCGTACGCCTATGAATGCGATTGTAGGTATGACGGACATTTTACTTCGCGAAGAACTTCCTGAAAAAGCGCAGGAATATCTCTATAATATTAGAAGTTCAGGTGATGCACTTCTAACTATTATCAATGATATATTGGATTTCTCAAAAATCGAAGCAGGACAGATGGATATTATCATGGATGAGTATGAGCCAATGTCATCCTTTCATGATCTTTCTATGATTTTCATGAATCGTATAGGTAACAAAGACGTTGAACTACTATATGACATAGATGCAAACCTTCCTATGAAACTGTATGGTGACAGACAACGTATCCGTCAGGTTATTATTAACCTTATGAATAATGCGATTAAGTTTACCGATAGTGGTTTCGTAAAATTGACAGTAAAGGTAAATATTCTTTCGGATGAAGATGTGGAAGTAACCTATCTAATCGAAGATTCTGGGCAGGGAATCAAAGAAGAGGATATGGATAAACTGTTCGGAACGTATACACAGGTAGACAAAGAAAAGAATCATTTCAAAGAAGGTACAGGTTTAGGTCTTTCTATTTGTAAGCAGTTGGTAGAGCTTATGAATGGTACCATCGGTGTTACGAGTGAATATGGAAAGGGAAGTTGTTTCTATTTTACGATTCCGCAAAAAATTCGTAGCGAAAAGAAAGCAGCTTCTATAAAAGAGGAAAGGGCAGCTAGTGTTGTTCTAAGTGGTAAATTTATCAATCCACAGATTAAAGAACAGTATCAAAAACTGATTGAGACCTACGGAATAAAAACAGTAGACTTTGCAGATGTCTATGAACACCGAGCAAAGGCAGATATTTTATTCACAGATGATGTAGATATGCTGACGATTTCGCTATGTGAGCATATGAATGAATGTAATATCGCGCTTTGTGTTCTACACAACCCAATGCAGCAGGATTTGTCAGACAAGAAAGCATTGCTTATAAACAAACCACTATATAATCTGAATTTCTGCTCTGTTATCAATGGTGAAGACGTGTTTGGAAAAAAAGCGAATGATGCCATGTGTTTCATTGCGCCAGATGCAAAGATTCTTATTGTCGATGATCAAGAGATGAATCTTAAAGTAGCAAAAGGCTTATTAGAACCGCTCCAGCTACAGATAGATACCGCGGAAAATGGTAAGCAGGCATTGGATAAAGTGCAGAAGTATCATTACGATATGGTATTTATGGATCATATGATGCCAGTTATGGATGGTGTAGAAGCAACGAAGGCGATTCGCGCATTAGAAGGCGAGTATTTCCAAGACCTCCCAATCATTGCGCTATCTGCAAATGCAACGACAGAGGCGCAGAATTTGTTTAGACAAAGCGGATTCTTTGATTTTGTGCCAAAACCAATTAAGGTACAGGAAATCTGTAGCGTCATCCGTAAATGGTTACCGCTTGGTATGGTGGTAATTGAAGATTCAGAAAAAATAGCAGCAAGAAAACAAAAAGCAGAGGGAGAAGAACTTGTCATTGAAGGTCTGGATGTGAAAGAAGGTATTCAGAATTCAGGGACAAAAGCGCTTTTCTTAAGTCTTTTGGGTGATTTTTATAAATTAATTGACCAGAAATCTACAAAAGTAGAAAAATGTCTTGCAGATGGCTTGATTCGAGACTATACTATCGAAGTACATGCATTAAAGAGTACTGCGCGAATGATTGGTGCGATGGAACTTTCGGAGAAGTTTTATCGTTTGGAGCAGTTGGGTAATGCAGAAGATGTAAACACACTAGAAAAAGAAACACCAGATGTGTTATCATTATACAGAAGTTATAAGCCTATCCTGGAGCCATTTGGAAAGATGAAGGACCAGGAAAAGCAAGAGGTGCCAGTGGAAGAAATGATTTCTACTTTACAGGCATTAAAAGAAGCGATGGATTGCTTTGATTTGGATGGTGCAGATGAGGCGATGCATAAATTAGAAGGTTTTGCATTCCCAGAAAGCTGCCAAAGTAAAGTGGAAGAATTGAGTGCTTTTGTAGCGGATGTTGCTATGGAAGATGTCATGAATCTAGCAGAAGAGCTTGTAAGCGAATTACAAAAATAGCCATGAAAGGAAAAAAATCATGCATAACATATTAGTTTACTCAGAGACTCGCGGTTATTTAAATATCTCGATTGAAGATCAATTAAAGAGCCTCGGATATAATGTTATTGACGTTGCTAGCAGCGTGAATGATATGAATAATGTTAAAGTAGATATCACAGCCGTTTTGATGTATACCGATGAAGATATGTTAAAAAAACAGCAGGCGTTGGTATTTATGCGTGACAAAATTTTGGAAGAAGATATTCCACTTTTTGTTATCGGGGATGTAAATGAATTGGCGTATGTTCGCGAATTGATGCCAAAACAGTTGTTAAAGGAAGAATTCCAAAGACCGATTGATGTAAAAGAAGTAGTAAATCATATGGATGAGTACATCAGATTAAATGGGAAACATACCAAAAAGAAAATTTTGGTAGTAGACGATTCTGGTGCGATGCTTCGTAATGTAAAAGGCTGGTTAGAAGAATCCTATCTGGTTAGTCTTGCGAATTCAGGTACTATGGCAATTAAGTATCTCTCCAATAATCGCCCAGATTTGGTGCTTTTGGATTATGAGATGCCAGTTATCAATGGGAAACAGGTGTTAGAAATGATTCGTTCGGAGTCAGAATTCAGTGATATTCCCGTGATGTTTTTAACAAGTAAAAACGATAAAGAAACTATCAATCAGGTATTAGGATTAAAGCCAGAAGGATACATTCTAAAAACAACACCACCAGAGCAGATAGTTCAGATGATTAACGATTTTTTCCTAAAACAGAAAACGTTATAGTTAAGAACAAAGAGCTATCAGGTTTGATAGCTCTTTGTGTGCATTTGTGGAAGAAGAGGTGAGACTATGAAAAGCTCCATTCAAAACAAGATTATATTACTCATATTAGTAGGAATTATTATTTCTAGCCTGACCATTGGCAGCTTGGGCATCGTCAGCTTCCGAGAAGAATTAGACAAAAATGTAGTTTCTACTATGAATCTGACCTGTGAGGAAAAGGCGCAGGAGCTTAACAACGTACTGGGGCGTATTGAACAGTCAACAGAAGTTATGGCAGTATTGGCAACAAGCCGTGTGCTGGATTATACAGAATTAAAGGATGAGACGTTTCGAGATTCCTATATCGATCACATGTGTGAGTCCGCGTATGAAATCGCTATCAATACGCAAGGATCTATCGGAATCTATCTTAGGCTAAACCCTGAGATTGCAGGATCTACGGAAGGTTTTTACTGGCTAATCAATGAGGAAACTGGTGCATTGGAGCTGGAAGAAAATACAAACATCACTCAGTATGCAAAGGATGATACAGAGCATGTTGGCTGGTATTATGAACCGGTTGCAGCAGGACATGCAATTTGGATGGATCCATATGAGAATCAGAATATAGAAAGAACCATTGTATCCTATGCCATGCCAATTTATAAAGACAATCAGCTCATTGGTATCGTGGGGATGGATATTGACTGGGCATATATCACTCAAATGATAGATGAAATCAAACTGTATGAGACAGGTTATGCCTTTTTAATGGATGAGAACTTTACAGTTGCTTATAGTAAGGAATTTTCTGCTGGAACCAATATTACAGACCTTAATGATTTGTCAGATCTTAGTAGGGATGAATTGATACGAAATGACCGTGTTTTTGATTTGAATTATAATGGCCGTCAGAATACCGTGGCATTTACTGCTCTAACCAATGGCAAAATTATTGCAGTAATCGCACCAAATGAAGAAATCAATGCAGATTTCAATGCATTGGTTGGACAAATTATAGTCATTGCGCTTGGAAGTAGTGCTATCTTTGTGTTTATAACCATGCAGATAGCAAAGACCATTATCCGCCCACTGAAGCAGTTGGATAAAGCTGCTCAGGATTTGGCAGATGGACATTTGGATGTGGATTTACATATTACCTCCAATGATGAAGTTGGGACTTTGGCAAGTAGTCTCAGCGAGACTGCGAGACAGCTGAAAATCAAAATCGACTATATTAACAACCTGGCATACTCCGATAAATTGACGGGTATTAAAAACAATACTGCTTATCTCCAGGAAGTTGCCTATTTAAAGAATGATATCCTAGAGAAAAAAGCTGAGTTTGCGATATTTATTATTGATGCAAACGGACTGAAACAAATCAACGACAATTATGGACATGAACTTGGAAACGAGTTAATCATCAAGGTAACCCAGATGGTCGCAGAAGTATTTGGTTCTGAGCACCTCTATCGTATTGGTGGTGACGAATTTGCTGTTATCTGTCATAACGTTTCAGAGGAAGCGTGTGAGGATTATGAGAAATGCTTTAATGATATGGTAAAACACCAGAAGGGAAGAATCTGGGCATCCGCTTCTATTGGATATGCCATTTATAATAGTATAACAGACAGTACTTATGAGAGTGTATTTAATCGTGCCGATGAGGATATGTATGAGAATAAGGTGCGGATGAAGGCACAGGGAAAGAATAGCCAGATAATTGAGTAATCGGATTGGAAATAGGTCTGAGTCTTTTAATGTTGAGATTGAATTTTGTAAAAATCATGCGTAAAATGCTGTATAGGGGATTTTTGGGTTAATTTTTTTAGGTTTTTTCAATTTAACAACTTTTTAACATTTCGCAAACATTTTAGAAAAAAGGGGGCTGTAATATCTCGTTTGTCAGCGAGAGATTCGCGAAAAAAGTAAGTAAATGAAGAAATCAAAATAATTAAAACAAAAGGAGAATGGAAAAATGAGCAACACATTGTACTTAGTAACAGGAGCAGCAGGATTTTTAGGGGGACACGTTTGTAGACAGTTAATCTCTAGAGGTGATAAGGTTAGAGCATTTGCTTTACCAGGCGACAAAGCAATCAAATATATTCCAGAAGGTGTAGAAGTAATCGAAGGTAACCTTTGCAGTATTGAAGATGTAGAAAAATTCTTCGCAGTACCAGAAGGAACAGAAACAATCTGTATGCATATCGCATCAGTAGTAACAGTAACACCTGACTACAGCCCATTAGTAATGAACGTAAACGTAGGTGGAACAAAGAACATACTTCATGTAATGAAAAAACATCCAGAATGTAAAAAACTTGTTTACTGTTCTTCAACAGGTGCCATTCCAGAGGAAAAGAAAGGTCGTAAGATTCGTGAAGTTCAGTACTTCGACGAAGACCAGACAGTAGGTTGCTATAGCCGTTCAAAAGCTATCGCTAGCCAGGCAGTTCTTGATGCAGCAAATATTGAAGGTGTAAATGCTTGTATTGTTCATCCATCAGGTATCCTTGGGCCAGAAGATCCAGCTATCGGTGAAACAACAGGTACAGTTAT
>CAZVOY010000041.1:0-12433 GCA_964628865.1 uncultured Lachnobacterium sp. | reverse complement strand
TAGTCAAGCGAAATAAGGAGTTGTCTGCTTCGCAGACCGATATTTTTTTATATGAGAAGTACCAAGATAATATTTTGAACGTTAAATGATTTCTTAGATTTACTTAGTGGAAGCAATTTAGAAAAACCGTATGACACGTCACTGTTTGAGCCGTTAGGCGAGTTTGACGTATCATACGGTTTTTGTTAATTGGTTTCACTTAGTAAACCTTGAAATTATTTAAGTGAAAAATATTATCTTGGTACTAGTGCGCTAAAGAGAGATTACCACTTATTCACGGCATGTTCAATAAATGCCACTACATTTTTAAATTCCTTAATACCATCGTCTGTTCTAATGGTACCTGAGAAATATCCATACACCTGGTCGCATTGAGTATCTACTACTACAAATTTGTTCTCGGTGTGGTTGTTGTAAAATGGAGTAAAGGTAAGTTCGAGTTTATGTTCTTTGTCATGGAAGTGTTTTACTGCCATGAGGTCGTTATCATCCCATTTGCCTACAATTTTTCCAATTTTATATGCTTTTTTGTTGTAAAAATACATGTTTTCGGTGGCGTGGTGTGTATTTCCAAAGCCCCAACCGATATTAAAGCCAAAAGGTACGCCGTCGATGTGGGAGCTGAGGTTTCCCCAATACCATTCGTGCGAATATGGCCATACGCCACGTCCCCAATCTAACAGGCCAGTTGCGTTTTCAAATGGTACGTATTTGTCACCAAAACGGGCAAATCCATTTGCTTTATAGTAATTTTCTTTGTAATTCAAATAAAATTGAGTTGGTTTTTTAAATGGAGTAGCAATAACGAGTTTTTCGTTGTTTACATCATTATCAACCGATAAATCAACTTCAATTTCGCCATGTTCTGGATGGATTCCAGTAAATATCAGGTGACGTTCTTTTTCGTGTACTTCATATGAGAGGTAACAATGTTTACCTTTGTATTCACAAAAACTTTGTGTCTCAGGATTTAAATCCAAATCAGGAATAAAAAATGGTTTCATGGTACTGTAGTCCCATTTTTCACCTGTTTTTAAATTAATTAAAGTCACTGCCATTTGTCCCATGTAGGAAACATGTCCTAAAGTAAACTGTAGTGCGTATTCACCACAGATGAATTGATAGAAATCCCATTCTTTTAACTTGAATGGGACACTTCTGACACAATCTCTATTATAAATGAATTGCATTTTTTTCGCGAAACCAGGCTCGTTTAAAGTGCCATTGTCTTTAAGGAGTTTGGTCTTCACTTTTATCTCGTGATTCATAATTTGTCCTCCGTAAATATCTGTTTTTATTTTACCACAGAAATAGTCGAAAACAAGACAAACATGTATCTTTTTTGTGTTCACAATAAAATCAGAATATGATATGATAAAGAGTAGTAAAATTTGGGAGTAGTGCGGGAAATTATGAACACATTTAAGGGAAAAATAAAGAAAGTTATATACACAGTGGCTTGCATCATGCTGGTGTTTGTCTGTACAGCTTGTAGTGAGCGTCAGGAAAGTCAGTTGGAGTACCGTCAGAACGGTATCAATCTGATGGAAAATGGGAAATACGAGGAAGCATTAGTAGAATTTCAAAATGCTTTGGATATGTCTTTGGGTGAAATTGGAGAAACAGAGTTGGATATTTGTTTTTACAAGGCAGAAACCTTATACCATTTGGGAGATACACAGGGAGCAATGGATACCTATACTTCCATTATTAAATATAACAAGGATGCAAAAGCATATTTTCTTCGAGGAAACTTATACTATAGTTTAGGAGAGGAAGAAAAAGCGTTAAAGGATTACGAGGCTGCTCTTGAACAGGAAAAGAAAGATTATGATTTATATATTGGTGTCTATGAAGCATTGATTGCTCATGGAAAAGAACAAGAGGCTTTGGCATATTTGAATCAGGCGTTAGAGATTAGTGGAAATTCTGCCTACGATAAAATGCAAAAAGGTCGTATTAATTTCCTCTTGGGTGAACAGCAGACAGCAATTTCTTTGTTAGAGGAAGCTATTGATGGAAAAGAGACAGCAGCATATTATTATCTGGCAGAAATTTATTATGAATTAGGTGAAAGCAAAACAGCAGAGGAATACATTGTCGCCTATATGGAAAGTGGTAAGGCGGATTCCTATGGTTTATTCAATATTGGAAATGACCAAATCGGAAAAGGAAATTTTGGAATGGCAATCAAATGTCTGACTGCGGCATTAGAACTTGAGGATGTTCCAAATAAACAGATGGTCATGAAGACACTCGTGATTGCATATGAACAGAATGGCGATTTTGAGTCGGCAAAAGCACTTATGGAAGAGTATGTGCAAAATTATCCAGATGACGAAGAGGCAGCTAGAGAGTATATATTTTTAGAAACTAGATAGAAGGGTTAATATATGTCCGAAACATATGAAATAAAAGATGTCGAAGAACGCGTTATCTTAGTCGGTGTGAGCGAACAGGATGGAGATGACGCAGAGGATTCCCTGGTAGAACTTGCGGATTTGGTAAAAACAGCAGGTGCTGTAGTTGTGGGAACGCTTGTACAAAAAAGAGAAAAAATTCATCCAGGAACCTATGTGGGAACTGGTAAGGTAGCAGAAATAGCAGAATTGATAGAGGAAACGGGTGCTACAGGTATTGTTTGTGATGATGAGCTTTCTCCAGCGCAGCTGAAAAATTTAGAGGAACTGTTATGTACCAAAATCATGGATAGAACCTTGATTATTTTGGATATTTTTGCAGCAAGGGCCTCTACCAATGAAGGAAAAATTCAGGTAGAGCTGGCTCAGTTAAAATATCGTCTCAGTCGTTTGACTGGACTTGGTCGTTCAATGTCACGTCTTGGTGGTGGAATTGGTACTAGAGGTCCTGGTGAGAAGAAGCTGGAAATAGACAGACGTTTGATTAATGACCGTATTGCACAGCTGAGACGAGAGCTGGCAGAAGTAGTAAAACACCGTGATATTACACGAGCAAAACGTGAAAAGCAGAATGTCCCAGTGGTTGCGATTGTAGGATATACAAATGCGGGAAAGTCTACACTTTTAAATCACATGACAGACGCAGCGGTACTAGAAGAGGACAAGTTATTTGCGACCTTGGATCCAACGACACGAGTGCTAGAGCTTACCAATAGACAGGAAGTACTTTTGACAGATACGGTTGGATTTATTCGTAAACTGCCACATCATTTGATTGATGCGTTTCGAAGTACTTTGGAAGAAGCTAAATATGCAGATATTATTTTTCACGTAGTGGATGCTTCGAACCCACAGCGTGATAAGCAGATGCATATTTGTTATGAAACCCTAGATAATCTCGGGGTAAAAGATAAAAAAATTGTAACATTATTTAATAAGCAGGATGCTAGAACCGATCATGAGCCGCTTCAGGATTTTAGGGCGGACAAAGTTCTGGCAATTTCGGCTGCAAAAAATGAGGGACTGGAAGAAGTAAAAGCAGTCTTAGAAGAAATGCTTCGAGAGGATAAGATCTATATCGAGAGAGTGATTTCTTATAATGATGCAGGGATTATCCAGTTGATTCGTAAACAGGGAGAGTTGATTTCTGAGGAATATGTGCCAGATGGAATTGCAATAAAGGCTTATGTTCCAATGGAAGTTTACGGGAAATTAGACTAATAAAAATAAGAGTAGGTAATTTTACTTATGGGCAAAAAGGAAAAGAAAGTAAAAGGAAAAAAAGAAGATAGAAATCGTGTGTTGCGTTGGGAAAAACTCGACAACACAGCATTGATTTTTCCTGTAATTGCAGGCGAAGATATGACAAATACCTATCGTATCAGTGTAGAATTGGATGAGGATATCAAACCAGAGCTACTTCAGCAGGCGCTTGATATGGTGTTGCCAAAGTTTAGTGGTTTCAATGTAAGATTGCGAATAGGTGCATTTTGGTATTATTTTGAGGAGAATAATAAACCAGCACCTCCTGTGAAAGAAGAAATACTATTTCCATGTAGATACATCCGTCCAAATAAGAATAATAGTTACCTATTTAATGTAACTTATTATGAGAATCGCATTAATTTAGAGGTTTTTCATGTGCTTGCAGATGGTATGGGTGGAATGAATTTTACTCGTGAACTTACATACCAATATTTGCGTTTGGCACACCCTGAGTTAAAAGGTAAGGTAGAGGATAAGTTAAGCGATCTTACATCTTTAAATACCGAAGATAGTTTTGAAAAATACTATAAAGATAATAAATCAAAAGGATATCAAAAGGGTAACGCATATACCATTAAATTAAATAAGTTGGATAAAGGCGAATTTGGTGTAATGCATGGTTTGATTAATATTCCAGAATTAAAAGTTGTTACAAAAAAATATGGAGTGTCTATTAATGAGTATTTAGTTGCGGTATTTGCATGGGCGACTTACGTGCAGTGTTTACGAAAAATGCCTTCCAAACGACCAATTCGTATTGCGGTTCCAGTAAATTTACGTTCCTATTTTCCATCAAATACCACACGTAATTTCTTTGTAATGGTTTCTGCGGAATTCCATCCTACAAAGGAAGAATATACCTTTGATGAAGTGCTTGTGATTATACAGGAGAGTCTTCGTAAACAGATAAACAAAGAAAATCTAGAGGAAATTTTCTCCATCAGTGTGGCAAATCAGAAGAACAAATTCCTTCGTATCGTACCATTGTTTATTAAAAATTGGGTTATGGGATTTGTTTATAACCAATCTGCATTAGCAAACACCACTACAATTACCAATGTGGGGTTTGTACAGATGGAAGAACCCTATGAGCAGCATGTGAAAATGATTCGTTCTTTCCTACCAATGTCAAAAGGACAAAGTATTAAGGGAACGATAAATTCCTACAAGGATACTCTGGTGTTTACATTTACATCTATTTTCTCAGACACTTCGATTCAACGCGAGTTTTTCCGAAAGTTAGCTGAGGATGGTGTATCTGTTCAGATTGAAACAAACGGGGTGTATTATGAGTAAATGTAAATTATGCAATGTGGAAATTTTAGATAAAACAGATACCTGTCCTCTTTGCCAGCATGTGTTAGAGCAGAATGGAGGAGAAGGAAGGGTCTTATATCCAGATGCCAGAGTTGTGGTTAAGAAATATAGAATGTTGGAAAATGTATTTTTGTTTATTTCCATTGTGGTTTGGTGTTTGTTGTTTGTAATCGACTATCTA
Source organism: uncultured Lachnobacterium sp. (assembly GCA_964628865.1). Classification (GTDB taxonomy): domain Bacteria; phylum Bacillota; class Clostridia; order Lachnospirales; family Lachnospiraceae; genus Roseburia. The sequence continues at coordinate 7,249 of CAZVOY010000041.1, read as the reverse complement.
ACCAATCCGAACTTTTTATGGAGTTTTACAGTAGGTTTGGCGATTTTATATGCGAACATATTGCTTCGTCTTACTGTATTAGGGAAGCAAACCTATAGAACGAAAATTATCTGGTCCATTTTATTGGGGTTGGCATTCTTAATTGAAGCTGACGTACTTACAGGGTACCATGGCTGGGGCGTAAATTTTGCTTTTCCAACTGCTATAGTTCTTTGGGACATTGCGGTTGTGCTTTTGATGACAATTTTGAATAGAAGAAATTGGCAGAGTTATATCGTTGAGCAGCTGATTGGGTTGTTGATGTGTGGTATTATGATGATTCTAATTTGGATAGGCGTTATTACATTTCCATATTATGCTGTTGCGGTTCAGATGGTTACGTTGTTTATTTTCCTTGGGACTTTGATCATTGGTGACAGAAGAGCAAGGGATGAACTAAAACGTAGATTTCATGTATAAGATGTAATTTAGGGGATTAGATGAAACTAAGTAATAAAATAGAAGAAAAAATAAACAATAAAAGAGAAACAAAAAAAAGACAGGAAACAGTAATTCAGGATTTAGCACGTTTTATGGAAGATGTAAATAAAACTGCGGATGTAGAATTGGAAAATGTAAAAGATGTAGAAGATTTTGCGGGGTTTGTACAGGAGGAAAGTACACAGGCAGGACGCGTAATTAGCGATTTAATCTATACCTTCACCAATGAAATGAAAATAGGAAAATTGGTAAAGACAGGATCACTTCGAAAAAAGGTTTCTGATGTAGAACTGGAGTGGAAAGCACCAGATGGTTACAATATGACCCACTTTGACCTAGAAAATTTCTCGATGAAATTGCTCACAAAGGCAGAAAATCCCCGTTGGGATTATGTGATACTTCAGCTTCATGGTGGCGGTTATGTATCCAAGATACGCAATGCTTATTATACGATGGCAGTATGGTATTCTAGGCTTGCTGGAGGTGTTCCAGTGTTATCTCCAGATTATCGAGTAGCACCAGAAAATCCATATCCTGCAGCCTTGGAAGATGCAGTTGCAAGTTATCAGTGGTTGTTGGACAGAGGCTTTCGTGGTGACAAAATTATTATAGTAGGGGATTCCGCAGGTGGAGGTCTTGCTATGGCATTGACCATGTATTTGCGTGATCACGATATGCCGCTTCCTCGAGGCATTGTAGCTATGTCGCCATGGACGGATGTGACAGCTAGTGGTGAGTCTTATACATTAAATTATGAATTAGATCCATTGTTTGGCAATACGAGGGAAAGCATGATTTATATCAATGATTATGCTGGTGATCACGATAAGAAGGACCCATATATATCACCAATTTTTGGTAGTTTTCGTGAGTTTCCGCCGATGCTGATTCAAGTGGGGTCTATTGAAATGTTGCTGAGTGACTCGGTTACAGCAGCGAGCATGGCAGACATTGCTGGCGTTGATGTGCGACTTAGTATTTATGATGATATGTTCCATGTATTCCAGATGGCAGGCAATCTTTTGCCAGAGTCTAAAAAAGCCTGGGAAGAGATAGAACAGTTTATACAGTTGCTAATAAATGAGTAAGGATAAAAGAGAGAGCGAAAGCTTTCTCTTTTTTCATAAAGAAAAGAAAAATTTTATATACCTGATTGACATTTATGATAAGTAGCATATAATAATAGTTAGTAAGCTAACTAATTTGTTGCGGTTTAGCAAAAACGAAAAAGAAAGGATGAAAGCAAATGAACATGATTAAGACTTTAGCTGCTCACATTAAAGAGTATAAAAAGCCTTCTATCATTACCCCTATTCTGATGATCGGTGAAGTGTTGATGGAAACCATTATTCCACTTCTCATGGCATCGATTGTAGATGAAGGTATTAATAAAGGTGACGCGACTCATATTTTTGTGACAGGTATTATCATGGTTGTAATGGCACTTTGTTCTCTAGGCTTTGGTGTGGGCGGAGCAAAATACGGTTCCATTGCAGCTATGGGATTTGGTAAAAACTTAAAAAAGGCGATGTTTGAAAACATTCAAACATTCTCTTTTGCAAACATTGATAAATTTAGTACATCTAGTTTGATTACCCGTATTACGACAGACGTAGGAAATATTCAGATGGCCTATATGATGTTGCTTCGTATCTGTATGAGAGCACCAGCTAGTTTAATTTGCGCTATGGCTATGAGTTTCCTTATCAGTCCAAGACTTGCTTCTATCTATTTAGTAGCAGTAGTGGTTTTAGGATTTGCTTTGGTTACTATCGCAAGTAAGGCGATGAAGTATTTCCAGAAATCCTTTAAAAAGTATGACAAGTTGAATGAAAGCGTACAGGAAAATGTGTCTGCGATTCGTGTGGTAAAAGCATTTGTACGTGGCGATTACGAAAAAGGACGTTTCCATAAAGCAGCACAGGATATCTACGATACTTTTGTAAAGGCAGAAAATATCGTCATTTGGAACAATCCACTGATGCAGTTTACCGTATATTCTTGTATTCTCCTCATCAGTTGGTTTGGTGCGCAATTCATCGTTGTAGGTGATTTGGAGACAGGTGACCTGATGGCGCTTCTTACATATTGTATGAATATTCTGATGAACCTTATGATGCTGGCTATGATTTTTGTTATGTCTAGTATGAGTGTGGCTAGTGGTGAGCGTATTTGTGAAGTATTAGAGGAAAAAGCTACGATTACAAACCCAGAAAATCCAGTGATGGAAGTAGCAGATGGTAGTATTCGTTTTGAAAACGTGACCTTCCGTTATTCTGAACATTCGGAAGCACCAGTGTTGGACAATATCAATTTAGAAATCCAGTCAGGGCAGACCATTGGTATCATTGGTGGAACTGGTAGTTCCAAATCTACATTGGTAAATATGATTAGTCGACTTTATGACGTAAACGAAGGGGCAGTTTTCGTAGGTGGAAAAGATGTAAGAGAGTACGACCTTGAAACCCTTCGTAATGAAGTTTCTGTAGTATTACAACAGAATGTTTTGTTCTCTGGAAGTATCTTGGATAACCTTCGCTGGGGTGACGTAAATGCAACAGAAGAGGAATGTATCGAGGCTTGTAAGATGGCTTGTGCCGATGAATTTATCGAGACTTTCCCAGATAAATACAACACCCATATTGAACAGGGGGGAACTAACGTATCTGGTGGACAGAAGCAGAGACTTTGTATCGCCAGAGCATTGCTTAAAAAACCAAAAGTACTTATTCTCGATGATAGTACCAGCGCAGTAGATACTGCAACGGATGCAAAAATCCGTGCTGCCTTTAAGACTGTCATTCCAGGTACTACCAAACTTATCATTGCGCAGCGTATTTCTTCGGTGCAGGATGCAGATAAGATTATTGTGTTGAATGACGGAAAAGTAGACGCTTTTGGCACCCATGATGAATTATTAGAAACCAATGCGATTTACCGCGATGTATATGAAGCCCAGACCAATGGCGGCGGTGATTTCGACGAAGGAGGTGACAACTAATGGCAGGACCAGGACCACGTGGACCAAGAGGACCAGTTCCAAAGATTAGCAATCCAGGAAAACTCTTGTCACGTTTGATGAAATTTATCTTCTCTCGTTATTTGATTCATTATGTTGTCGTACTCATTTGTATTTTTACATCGGTATTCTGTAGTGTACAGGGTACATTGTTTATGCAGACTTTGATTGACGACTACATTGCACCTATGATTGGGGTTGCAAATCCTGATTTTGGGCCACTGCTTGGAGCGATGAGTAGAGTAGCTGTTTTCTATGGAATTGGAATTATAGCAGCTTATGTTCAGCAGAAGATTCTAATCTATGTATCACAGGGCTGTATCCGTGATATGAGAGAAGAACTCTTTAATCATATGCAGGATTTACCTATTCGATATTTTGATACTCATGCACACGGCGATATCATGTCAATATACACCAACGACATTGATACACTTCGCCAGATGGTAAGCCAAAGTATTCCACAGATGATTAATTCGGTAATTACCATTGTAACTGTGCTTATCAATATGTTTATTTTGAGTGTACCCCTTACCTTGCTTTCGCTTGCGGTAGTAGTGGTTAGTATAATTGTTTCAAAGCATTTTGCGGGATATTCCAGCCGCTATTTCCTAGCACGTCAGACGGATTTGGGTAAGTTGAATGGTTTCGTAGAAGAAATGCTTTCTGGACAAAAGGTGGTAAAGGTATTTACACATGAAGATGAAAATATCGAAGAATTTAATAAGTTAAATGAACAGCTTTTTGATAGTTCTGTGAATGCGAACTTCTATTCCGGTTGTATGGGACCTATCAACAACAACATCGGACATATCGGATATGTACTTTGTTCTATGGTTGGTGGGATTTTGGCATTGGGAGGATTCGGTGGATTTACCATTGGTAAATTAGCGAGCTTTTTGACCTTCAACAAGAGCTTCAACCAGCCAATCAATCAGGTAGTACAGCAGATGAATAGTATTATTATGGCACTTGCCGGCTGTGAACGAATTTTTGCGTTATTAGATGAAGAACCTGAAACAGATGAAGGCTATGTAACCTTAGTAAATGCGAAAGAAGAAAACGGTCAGTTGGTAGAGTGCGAAGAGCATACTGGCAGATGGGCATGGAAACATCCTCACAAGGCAGATGGAACTATTACTTATGAAGAGTTGAAGGGTGATGTAACCTTTGATGGTGTAGACTTTGGCTATGTTCCAGAAAAAATCGTTCTTCACGATATCAAAATGTTTGCAACACCAGGTCAAAAGATTGCCTTTGTAGGTTCTACTGGTGCTGGTAAAACTACGATTACAAACCTGATTAACCGTTTTTATGATATTCAGGACGGTAAAATCCGTTACGATGGTATCAATATTAATAAGATTAAAAAAGCAGATTTACGACGCTCTCTTGGTATCGTACTGCAGGATACGCATCTTTTTACAGATACTGTAGAAAATAATATTCGTTATGGTAAATTGGATGCGACACATGAAGAAGTCGTTGCAGCAGCGAAACTGGCGAATGCAGACACCTTTATTCGTCAGCTACCAGATGGTTATGACACCGTGCTGACAGGGGATGGTGCAAACCTTAGTCAAGGTCAAAGACAGCTTCTTGCAATTGCCAGAGCAGCTATCGCTGATCCACCTGTACTTATTCTTGATGAAGCGACCAGTTCTATCGATACCCGTACCGAACGTATTGTTCAGGATGGTATGGATAAGCTCATGCATGGACGTACTACATTCGTAATTGCTCACAGACTTTCTACTATTAGAAATAGTGACTGTATCATGGTATTGGAACAGGGACGCATTATCGAGCGAGGTAGTCACGAAGAACTTATTGAAGAAAAAGGCAAGTATTATCAGCTTTATACAGGTATGAAAGCAGGGGATGTAGATGCATAAAATGGATTTGCAAAAGGATATTGGGCATAAAATCCGTATTGCACACATGGCAATTGATAAATACTTTAATACAAGCTGGAAGTCATCAGATATCGAACCTACCAGAATGCAATGTGGAACAATGCACTACCTTCGTAAACATGAGGGGCAGGATGTCTTTCAGAAGGATTTAGAAGAGGCTTTTTCTATGACGGGTGCTACTGCGACCAATATCTTAAAGGTTATGGAAAAAGAGGGATTGATTACGCGTGTGCCAATGCCACAGGATGCTCGTTTGAAAAAGATAGAACTAACAGAAAAAGGGCGTGCTTTAGATGAAGCAGCCAGAGCAAACGTGGTGCGTCTAGAAGAAGGGATGAAAAAGGGGTTTACAGATGAGGAACTTACTACATTTCGTGATTATTTAGATCGCTTGGCACAAAATATAGTGGATTTAGTGGAAGAAAATATAAAATAAAACTATACAAATTTTGCTAATAAAATTTATGAATATTGACGAAGAAACGCCGAAAACCTTGATTTTTCGGCGTTTCTTTATACTCATGTCCAATAAAGCGAACCACAAATTCTAGTTTTTTGACGTTGACAAAACCACTATATATTGTATAATTAAAAAGTATTATACATATGATAACAATGGCTAAGGTTGCGAATTGGTGGCAACTTAGCTTGGGATACAGTGTTTTTATTATGTGGAGGAGAAAACGAATGAAAATTATTAAAAGAAGTGGTAGTGAAGTAGTATTTGACGTTGAAAAAATCGTTGCAGCTATTATCAAAGCCAACGAATCTGTATTAGATTATGAAAAACTTACAGATGAAACAATTGAAGAAATTGCAAGAAATGTAGAAAATGCCTGTGAAAATATGAAACGTTCACCAAGCGTAGAAGAAATTCAGGATATGGTAGAAAACCAGTTAATGAATCATCGTGCATTTAACGTTGCACGTAACTACATTACCTACCGTTATAAAAGAGCACTTGTTCGTAAATCAAACTCTACAGATGAACAGATTCTTAGTTTATTAGAGTGCAATAATGAAGAAGTAAAACAGGAAAACTCAAATAAGAATCCTACTGTTAATAGTGTGCAGCGTGACTATATGGCTGGTGAAGTAAGTAAGGACATTACAAAACGTTTCTTGCTTCCAGAAGATATTGTAGAAGCACATGAAAAAGGTCTTATTCATTTCCATGATGCTGACTACTTTGCACAGCACATGCACAACTGCTGTCTTGTAAACTTAGAAGATATGCTTCAGAACGGAACCGTTATTAGTGAAACAATGATTGACCCACCAAAGAGCTTCTCTACAGCTTGTAACGTAGCGACACAGGCGATTGCTCAGATTGCCAGCTCACAGTATGGTGGACAGAGTATTTCACTTACACATCTTGCACCATTCGTACAGGTAAGCCGTGAAAAATTCCGTCAGAAAGTACGTGAAGAATTCGAGGAAGTAGGCATCCAGTATGATGATGAAATGGTAAACAAGGTAGCAGAGCTTCGTGTAAAAGAAGAAATCAATCGTGGTGTACAGATGATTCAGTATCAGGTAATCACTCTGATGACAACAAACGGACAGGCACCATTCATCACAGTATTTATGTATTTAAACGAAGCTAAAGATGAGCAGACCAAGGCTGACCTTGCAGCAATCATTGAAGAAATGCTTTATCAGAGAATTCAGGGTGTTAAGAATGAAAAAGGTGTATACATTACACCAGCATTCCCTAAACTCATTTATGTATTGGAAGAAGATAACATCCGTGAAGGTACAAAATATTGGGAACTTACAAAGCTTGCTGCAAAATGTACAGCAAAACGTATGGTTCCAGACTACATTTCTGAAA
>CAZVOY010000040.1:0-12450 GCA_964628865.1 uncultured Lachnobacterium sp. | reverse complement strand
TTGGCTTTTGAAACAGATAGAGCGTCTTTCGAATATGAGTATTGATGTGGAAAATTATGTTTGAAGTTTTAGCCCGCGCAGGGTTATTTCTTTCAAATTTCTCCAGAAATAATTTCACAATTCATGCGATTGGAAAACTACAGAGGCACGTACATTAGTGTATGATAAAGTGAAATTATCTTATGAACAATTATCTACCATATTTTTTACAAGGATGACACAAATCAAACAAACAGAGTGCTTCGTAAAATTTGAAGATCAAGTCACTTTGGTGGCTTGATTTTTTTGCTTATCTTACATACAATAAAGGTTACATAAAAGCAAAGGGAGAAAAGCTATGAGTATGAATACAGCAGCAATGATGAAAATAATGGGAGCTATAAATACCTTCAAAGGAAATCATCCAAAGTTCGTATCTTTTTTAGGCTATGTGTTTAATGGTGGAATACCAGAAGGCACCGTGATTGAAATTACAGTGACAAAGCCAGGTCAGGAAGCTATAACTTCAAATATGCGTGTAACGCAGTCGGATTTGGATCTATTTGATTCTCTGAAGGATATAGGAGCTAACTAATATGTATGTAAAAAGAGTTTTAAACATTGAAGATACTGCTACAAAACATGTAGCAGTTTGTCGTTCTCTGAATAAATGCGGAATATCAGAGATTCATCATGCTACCACAGCCATGGAAGCGTTGGTGATGATAGAAACTGCAATACAAGATGGTAAGCCATATCATCTGATAGTTTCGGATATGTATTTTCCTATGTTTCCAGGAGAAGGGGAAACTCAGTCAGGAATGTACATAATAGAAGAGTTAGAAAATCGTGGAATCGATGTTCCTATTATTGTCTGCTCCTCTGCAAGAATGGTGATACCCGAAATCGTAGGTTGTATTCACTATAGTCCATATCGCAATGATTTGGATGCGGATATGAGAGAGATGATTGATATTGTGAGAAATACGTAACAGCAAAAAGCAGCGGAATGTTTATCAAAGAGATAAGCATATCCGCTGCTTTTTTAAGTTGAAAATTATAATTCGTGATTTGTCACCAGTTCTACTGGGCAATGGTCAGAACCGAATATGTTGGTATGAATTTTAGCATCTACCAATCGATCATTCATAGAAGAAGACGTGATAAAGTAGTCAATTCTCCATCCAGAGTTCTTTTCTCTGGCTTTAAAGCGGTATGACCACCAAGAATAAATTTGTTCCATATCAGGATAAAAATGGCGGAAGGTGTCGGTAAATCCTGCACTTAAGAGTTCGGTCATCTTTCCGCGTTCCTCATCGGTAAACCCTGCGTTATGACGATTTGTTTTTGGGTTCTTTAAATCGATTTCTTGATGGGCTACGTTTAAGTCACCGCAGAGGATAACAGGTTTCTTTGCATCTAATGCAAGCAGATATGCGCGGAAAGCATCTTCCCAGGTCATACGATAATCCAAACGAGCCAATTCATTCTGAGCATTTGGCGTATAGCAGGTAACCATGTAAAACTCTGGATATTCCAAAGTGATGACGCGGCCTTCCTGATCGTGTTCTGGGGTTCCGATTCCATAGCTTACAGAAAGTGGTTCGTGTTTTGTGAAAATAGCTGTGCCAGAGTAGCCTTTTTTTACTGCATAGTTCCAATACTGGTAGTAGCCTGGTAAGTCTAATTCAATCTGACCTTCCTGCAATTTAGTTTCCTGTAGACAGAAAAAATCTGCATCTATGTCATTAAAAAATTCTGTGAAATTTCCTTTTTGTACAATTGCACGTAATCCATTTACGTTCCAGGATATAAATTTCATATCGTAAATCTCCATTTCAAATGTATTTTATATTAGATTGGATAAACGAGTTACCCGCAAAAGATATTTAAATTATACATAGAAATCAAAAACGATACAAGTGGGGAAAATTTACTATCATATGCAGTTCTTTTATAACTTTTCTTTAGAGGAAGTATAAATTTTAGGTCTTTGACGTTTCTATTTCCCATAATTATAATTAAATCGATAGTTTTTCTATGAAAGGAGAGTAAAAGAATGTTACAGAAAATAGATGATTTCGTTTGGGGTATCCCGATGATAGTATTGATTCTATCTGTAGGTGTTTTTTTAACTATTCGTTTAAAAGGACTTCAGGTAAGTAAGTTTCCTTTGGCAATAAAAAATATATTCGATAAGGATAAGGATGGAGAAGACGGTGAAGTATCCAGTTTTGGCGCACTTTGTATGGCATTATCCGCGACGATTGGAACTGGAAATATAGTTGGGGTAGCAACAGCTATCGTGACAGGTGGGCCAGGAGCTTTGTTTTGGATGTGGGTTGCGGCCTTCTTTGGTACAGCTACCAAATATGCAGAATGTCTGCTTGCTATTAAATACCGTGTAGTAGCAGAAGATGGGCATGTGGTTGGAGGTCCGTTTTATTACATAGAAAATGGTATGGGAAAAAAGTGGAAATGGCTGGCAAAGATGTTTGCTGTTTTTGGAGCCGCAGCGGGTCTTCTCGGAATTGGAACTTTTACACAGATAAATGGAATTACAGGAGCAGTGAAGAATTTTTTTGATCCAGATAGTGTTAATACCGTTGTATTATTTGGAAATGAATATTCCTGGGCGGTAGTGATTTCTGGTATTATTCTTACGGCATGTGCAGCATTGGTGCTTATTGGTGGAGTAAAACGTATTTCATCGGTAGCAGAGGTAATTGTTCCATTTATGGCGATTTTCTATATCGGATCAGTAGTTATAATCTTGGGTACACACATAACAGAAATTCCAGGAGTGTTTGTAGAAATCATAGAGAGTGCCTTTGGATTACGGGCAGCAGCAGGCGGAGCCCTAGGTGCAATTATGATAGCAATGCAGAAAGGTATTGCCCGCGGTATTTTCTCCAATGAGGCGGGACTTGGTAGTGCTCCAATTGCTGCAGCTACTGTAAAGACAGATGAACCAGTAGAGCAGGGGCTTGTTTCTATGACAGGTACGGTCATTGATACATTGATTATATGTACTATGACGGGATTAGCTATTTTAGTGACAGGCACTTGGAATATCGGCTTAGAAGGTGTGGATGTAACTACAGCCGCTTTTCAGGCAGGTCTGCCATTTCCGGAACAGGTTTCTTCCTGCATTTTAATGCTTTGTTTGGTGTTTTTTGCCTTTACAACTATCCTAGGTTGGGATTACTATAGTGAAAGATGTGTGGAATACTTAGTGGGAGATAAGCCAAAGGTAATTAAAGTATTTCGCTGGATTTATATTCTTGCGATTTTTATAGGGCCATATATGACTGCATCAGCCGTATGGACGTTAGCGGATATCTTTAATGGGCTAATGGCGTTCCCAAACTTAATTGCCTTATTTGCTCTAAGCGGGGTGGTTGTGGCTGAAACGAAAAAGTATTTTGACAAGCAAAAGAAGAAGTAAAGGGAGGGTTTTATTGTGAAAGACAAAGGTTTTATTGCAGAATTTAAAAAATTCATTATGAGAGGAAACGTAATGGATATGGCAGTCGGTGTTATTGTCGGCGGTGCGTTTACATCCATTGTAAATTCCTTGAATACAGATATTCTCACTCCAATATTAGGGATTTTTGGAGGAATGGATTTTTCTTATTTGAAATTAACATTGGGAGAGGGAAAAGATGCTCCTGTACTTGCTTATGGAAGTTTTATTACAGCAGTATTAAATTTCCTGATTACAGCATTAGTTATTTTCTGTTTGATTAAACTTATCAATACAGTAAACGATAGATTTTCAAAGAAAGAAGAAGAAACTCCAGCGCCTCCTACGACGAAAAAATGCCCATATTGTATGAGTGAAATCCCGATAGAAGCAAGCCGTTGTCCGCATTGTACATCACATTTGGAATAAAATATGCAAAAAGCTCAAAAAAGGTATCCTTTTTGAGCTTTTTTTGTTGCAAAAAATACAAATTTTGCCTATAATATACTAGATATAGTTTATCTTGGGATAATGGGGAAAAAGGGGAAGACACCATGAATCAGGAGAATCTTTCAAGATATGTTTTAGATCACATGACAGAGATGGTAATCGGCTTCGATGATAGAGGTCTGATTAGCTATGGAAACAAAAGTGCTGAAAACATCTTAGAGTATGAACATCAGTTGCTTGGAACTCATATTAGTGAGATTTTTCCAAATGAGTTCAGAGAGACAGAGGATGGTTTTGAAACAGATGTGACATTGGGTTCGGATAAAATGTTGAACATTTCTGCTTACCGAATGAACAAAACTTGTTTTCCAGTGGAAGTTAAGTTTTCAGACATAAATGAAGATTTTGAATACATATGTGTAGCTAGGGATATTACAAATCGTAATTATTTAGAAAAACGAATCAAACAGGTAGAGCAGGATGCAGAAGATGCATTAAAGGTAAAATCAGAATTCGTAGCAAATGTTACGCATGAACTACGAACACCGGTAAATGGACTTTTGGGAAATACAAGAGAATTGATTTCCAGAGTAGAAGATGATGAGTGTCAGAGAATTTTGGATTTGATGGAGCGTGGCTGTAATGACATGCACGCATTGATTAATAACATTCTTGATTTCTCAAAATTAGAAGCTGGTAAGTTTACATTAGAAAAGAGAGAATTTGATTTCCGTAAGATGATTGACTATGTAAAAGGAAATCATTTACATAAGATTACAGAAAAAGGTTTGGAATTTTTCGTGACTATTTCACCAGAGGTTCCAAACAACATTATTAGTGATGAGCTTCGTATCGTACAGGTATTAAATAACCTGCTTTCCAATGCGACAAAGTTCACTTCAGTAGGGAAAATTGCAGTAGAAATCGTAAAAACTTCACAGATGGGAAATCAGGCAGAGTTGTTCTTCCTAGTAACCGATACTGGTGTGGGAATTGCGAAGGAAAATCAGGACAAACTTTTTAAGAGTTTCTCACAAGTGGATGCATCTATTTCCAGAAAATACGGTGGAACGGGACTTGGACTAAACATCAGTAAACAGTTAGTAGAGATGATGGGCGGGACAATCAACGTACAAAGCGAATTAAATCAGGGTACGATGTTTTCGTTCTCGATATGGGTTGAACTTCCAGAAGAAGAGCAACAGGAAAATGTCGTTACCGTAGATCGTAATGCAATTCTTTCAGATGCAATGCATAACAGAGAAGTGGATGCGCATATCAAAGAATTTGGTACAGAAGAAAATAGAGAAGAATTAGAAAAGAATTTATCAAAATTGATTCTTTGTGTAGAAATGGATAACTGGGAAAAAGCAGAAACCTTTATGACTGCGGTAAAACAGTTAACCGATGCAGCTCCTCAGGAAATTCGAACAGGAGCACTTCGCCTGAAGATGGCGGTACAGAAAGCAGATTATGAAAAAACTAGTGCAGCTTATGATGAATTGCTCAAGTTGTTATAGTTGGAGGCCTCAATGTTACGTATATTAATTATTGATGATGTGGAAACAAACCGATTTGTCCTTAGAAATATCATTACCGATATGGGACACCAGCCAGTGTTGGCAGAAAATGGAGCACAAGGATTAAAAATCATGGAACGTATTATTCCGGATTTAATCCTTTTGGATGTTGCCATGCCAGAAATGGATGGTTTTGAGTTTACGGAAATTATTAAAAAGGATGTAAAGACCAGAGATATTCCTATTATTTTTATCTCAGCATTTGATTCGCCAGAAGATATTGTGAAAGGTTTTGAAGCTGGTGGAGCAGATTACGTAACAAAACCATTTATTCAGGAGGTTGTAAAATCTCGTGTAGATGTTCATCTCAAATTGGCAGAAATGAATAGAAGTCTGGTAGATACAAACCGCAGACTTCAGATTTCAATTTCAGAACAGATAAAGCAGATTGAGGCAGAAAAGAAAAAAGTGTTGTATGCGTTGCTAACGGTAGTTCGTAAAAATGCAGCGTTTGATGAGGCCCACGTAGAACGTTTGCAGTATAACTGTAGAGTATTAGCACAGGCAATGCAGTTATCACCAAAATTCGAAAGTATTGTTTCGGATACTTTTGTAGAAACGATTGAATTAGCAGCACCAATTTGTGATTTAGGAATGGTTGGGATTCCTATCGAAATTATGCAGAAACCAGGAAAACTGACAGAAGAAGAACTAGAAGTGGTTCGTACACATACCTCTATTGGTGCTCAGATACTTGAGGATATCAAAGGGGATGGGGATTATAACGATTTCTTGGATATGTCGCATGATATTGCACTTTATCACCATGAAAAATGGGATGGAACGGGTTATCCATCACGTAAATCAGGAAATGAAATTCCATTACCAGCCCAGGTGGTGGCTTTGATTTCTGCGTATGGCGCGTTAACAGAACGTCGTGCGTTCCGTGAAGCATATAGTAAAGATGAAGCTTTGACGATAATTCAGGAAGCATCTGGAAAAGAGTTTAATCCTGATATTGTTAATATTTGTAAAAAAATCGCTAGACAATTGCGTTAAGAGGGGAACAGACAAGTGGATAAATTTACAGACGAGGAGTATCTGCGAATCGTACGATTTTTAAAAAGTCGCTATGGAATTGATATGAGTCGTAAAAAGGAAATTGTAGCTGGTCGCTTGGAAAACTACCTTCGTGCAAATGGTTATAAGAGTTACACAGACTACATGAATGCAGTGGAGACGGATATTACAGGAGGATTAGAAAAAAAACTGGTAAATCTTTTATCCACAAATCATACATATTTTATGAGAGAACCTGAGCATTTCACATATTTTAGACAAGTGGTATTGCCATGGTTAAAGAAAAAAGAGGAAACCAATAAAGATCTTCGTATTTGGTGTGGTGCATCTTCGACAGGAGAGGAGCCATATACCATAGCAATGATATTGATGGATTTCTTTGGTTTGGAACATGGAGCGTGGGATACGCAGGTGTTGGCGACGGATGTATCTACCGATGTTTTGCGAAAAGCCATGGACGGAGTTTATGGATCGGAACAGGTGGAAGTATTGCCAGATAACTGGAGACGAAGATTTTTTCGAAAAACATTGAATCAGGACACATACTATGTCACGGATGAATTAAAAAAACAGGTAATGTTCCGCAAATTCAATTTAATGGATCCGCTTCCATTTCGAAAAAAATTACACGTGGTGTTTCTTCGAAATGTAATGATATATTTTGATGAAAAAACGAAGCAGGATTTAATCATGAGAATCTATGATGCCATGGAATCAGGTGGATATTTGTTTATCGGACAGACGGAAACAATTAATAGAGAATATTGTCCATTTGAGCATGTAAGACCATCGGTATATAGAAAAAAAGAAGGTAAATAAATAATGCGTAAATTAAAAGTGCTTGTAGTAGAAGATTCTGCTTTTTTTAGAGGTCTTCTTGTAAAATATTTAAATGAAGATCCATCGTTGGAGGTAGTAGCCAGCGCTCAGGATCCATTTGAGGCGAGAGATATGATTGTAAAATACAAACCAGACGTCATGACGCTGGATATTGAAATGCCTCGAATGAACGGAATAGAGTTTTTAAGAAAATTGATGCCACAGTATCCAATGCCAGTCGTTATGATTAGTTCTCTTAGTGACAAGGTATTTGATGCATTAAATGCTGGTGCGGTAGATTTTGTAGTAAAACCGTCCATGACAGATGCAAAAAAATTGGAAGATTTAATGAAAAACGAGCTTCCAGTTAAAATAAAAATTGCTTCCACCGCTAAAATTGGAACGTTAAAGAAAAATGTAGTTCCACAGTTAACAGAAACAGTTAAAACGGATACCAAAAATCTGATTGTAGCGATTGGAGCTTCCACAGGTGGTACGGAGGCTATCGCATCCATCTTAAAAGAATTTGGACCAGATATTCCAGGAACGGTTGTCGTACAACATATGCCTGCTGGTTTTACGGAGATGTATGCAAATAGATTGAATGATCAGTGCCGGGTTATGGTAAAAGAGGCAAAAAACGGTGATAAGGTAGTGCCAGGACAGGTGTTAATTGCTCCTGGTGGTGACTGTCAGATGCGTCTTATAAAAGGAAATGGGGCATATCAGGTAGAAATAAAACCTGGACCAAAAGTAAGCGGACATTGTCCATCGGTAGACGTGTTGTTTGAATCCGTTGCGAAAAGTGCAAAGGATAGAGCGTTAGGAATTATTTTGACAGGTATGGGTGGTGATGGAGCTAATGGTCTTTTGGAAATGCGAAAGGCTGGAGCGAGAACCATCGGTCAGGATGAATCCACATGTGTAGTATATGGAATGCCAAAGGTGGCATTTGATATAGGTGCTGTAGAGTACCAGGAAAAATTAGGTGATATAGCTAAGAAAACTTACGCTGTGCTTAATAAAATGTAAAGGAGAAACGATATGAGAATCTTATTAGCAGAAGACGATTTCGTAACCAGAAAATTTATGAGCAATTTCTTATCAAAGTATGGTGAATGCGATGTTACAGTAGACGGACTTGAAGCTGTAGATGCATACATGATGGCTTTGGAAGAAGGAAATCCTTATGATTTGGTGTGTTTGGATATCATGATGCCAGTAATGGATGGATATCAGGCATTGGTAGGAATTCGTAATCTTGAAAAAGAGCGTAACATTCCTGAAGAAAAAGCAGTAAAAGTTATTATGGCAACTGCTTTGAATGATGAAAAAAATGTAAAAATGGCATTTGAATTGGGATGTACCATTTACTCTGGAAAGCCAATCGATCAGGATCGCTTTGAAGAAGCGTTGAAGAGACTTGACTTAATTCCATAGATAAGAGTGTTTTTACATAAAAATACAAGGGGGAAAGGAGCTAGATATGGCAGACGGATTTAATACAGAAGACATGCTGGACATGTATCTGTTTGAAAATCAACAATTGCTGGAAAAACTCCAAGAAACGGTTCTTGAACAGAAAGATGAAGACTGTTTTGACGAAGATGCCATTAATGAGATATTCCGTACGATGCACACCATCAAAGGTTCATCTGGAATCATGATGTTTGATGATATTACGGCAGTATCCCATAAGCTAGAAGACGTTTTCTATGTATTACGTGAAAATCATCCAGAAAACGTCCCACATCTAAAGTTAGTAGAACATGTTTTAGAGGTTGCTGATTTTATCGGTGAAGAGTTTGAGAAAATTTCGAATGGGGAAACCGCCGATGGAGATTCCAGTGAAATTATCAAAGGCCTAGATGCTTTCTTGAAAGAAATCAAAGGTGAAAGTGGAGCTGTTGCAAAGAAAGAAGAGACAAAAAAAGAAACTCCTGCACAGAAATTCTACATTGCACCTGTGGCTAGTAATACAAGCAAATATTTCCGCATTCAGATAATTTTCAATGAAGGCGTAAATCTGGTAAATGTGCATGCTTATAAGGCGGTATATGCCTTAAAAGAGTTAGCAGAGGATATGATTTATTCACCAGAGGATATCATTTCGGATGAGGGTTGTGTGGAAGAAATTTTTGAAAATGGATTTAACATCTTATTACAAACCCAGTCAACGGAAGCTGATATTCGCGCTATTATCAAAGAAGGTTATGACATTCAGGCTGTGAACGTCTCAGAATGTACAGCGGAAGAATACAAACAAGGTTTTGGAGATGCAGAACCGGAAACAATCACAATTGATTTGGAATCTTCTGTAGAAGAAATCGAAGCGAAAGCAGAGAGAACCCAGGAACAGATTATGGCGGAGGCCAAAAATAAAGCACTTGTACCTGGTGATTTCGTTATTCAGTCAAAAGAGCCGGGCAAAGCAAAAAAACTGGCAAAAGACAAGCCAAAGAAATCGGAAAAAGCACAGTACATTAATGTAGATGTTTCCAAGATGGATCAGCTTATGGATTTGATTGGTGAACTTGTTATTTCACAGTCAGTCGTATTACAGAATCCGGATTTGAAGGTTCCAGGACTTAATCTTGACAACTTCAACAAATCAGCTACGCAGATGGTAAAAATTTCTACTGATTTGCAAAATGTAATTATGTCAATGCGAATGGTACCACTTACCAATACCTTCCAGAAAATGAATCGTATTGTATTTGATGTATCCAGAAAGCTCGGAAAAGACATTGAATTCGTTATGGTTGGTGAAACTACAGAAGTGGACAAGAGTATCGTAGAACATATTTCTGACCCACTAATGCATTTGGTGCGAAATGCCGTAGACCATGGAATCGAGACACCAGAAGAAAAAGCGGAAGCGGGTAAGACAGAACGAAGCAAGGTTACTTTATCGGCAAAGACAGAATCTGGAAAAGTTTGGATTACAGTAGAAGATAACGGAAAAGGCTTAGATCGTAATAAGATTATGAATAAAGCACGTAATCAAGGATTAATTGATTACAGTAAGCCAGAAAGTGCTTATACAGATAAAGAAGTATTCCAGTTTATTACATTACCAGGATTTTCTACCAAGGAAAAAGTTACTGAATATTCTGGTCGTGGTGTAGGTATGGATGTAGTATTATCCAATATCGCAACCATTGGCGGAAGCTTGGAAATTGAAAGTGAAAAGGGTAAGGGATCGAAAATGATTATGAAGATTCCACTTACTCTCGCAATTATTGATGGTATTGTGATGAAAGTAGGAGATACCTCCTTTGTTATTGAAACAGGCGCAGTAAAAGAGTTTGTGAGCGTAACAAACGAGATGATGATTCATGACCCAGATCATAGAGAATTTGTTATGATTCGTGGCGAATGTTATCCTGTCCTTCGTGTAGGAGACAGATATCATTTGAGCGGATATCAGACAGAGGTCGAAAATGGAATGATGGTTATTATGGAAGTAGACGGTCAGAAGGTATGTCTCTTTGTAGACAGCCTTGTTGGTAAACAGGAAATCGTTGTAAAACCAATTCCATCTTACGTGAAAAAAGTAAAAGGTTTATCAGGTTGTACTCAGTTGGGAGATGGTAGTATTGCCCTCATCCTTGACGGAGCTGGACTGATAGACTAGAGAGAAAGGAAATGCATATGGACGAAAGAGATACACAAAAAGGGAAATATGTAACCTTTAAATCTGGAAATGAATACTTTGGTCTTAAAATTCAGTATGTTAGTGAAATCATTGTTTATCAGGAAATTACAAAAATTCCTGAAAGTGAAGATTACATTAAAGGTCTGATTAACTTAAGAGGAAAAATTATTCCAGTCATTGATGTAAGGTTACGCTTTAAACAGGATCCATTTGAATACACAGATAGAACCTGTATCATCGTAGTAAATGTGAAAAATATTGTTGTGGGACTTATCGTAGAGCAGATTGCGGAAGTCGTTGAAATTCAGGAAGAAAACATTATTCCTTCTCCATCTGTTGGAAAAGCAGACAAATCTCAGAACAAATATGTGTATGCTATTGGAAAAGTAGGAGATCAGGTAAAACTTTTATTAGATCCAGATAGATTACTGAATGATGAAGAAATAACTGCATTAGATCCAAATGCTAATGCAGAAAACGAAGGAGATGAAGAATAATGAAACTTAATAAAAATTTATATATGCGTACAAAAATCGTAATTAGTTTTATAGTTATAGGAATTTGTGTCTTATTTTTACTTTATTCTGGATATACCACAGCAGAAACGATTATTACAGTAGACGATCCAGAACATTATTTGGGTAGTTATGCTACATTTACAATGATCATTACAGTTGTGCTGTTTACGGTTCTTGGAGGTATTGCAATTATAATTCCAAGACAGCTTCGCTTGAGTAGCAAAAATCTCATTAATATTACTCGCGAGATTGCAAAAGGTAATATGGATGTAGAAATTAAAAAACTTTATAACGACGAATTTGGTGCTGTTATTGATGAATATGTATTGATGGTAGAATCCATTCGTAATCAGGCGTTGATGGCACAGGAAGTAGCAAATGGTAATATGACAGTAGATGTCATTCCTGCTTCTGAAGTAGATACTATGGGTAATGCATTAAAAACACTTGTTAACCGCAATGCAAATGCCCTTGGCAACATTAATGATGCTGCATATCAGGTTATGACTAGTGCTTCTCAGGTAGCTAGTGCCAGTGATGCATTAGCACAGGGCTCTACAGAACAGGCAAGTGCAATCGAACAGATTACTTCATCTATCAGTGAAATTGCTGAAAAGACGAGAGAAAATGCTGCTCAGGCAAATCATGCAGCAAACTTGGTAAATGAAGCAATTCAGGATGTAGAAAAAGGTAACGAAGAAATGCGTGAAATGGTTATCGCTATGGAAGATATCAATAAATCTTCAGAAAGCATTTCTAAGATTATCAAAGTTATTGATGATATTGCGTTCCAGACAAATATCCTTGCTCTTAATGCTGCAGTAGAAGCCGCTCGTGCAGGTGATGCAGGAAAAGGCTTTGCGGTAGTAGCAGAAGAAGTAAGAAACTTAGCAGCTAAGAGTGCTGCAGCAGCATCTGAAACAGCAGAACTTATCGAAGATTCTATTGCTAAGGTTGCAG
>CAZVOY010000039.1:0-12563 GCA_964628865.1 uncultured Lachnobacterium sp. | reverse complement strand
TTCCTTCTACTACTTCGGATTTTAAAGATGCAAGACGTTCTTTGTCACAGAAACAGTAATATGCCTCGCCTTTTTCTACGAGCTCCTGTGCGTATTTCATGTAGATACCTGTTGCCATACGTTCGCTCTGTACATATGGACCGAAGCCACCGTCTTTGTCTGGACCTTCATCATGTACGAGACCTGTCTTTTCCATTGTTCTATAGATGATGTCTACAGCTCCTTCTACGAAACGTTCCTGGTCTGTATCTTCAATACGGAGCATGAAATCTCCGCCTGCGTGTTTTGCAATTAAAAATTCATAT
Source organism: uncultured Lachnobacterium sp. (assembly GCA_964628865.1). Taxonomy (GTDB): domain Bacteria; phylum Bacillota; class Clostridia; order Lachnospirales; family Lachnospiraceae; genus Roseburia. Next base: position 12,258 of record CAZVOY010000039.1, on the reverse strand, counting down.
AATGCTGAACGTAAGTTACCTACGTGCATTCTACCTGTTGGACTTGGGGCAAATCTTGTTCTTACTTTGCTCATTTTCTTATCTCCTCTTGTATCTGATTGTGCTAAGCACGAATTTGTATAACAAAATAGGTTGCAACTCGCATTTGCAAGTCGCAACCCACATTATATAATAAAATTTTTCATTAGGCAACGTCTTAATCCTATAATTTCATTAACAATTACTATTATCTAAGAAATCCGTCACAGAACAGTATTACTTATTCATTTTCTAATTCTGATGTCCTTGCAGAACTGAGAGTCCATGTATTATTACCAATTTCTATCTTTAATACTCTAGTATCTGTAAGTGGAACTTCTGTTCCAATATCACTTAAATCGTAATAAAACCACCCTCTATACTCAACCAACGCTTTTTTTGCACTAGTTTCGTTTTCTCGCATCCCTAAATACGCTCCACTTGATACAAGACTTCCTCTATCTATTAATTTATCATATAAATTATCATATATTCTAAAATTTATATCTTGAATATATAACATCGTACTACTTAGAGAGTGAGTCATCCAAGCATCCATCGAATAATTTCTGTATGTTCCTCCATCATAAAGAACCGTTACATCCTTACCTTCTACATATCCTAAAGCAGTTGTTACTATTCCACTCTCATATTGCGTGTAGGTGATTATTTCATTTTTAGATAAATTACGTGTCTCATTAATTACAACCTCATCATTTACAATCCCCCTAGCGTTTGACAAATTAACTTCTACTTCGCCCTTTATCTGCTTTTCGTACTCTGGAAATGCCGTAATTGCTTTTTCAATCACAACCTCTCTCATTTCTGGATCATCAACCATCTTTGCATTATTATCCCCCTCTTCTGCATATGAACAAATAGGGAATGCTACTAATAATAACACAAGCGTCAACATTGTTATAAGCATCTTTTGTAATTTCATGAAAAAACCCTCCTTTTTATTACGTTACATAATATAGACACATCAAAAGACAACACGGGAGACAACTTTTTAAATTTATCTTTTCTTTCGATTTTCTATCCACTTACAAATAGATTCCCAATTCGCTTTATCTTCTATAATCATAACCATAATTAAACCGCATAGTCCAACAACTGCACCAATCATAAATGCACTTTCCAGGTTAAACCATCCTCTAACTGAAATTAAAATTCCCTGATTATATTCCATTAACATACAGATAACGAACAATGCCAAACCACTAATAAAACTAAACCAACCTATAATTCTTAAAACAATTTTTGCAGTCTTCATAATTGTTCCCCTTTCTACTTTAACAAGGACTCCAAGAATTCATACTCATCATCCAAATATTTTCTCACTTCTTCATCTGATGTCTCGCAAAAAACAATTGATATATTAGTAATACTTTTGCTTTCTATTCCATCTTCATCAATTTGTGTCCATTCTTCTATAGCCAGAATCTTTAGAACATTCCACTCTTTATCTAAGTATATATTTGCTATTGCAGAATCACACACATTTGATATCCTATTTCCATTACTCTCATATCCTCGACCAACCTTGTTCTGATTGTTACATCTAAAAATGTAACCATCTTCTGTTTCTTCATAAGAAATATACTTATCTTCCAATGTAAAGTAGCTATTGCTTATACTAATAATTGGTCTCGCATAAAATCCTTCATCCTGCTCTTGTTTGTTAATATCGTATTTCTTTGCATTAAAACTGTAGCTATACCTATATCCCTTATAAACGAAATCATGAAATCCTTTGCCAAACTCCTCTCCGTCATTTATAATCAAGAAATTTGTATAATCATTGTAATACTCACTATTTTCCTCTGAAATAACAATTCCGTTCTCATCAGTATTTACAATTTCTTCTTTTGCATGGTAAGTATTTTTATCCGAAGATAACTCATACATTATTTCATTGAATTTCAAAATTATTGGATCACGATTTTCCTCACTTTTATTCAATATCATGCTGAATATAACTATCAATATCATACCCACGCTTGCTACAATAATTGCAACCTTTACATATGTCTGTTTATTCTTCATAAATGTTATCACTTTCTACTGTATTGCTTCAACCAAAGCAATCACTTCTTCTACATCTTTACATCCATAATAAATAATTTCCATAAAGCAACCATCCTCAACCCACATAGCACCAACTAAATCTTTGTTTTCAAAAACTATAACTTCTAAGTCTCTTATGATTGTCGAAGTTTTCTCTATCTTTTCATCTTGAATATAGATTTTTACTCCTTCTGAAGCATCTTGTAAAAAACAAATTCTGTTTCCTTTTTCATTTTTATATTCTATCATTTTATATCCATTACTTTTTGTAACATCTGTGATTTCAAAACCTTCTGGCACCTTCGAAATTCCATATCCATATGTAATCTCTGTAGCAGTTGCTCCTGCGTAAAATTTCTCACGTATCTTCTCATACTCACTTCCATAGAAGTGAGTAATAACCTGATTTATTCCGCAAGAAGAAATAGATATACCTAAGATAATAATTACTATAACAACGATGTACCTTCTAGCTAGTCCACTCAATCTCGACATGCCATCCTCTTGCATAGAAATTAGATTGTCCATTTTACGGATAAAATTATCTGAAAAAATGTAGTCTATCTTCGATTCCTGCATTGGAATATTTGTGAATTCCAACGCAACTGCATCCTCAACTACCTGCTTAAATTCACCTCTCGTCATTGACATCGTCCTCTTCTCCTTTTTTTTCCAATAATGCAAGAAGCTTCTTTTTCCCACGTACTAATTGTTTCTTAGTTGTTGCAACAGGTTGGTGCAGCATTTCTGCTACTTTGGGTACTGGAATTTCCAATACGAAGTGGTAATAAATTACCACTTTATACTTTTCTTCTAATGACGCTATAACTTCTACTACCTGTTCGTATTCCATGCGTTGGCAGATGTAGTCTATGAATCTATCATCAGGTATCTCTGGCAGGATATAGTCTAACTCTATCTCTGACTCCACGTATGCTATATGTTTGTATTTTCGCATCCAGTTGATTGCCGTCCGTTTTGTCGCTGTCAGCAAATAGTTTCTGAGGGTTTTTTCTTCCGCGATAGCGTTTATGGTGTCCATATGCCGCATGGCAATATTTAAAAACACTTCATGCACTACATCCTCTGCGTCTGTCTCGTTGTGCACCACGGACATCGCCACAAAAATCATCTGTTTTCGATACGATAGATAGATTTCCGTAAATCTATTTTTCTTATTTTCTTCATCGATGAGTGATAAATATAAAACTAGCATAGTATTCTCTTTCGTCGTTTATATATATAGGATAAGAATGCATTTCTTCCTTGTCAACCACTTTACTATATAGACACTTGAAAAAGGTAAATAGATGACATATTTTTATATTTTATAAATAAGTATGTTATAAAATTAAAAAGTCCACAACACATGCCATGGACTTTTCAACATAATTCTTACTTATCAAAAGATGGGTTAAACGCATAGAAATTCTTTCCATCCAACTGTTCCTGATACATTCTCAATCCTTCACCAAATCTTTGGAAATGTACCACTTCTCGCTGACGAAGGAATTTGATAGGATCTGCTACTTCATGGTCTTTTACAAGACGAAGAATGTTGTCATATGTTGTGCGGGCTTTTTGTTCCGCTGCCAAGTCTTCATGCAAGTCTGTCAGTGGGTCGCCTTTACTTTGGAACTGATTTGCATTAAATGGTACACCACCAGCAGCCTGAGGCCAGATACCTCCTGTGTGGTCGATATAGTAAGCTCCCAAGCCTGACTCTTTTAATTCCTCAGCACTACAGCCTTTCGTTAGCTGACGGATGATAGCTGCCACCATCTCCATATGTGCGAGTTCTTCTGTAGCAATGTCTGTGAGGAGGCCTGCTACTTTTTTGTTGTCCATGCTGTATCTCTGGGATAGATAACGCATGGAAGCACCGATTTCACCATCAGGACCACCATACTGACTCATGATAAATTTTGCCATTGCTGGATTTGGTCTCGTAATATTTATTGGATATTGTAATTTTCTTTCATATGTCCACATAAATTATCTCACTCCTTCCCATGGTAATGGTGTGTCCGCCCATGCCCATCTATCACAATCTAACGATGAAGTTGCTACCAAAGGTCCAAATGCGTCTTCAAACTGACGTTTTGCCTTTTCATAATTTTCTACCGCCTCGCGATAAAACGCCAATGCTTCTCTATCACAAGGATGCGTATCTAAATATAGCTGCATATCCACTACTACAAAACCAAGTGCCTGTACCCATTCTAACATTTTACATCTATCCATCATCGCATCCCCCTTCTTCCATAAAATGGTTTATCTAATTCTGGAAAGATTGTTCCAGCATGAAGCCCTTGCATTGGCTCATAGGTACACTCAAAGTTCTGCCAAGGTACATACGCCATTGCAAGAGGCATGCCTCTTAACTCATCTCTTGTACTTCTGCCACAATCATCACAGGTTTTCATGGTTCTTGTATCGCTACAAGTTTCACATGTTTCTACAGTTCTAGCATTGCCGCATGTATCACAACCAGACTGTACTCTAGGCATCATCTGTCCACGGCCATATCTGTAGTTCATATTGTTTCCCATACATAATTCTCCTGATATTTTAATACACTATAAGATATGCAAAAAAGAGGAGCATTGCTCCTCTTTTCTAAATTACAGCTTTATTCAATTCTTCTACTTTGTCCAAGATTGCTTGAACCTGTGCAGTCTTATCGCCCATCTTGTCTATGTACTTATCTACTTCTGTTCTCATTTCTGAAATCGCATTTACATTATATTCAATGCGACTTCTCAAATTTTGACGACGTGTAAACAAATCATGCTTTAACTCTACCATCTCTCTTGGATCTATTAAAGCATTGGCATAGTTTATCCAAATCTTTGCATCGTATAAATGAAGTCCGCGAAGAATTCGTATTAAACGATTGTTGAAGTAATCCAAGTCCTCGTTGGTTTGCTTAAATTTTTCACGTTCCTTACATACTTCGATGTAGCTTTCATAATTGTAAGTCAATTCCCTCGAATCTCTAACATGAAAACGCTGACAAGTATAATCTACTGCGTTCTTTGCATTAACATACTTGATTTTCACACGGTTTTCTAAGGCAATTGTATAATTTTGATTCACATCACACTGTCTGATATCTCTATTGCATTCCTGCATACGAAGAATGATATAAGATGCAGCGAGTGTAGCTAAAAATGCAACAATAATCAATGGTAACAATTCCCATTTCAGTGCAATCGAAAGAACCGCTACGATAAGTGCTGCACCACCAAAAGCACCAAACAAAATAATGGATAATCTGCGTAGATACTCTAACTCTTCCTGACGCTCATGTCGTGTTACACTACACTCGATTTTTTCACCTGCAAGACGATTCAAATCTCGTTTTACCGTATCTAAATACTTTTCATTATCCATCAATCTACGAATAATAGCAGGCACTTCATCTTCCAACTCCTGCATCTGATTGAAGGTATCATCTGAGATTTTGTGTTCCGCATTTGCGTAGTCATTTCTAACACTAATCAACTTAGAAACCTGAGTTGCTATTTCGATCAACTGCTCCTTTTGCTCGCCTTCCAAACCTTCTACAATGGTAATGTCGTTTAAATAATTGGTTACTTGGTCATACTCACGACGCACATCATCCATTTCTTTCGAAACATCTATCATTTGCTCACACAAATTCACTACATAGTTTTTGATCGATACGGAATCTTTTAGCTCCACAGGTTTGATTTCTTCTTCTTGAATTTCTATATTCTGTTGTGTTTTTTTCTTTCTTCTAAAAAGCCAATCAAACAAAGACATTTTTATATCCTACAAATTCTTCTATATTCTTCTTTCCATTGGAAGATGATATCACTAACCTTATTTTGATACGCTTTTTTCGTACCAGTAATATTCATCTGCGCAATTTCATTCATCTTACATTCAAAGTGTTCCATTTCTTCACTATCTTTTGCCATGGCAATCTCATTTTCAACACTCTGAAGCAGTTCATCACTAACATTATACTTTTCTACTGCTGTCGCCAATCCAAGCTCATCGTGCAAACAATGATGTGCCATGAGACATTCCTTTATGGATTCCATATTACCATTTAAGGAATATGCCGTTTCATAACAATGAATTGCCTCTCCAAATAAAAACAATCTGCTATAAGCAGTACCCAGATTATGCCAGATATTACCCAGCAATTCCTTGCTCTGCTCGCCTGCATCGTTCGATTCCAACAAGCTTTTGTATTCATAAATACTGCTTAAATATTTTTCTTTTTCCATTAATCGGTCTGCTCGAATCTTATTACACTCAAAATCAGACTTTTCTTCCATCTCACGAATGACATCAAGGATTTCTTTTATGGTCTCTCTCGGACAGTAACCACATTCTACCAACAGAGTGAGCACAAATTCAGAAAGACGTCCATCCATATGCATGATGTCGCGAAGTTTTTCTGCCAATTTTAAGTTTTTCACCTCTTTGCCAATCCATGTGCAAAGCTCTTCCGTCATGAAATCCTTTTCCAAAAGATATGTGTTATTTTCAATGTAATAACACAACTCTTCTAGGGAATATACATTCCAAGAAATGCCTTCGATATAATATGGCAAAGCAGCTATTGGTTCATTACAGATTAAAAGTTCACCCATATAGCCTCCATGTAGCGGTAGTTACCGTCAAGTTAATCGTTACAAATTACATTGTCATGGTATACTTCCATGTCTTATCTGTGCTGCGATAGATTTCTCCAAATCCCAAATCACGAATCAGCACCTCGATTTTTTCATCCGAAACTGGTGTAACCGTGATGCGAAGTCGTGTGGTTCGGTCTGGTCTGCTTGGCAAATCGGTCAGCTCCAGAGTTTCGATAACTGCTTCCCTACTGTTTGGAAGCTGTTTCCAAAATTCAATTTCCGCTGATCCTGAAAGAATTACTTCACATTCGCCCTTTGTCTCAAACCAGTTCTTTCCTGCACTAATCAGGGTATAAAACGCCAGACTTCCTCGGTCTCTTACTTTAAGACTGAGATTAAATTTCATCTCGTTTTCACCCATGTAGATGAATTTCCAATCTTCACTATTATCACGAACAGCACCTGCATAACAAGCACCTTTGCTATAAAGGTTATTGCCCATAAATGCGCGACGTCCACGACAAAGATAGGTCAAAGACTCATTCATCCAACCACCTTCAAATCCTTCTCCCACGAGATAAACTGTAGAAACAATCTGGTTTTCAAAGGCTCTCTGCAAAATGGTTAAAAATTCTTTATCCTTATTTTCATCCAATGGATTTTTGATACTTTCTTTGATAGAAATCACCTGTGGTGTGGTACGCGTATTTCGCTTCAAACCATAATAAAACAGATGATTTTCATCATGTTCAAACAAATAAACATCATGAATCCACAAAGACTCAGGCTGACTCAATGCAAAATTATAAAAACTTTCCTTGTGATCAATTACCATAAACTGCTCTGGTAAAAGTCCCAGCTTCGGAGCAATTTTCCAAAACACCTCCATGTTTTCTTTGGATAAACGCTCTACAGATAAAATCAAACGGTCACAAGTCGTTACATTACCAAGTTTTAGTGGTAAGTCCATCACTTTTTTCAGGAACAGCGCAAGCAACTCCCATGCCTCATAGCTCTCCTCTTCCATGCGGATACTTTCTCCATTTACCGCGCGTTTTAACAGAGCATCTACACAGATAACCTCCGAGGTCTTTGCCATTTTCTTAGCATCCTCCCCGTAATACCACTGTCCTAAGCCTTTTCGCTTCGCCAAAAGCGTAGGAATCTGATACACCTCACTACCCGCAATGGTGCTTACCGTCTCTGGTTCATTCATATTCAGTTGGTAGTAACTTATCATGGCATATCGATCATTGATATCGATACCCAGATATACTGGTTCTCTTTTTTGTTCCATGCTACCCTCTGTTTATTTCTCTTACAGAAGTTTAAATACCTTCTGTGTCACTTCTTCATGTTCTGCATACTGTCTCATTGAACGATACAAGTCGGATTCTTCCTGTAAGGTGTTTGAAATCAGCATCTGATTTAATAAATTATATCTGCTTTCATCCTCTTTATTGTATACGTCATTGTTTACAATACGATTGCTTTCCGTTACTTCGACTTCATTTCCATGCTCTTCACTGATATAGTACTGTACCGCTTCACCAAAGAACATTACAAAAGCTTTTACGAAAATACCATCATAAACATCCAACATATCCTCTTTGAGGAAAGCATCTCCATCCTCATCTCTGCTGTAATGAAGCACTACATGGCTGTGAGGACTGGTGCGATATTCCAGAAATACCTTGTCATACAGGTGATATTTTAAAACAAGGTCTGGTGATAGTCGCTTGTAGAATGCAAAATGCATATTTCTTCGCGTATATTCACCCAATAATTCATCTTCGATAGCCAGTTGTCTTTCTGAAATATTGGGCATGTCCGCATAATGACGCAACAGCGCCAATTTACACGCATCATTTAACTCTAGATTATATATGTATCTCGCTTCTATTAGTTCAAATATATCCTCATCGATTCTCTGACTTTCCACAAAGTATCGATGCGCTAAATCACTAATATATGCCAAGGTAATAAAGTCTTTTCCACCTGCTTCGTAGAAATAAGCAAACACTGGCATTCCATCCAATACCATGTTGTCTACGTACATCATCTGCACCAAGATACGTTCTGAAATATCAAAACGGTCTACATCAAAGTTCTTTGCTACACACCAAATATTTAACATATCTTCGGTAGGACCATTGAAATGCTGGCACAAGTAATTTAGCATCTTATCATTATATTTTTTTGCACGGAATGCCGTCATTGCCAAATTGATTAGGAATTCATCCTCTTCGTATTCCAACTTATCAATCATGTAGCTGGCCAGAGCTACTTTTGCAGCGGAACCGATTTGATCAATGCCATATTCGGTGACTTTTTCATAAGCAAAATCAAATAAATGATTGTCTACACAAAGCTCAATCGCAAACTTACGACTGGACTCTTCTAGTTTACTGTAATCTGCCTTTAAAAGATATTCTTCAATCATGCCGTCGTACGCATTAATCTGGTAGAAACGCAAAATCTCAGGCAGAAAACGAGCTTTATACTCTGCACTTATCGCCTCTGAAAACATCAGTGGTTTGAAATGCTCTTTATCCTCTTTTTCAAAGGTCAGATAACTTTGTCTCGTATCAAAATAGGAAATCAGATATGGTAGCTGAAGTGGTGTCAGCTCCATACACTTCTGTAGGTATTTCTGTGCATCCATCAGACTCTGCATCTGATAAGAAATACTTCCAGAAAATCTCTGTCCTTTTGCGTCTTCAAAGACAATTACATATTCCTGTGAATACAACTGAAAATATGCCACACCATCTACGATAGGTACAATCTGTGGGTCTTTCATCTGTCTTTGATAAACGATAGCTCGTACCATATTTTTATCAAACACGGATACTTTATGGGTAAAAATGATATAAGACAATGCCTTTGATATCTCTTCATTTATGACACCCAAATCAATCATATCATCATAAACAACTGCTAAGTTGTCATCCATATGGCCCGCTAAAATCTGCTCCATAGCAAATTTACCCATGGTTCTGCAATACTTCTGGTAAACCTCTGGATTCGATGTTTTCGAAGCGATGATATTGTTATATAATACTGCCATTTTTTTGTATGGCAAACCACTATCATACTGGAAGTACATCTGAATAATCTTTGGAACAGGTTCTACCTGGCGCTCATCCATGGATAAGAGATATGCTTCGTATAGACTCGTGATACGAAGTTCCAATTCGATGCCCTTTTCATACCAGGAATGATATTTGTGATCATATTGCTGTCCCTTAATCAGATAGCTACAGATAACCCCTACATACTCAGGCTTTGGATTTGCCTCATATGCAGCACACATGATATCAAAAAGTACTGGCTTGAAATCTCTCTCTGTCTCCATAATCTGGAAAATCTGAATCGCAATATCCTTTGTGAGCGCACGATGACGAATCGCCCAGCGAAGCACTCTGGTTTCAAAGGTTCCCAGTTTTGTGAGCAAATATGGGTCCTGCCAAATCAGATAAAACGCTTCCACATAAAGATATGGAGAAGAACATCCCTTCATAATCCAATATCCAATATCTTTTAATTTCAACGCATTATTGTTGAAATACTGCTCTTGTAAGAAAGTAAGCACCCAGAACAACATAACAGAATCTGGATTTTCATGGAAAATACTTTCGATTTCCTTTGTCATGCGATCCACATAAGAAGGCTCTCTTTCAATTAAGGTCATGATATAGAGATAATATCCCCATGCTGGGGCTTTACGATCTAACCACTCACGCTTAAACGCATCTAAAATCCACTCTGCTTCCTGTTTTTGTCTATTGATAATCAGACATTGTGCCTTCATCAGCTGATACATCGGTTCTTCTGGTTCTAATGCCTGCAAATGATTCAAAATCTCAATGGTTTCATTTGCCCAAACACCCGTCACGATACGTTTCAAACGGTATGCCTGATAAAGTTCCATAACACCTGCCAGATATTCTTTCTTTTGCAGCGAAACAGACAATTCTTCCTCATCTGTTTGTGGTGAAGCACTTGCTTCGACTTCAATGTTTATGGTTTCATATACCGACGATAAGCTGATACAGCCATAGTTCTTGCCTGCATGAAGCTTGTCTGGTTCTACGAAAAATTCAAAATTATATGTACTTCCGATAAAATCCTCGGAACGAATCTTTGTCTTTTCTACACGGATAAAATCCGTATCAACAGAGGCATTGATTTCGATATAGCCCCAGTTGTTTTTCTTTATTTCTACCGTTTCCTTTACCACATCCGAAAGCTCGTAAAGAGAAACGGGATTTTTATCAACCTTAAACGTTACTTTTTCTTTTTTACGAATACCAATTAAAAACTCTTCTAGGTTCTGGTTGGAAGGTTTCGCAGCTACAATACCACGGTAAATCATGCTTTCTTTGACTTCGTTTTCTTTTATGATATTTGAAAAGCTCTTGTGATAAAATAGCTGGAAGGCTTCATTCCAGTTTTCCTTTGCAAGACAGGAGAAATCGTAGAGATTCTTCACAGGTCCAATGGATGTTTCACCATATCTCTTAGAAATGGACGCACAAAAAGAAAGACTGATTTCATTTTGGTTGCAAACAATCACAAAATCTCCCTTTTCGGTCAGTCCCTCTGTTAAACCATAGCTATGAAATTGATAACGAATCCGAACCTTCTCGCCCTCAAACTGTTGTGTCAATACTTCCATACGAGGATGTGTGGAATACACAAGCCCGCGAAGCTTGGTATCACTGGTGGTTTCAATGGTAAACTCACCTTCGTAATCCTCTCCTATAATAACAGAAATATTAATTTCTTCTTCTGAAAGAACGAGCTGTGGCTTCGCGTATTCGAACTTGCCTCTGGCCAGTTGCTTCATTCGTTTACGCATGATTTCACCTGCTTTTCTTATATGTATACATTCCATAAAATTATATACGATTTTACATTTACTTGCAAGGTATTGTTCTCTTTACTTGACTACTAGAAAGAGGGGTTTTCTTGATGAATATGCGAACGCTCACGCTCTTTCAAAACGTAACGGTACTAAGCTCATAACAAATAAATTTGTCATTCGCTAAGTGCCGACGTTTCTCAAGGTCACTATTCATCCAAGGAAACCCCTCTTTCTTTTATTCAATTAAATAATGCATCTTGCAACTAAATGAAAATCGATTTCATTTTCTCGCCACACCCGTTGCCATTGTTCTTTAAGTAGAAAACCTCTGACTTTACTTGTTAGAGAGATATTCATGAATACCTGCAGCAGCTGCTTTACCAGCACCCATTGCAAGAATAACTGTCGCAGCACCTGTTACAGCATCACCACCAGCGTAAACGCCGTCTTTTGATGTAGCACCTGTTTCCTCTTCTGCTACGATACACTGCCATTTATTGATATCCAAACCTTCTGTAGTAGAAGAAATAAGTGGGTTTGGAGATGTACCAAGGGACATGATTACGGTATCGCATTCGATTTCGTATTCAGAACCTGGGATTTCTACTGGACGACGACGACCTGATGCGTCTGGTTCGCCGAGTTCCATCTTGATGATACGGATACCTTTTACCCATCCTTTTT
>CAZVOY010000038.1:0-12594 GCA_964628865.1 uncultured Lachnobacterium sp. | reverse complement strand
ACGTTATATAATTCGCAATTTGCTCTTTAGCGCACTAGTACCAAGATAATATTTTTCACTTAAATAATTTCAAGGTTTACTAAGTGAAACCAATTAACAAAAACCGTATGATACGTCAAACTCGCCTAACGGCTCAAACAGTGACGTGTCATACGGTTTTTCTAAATTGCTTCCACTAAGTAAATCTAAGAAATCATTTAACGTTCAAAATATTATCTTGGTACTAGTGCGGTAAAGAGTGAATTATCTAAGATGTGATACTTCTGCATAGACAGGAAGTCCATTTTTATATGCTATAGGATATTCTCCTTGGATGAGCGGATAAAGGTAATCAATGAGTTCTTGTTTGATATCATTACCTTCGTCATTGATCCATTCGCGTGGAATGGATTTTGCCTCATTGGCAATATCTGCGATATTGGCATGTGTGTAGTTTACGGTGTATGGAGCATTAGAAATTCTTTCAATACATACCATAGAACCAGTAATGTTTTCCTCTGCCAATTTTACACCGTGTTTTCCTTGTGCAAAGGATTCATCAATATCTGTTTTGGAAAGCAAATGTGCAGCACATCTTTGTAGGATATTTACTTCAACAGAGCGGACTTTTACACCAAGTTTATCTGCGATTATCATTTCTAAAGCTTTTCCAGCTCCACTAAGTTGTGCATGACCAAATGTGTCAGCAGCAGCTTCAGTAGAAGTAATGTAATTTCCATCTTTATCATGAATACCTTCGGAAACAGCGATAACTAAATTATCTTTTTCTTCTAATTTTCGTTTTACATCAGTAAGAAATTGTGCTTCATTAAAGTCTGTTTCTGGTAAGTAAATCAAATCTGGTACAGTGCTATAACTATTTCTAGCAAGTGCAGCAGAAGCGGTAAGCCATCCTGCGTCACGTCCCATGATTTCCACAATCGTTACACTCTGTACTGGATAGATAGTAGTATCATGCGCAATTTCCAACATGGAAGTTGCAATATATTTTGCAGCAGAACCAAATCCAGGGGTGTGGTCTGTAATGCAAAGATCGTTATCTATGGTTTTTGGAACACCGATAATGGAAATATCATAGTTGATTTTTTTTGCATATTCCGATAATTTTAATACCGTATCCATGGAGTCGTTGCCTCCAATATAGAAAAATGCTTTGATATTCATTTCATCGAAACGGGCAAAAATGGTTTTGTAAATATCAAGGTCGACGTCTAAATTTGGTAATTTGTGACGGCATGAACCAAGATACATAGCTGGAGACAGTTTTAATTTTTCAATAAAATCTGTTTCCTGTGCTTTTTCAGAAAGATTTATAAAAGAATTGTTCCATATTCCAGTGATGCCATTCAGCGAACCATAGCAGGTATCAAACTTGCCAGAGTCTAATATGCCAGACACGACACCAGCTAAACTGGCGTTGATGGCTACAGTTGGACCACCAGATTGTGCAACAATACAATTATTTTGAGACATAAATATATTCCTCCGATGTGAAAATTCTGTTATTATTTTATATGAGAGATTACTATTAAGCAAGAGAAAGAATAGAAAATGAACAAGCAATATGAAATATGTGGACTATGTCCTAGAAACTGTAAAGTGAATAGAACAGACGGAAAACAAGGTGTGTGCAAAGTTACTTCTACATTAAAGGTTGCAAGGGCAGCATTACATTATTGGGAAGAGCCATGCATTAGTGGAACAAAGGGGGCTGGTGCTGTGTTTTTTAGCGGATGTGCCATGCACTGTGTTTTTTGTCAGAATGAAAGTATTGCGCAGGGGGTTGCAGGAAAAGAAATTAGCAAAGAACGATTGACAGAGATATTCCTAGAGTTACAGGAAAAAGGTGCTAACAATATCAACTTGGTTACACCAGGACAGTTTGTGCCACACATTGTATGGAGTGTGGAAAATGCTAGAAATCAAGGATTAAACCTTCCGATTGTATATAATACCAGTAGCTATGAAAAGGTCGATACATTGAAACAATTAGAAGGTATCGTAGATGTTTATCTACCTGATTTTAAATATTGGAGTCCAGAACTTGCAAAACGATATTCCAATGCACAAGATTACCCAGAGGTTGCAAAAAACGCAATAGCGGAAATGGTGAGACAACAACCTCATCCTTTGTTTTATGAAGCGGACGGACAGGAACTGATAAAAAAAGGTGTTATTGTGCGCCAACTCCTCTTGCCAGGGCAATTGCAGGATGCGAAACAGATTTTGAAATATTTACATGAGACTTATGGTGATCAAATTTATCTAAGTTTGATGAGTCAGTATACCCCGTTACCTCATGTGAAAGAATATCCAGAATTAAACCAGCGGGTGAAGCGTTCTTCTTATGAAAAATACATAGATTATGCTATTGAAATCGGTGTAGAAAATGGGTATATTCAAGAAGAGGATGTGGCAGATGAAAGCTTCATTCCAGAATTTGACGGAGAAGGAGTATAAGGATGAGATATCCCGAGTTTTTAAAAGAAAAAGGCACAATTGGTTTTGTTGCACCATCCTTTGGGTGTGCAATTGAGCCTTATCATACAGCGTTTTGTCATGCCTTGGAAAAATGGAATGACATGGGTTTTGAAACAAATCTTGGACCAAATTGTTTTGCGTCAGAAGGAATCGGAATTAGTAATGAGCCAAAACTCTGTGGTGAAGAATTGAATGAGTGGTATTGCTCAAAGGAAAATGATATTTTAATTTCCTGTGGTGGCGGAGAGTTGATGTGTGAAGTAGTGCCATATATGGATTTTGAAAAATTATGCCAAGCAAAGCCAAAGTGGTTTATGGGATATTCGGATAATACAAACTTTACATTTCTTTCGGCAACCCTTCTCGATACAGCAGCGATTTATGGTCCATGTGCGGCTGCTTTTGGAATGGAACCATGGCACCCAGCGATTCAGGATGCGTGGGATTTGTTGTGTGGAAAAATAGATACGGTAAGAGGATATGAATCTTGGGAAAAAGAGAGTTTAAAAGATGAGGAACATCCGCTTTTACCATATAATGTAACAGAGCCGCGTGTAATAAAGAAATTTCCAAATAAGGATGTGGAAATAGAGGGGCGCCTAATTGGCGGTTGTATGGATATCTTACAAATGTATCCAGGTACCTCCTATGATAAAGTAAAAGAATTTAATGAAAAATATAAAGAAGATGGATTTATCTGGTTCCTTGAGGCTTGTGATCTAAATGTCATGTCTATTCGTCGTGCGATTTGGCAGATGAAAGAGGCTGGATGGTTTGCATATTTGAAGGGATTTTTAATTGGTCGACCACTTTGTTTTGGTGAAGAAGCCTTTGGAATCAATCAGTATCGCGCAGTTACGGATTTATTAGCGGAGTATAATGTGCCAATCATCATGGATTTAGATATCGGGCATTTGGCACCGATGATGCCAATGATATGTGGCAGTACTGCAAAGGTATCGATAAAGGGAAATGATATTTCTATTCAATATACGTTTCAATAAATAGATGGTTAAAAGTGCACCTGAGGGTGCACTTTTTTTGGTGTCCGTTTTTTTACACACCAACTTCTATAAACTTAACATCAGAAAGAGAAACAATGAGATGTTTGAAAGAAAGAGTTTATGGAGGAAAAGATATGAACACAATGAAAATGAACTTCAGCAAAATTGATTTTGAAAAGATTATGATTACACTTGGAATGGGAATGATGGAAGTGTTTGGAGTGATAACACTCTTTTGCGGGCTGTTTGATGTCAAATTGTTCTAAAATACACTAAATATAGATGGAAAGCCTTGGAAAATACTAGATTTTGATTGACGTTGCATGTAATGCTTTGTATAATTATGTTGGATTATTGGTTAATTTGGAAAAGTATGTAAAGAGAGTTAGAAAGTCGAGGAAACACATGCACGTGTCAGTGAAAAAGGTGCTCCAAAAGATAGTGGCAATTATACTTGTTGCAGTTGTTCTGTTTGGGGTACTGGATACAAATCAGATAACTACATATGCATATACAGCACAAGGTGCTATGATTTATTCTCCTAGCGGAAGTTTGGTAGAAACAAAGAAGACGGCATCGCCAAGTGGAGAGAAAGCTAATGGCTTAGTTCATGGGAAACCACTTACTGTTATAAATGAGACTACAGGTACAGATGGAAATCTGTGGTATCAAGTTACATATTATACCAGCAATGGAGCTACAAAAAATACTGCTTATGTACCAGCTAGCAGTGTTCGCTTAGATAAGGATGCAGTGGCTTATTCGACAGGAAAGGCTAGTGGAAATATTACCTTGTGGAGTTGTTCGGAAAGCTATAAAAAACCATCTTTAGCAACGATTCCATCTGGTACAAAGTTATATATTACAGATAATAAAACAGATGGAAGTTTATGGTATCGAGTGTATTGTACGATAAACGGATCGACGAAGTACGGCTGGGTAGAAGCATCAACGGTTAGCGTGGATGCTATTCCAGATCTTGAAACCGATGCCACTTATGAACAGCAACTCGTTGCAAAGGGATTTCCAACAAGCTATGCAAAGCAGTTGGCTATTCTGCATGAGCAGTATCCGAATTGGATATTTGAACCTGTATTGACAGGATTAGATTGGAACACCGTTATTACAAACGAGTCAAAAGCGGGGCGTAATTTGGTGTATAAAACAGAAGATGATGCAAAGAAATCTACGGCATCTAGTGAGTACAACTGGTACACGAATACATGGACAATTCGTGATAGTTCAGGATGGGTAACAGCACACCCAGATTTTATTGCCTATTGTATGGACCCTCGAAATTTCTTGAATGCTACAAATATTTTTATGTTTGAAGATTTAAGTTATAGTAGTTCTCAAACGATTTCGGGTGTAAATGCTATTTTAAAGGGTACTTTCATGGAAAAAAATGTGACAGATACCGATGGCAGTACTTTAAATTATGCGAATGCATTTATGACAATTGGACAGTCAGTAGGAGTTAGTCCATACCATTTGGCAGCCAGAGTTCGACAGGAACAGGGTACAAATGGTACAAGTTCTATGATTTCCGGTACATATCCGGGTTATCCTGGGGTGTTCAACTATTTTAACTATGGAGCCTATGGAACCGGTTCTGCTGTATATACTTCGGGATTGAGTTATGCAAGTGGAAAAGGCTGGACAAGCAGATACAAATCGCTATTGGGCGGTTCACAGTTGTTGGCAGCAAATTATATTTCTGTAGGACAGGATACATTATATACGCAAAAGTTTGATGTAATTGCTACAGGTGGTTTATATACACATCAGTATATGACCAATGTACAGGCTGCAATTTCAGAAAGTAAATCGGTGGCAAGTGCTTATACAGATAAAACGCAGACGTTTGTTTTTAAGATACCTGTATATAATAACATGCCATCAACAGCAGTTACGTTTACTGCTACAGGTAATAGAAATAATTATCTGTCGACGTTAAATGTGTCGGGTATATCTTTAACACCAAGCTTTAATGGCGCGACTACAGAGTATTCCGCAATTGTTGCATCTACTGTAACATCAGTATCAGTAACAGCGACTCCAGTTGTGTCAAGTTCAAAGGTTACAGGTGCAAGTACATATAATCTGTCTTACGGAAGCAATAAGATTATAATTAAATGTACATCTGCAAGCGGAGATGTAAAAACATATACTATTACCATTGTACGTGAAACGGGTGAAGTGATTCGAGGAGATATCAATGGAGATGGACAGGTTACAATTGTAGATTTGGTTCGTCTGAATCGACATATTTTAAATGTGAGTACATTGAGTGGTTCCCAGTTAGAAGCAGCAGATGTAAATGGAAACGGGACTGTAAATATTCAGGACTTGGTATTGATGAATAGACATATATTAGGAATTTCATCCATTTATTAATAATTAAGAGGTGTAAAAATGAAAAAAGTATTAAGCTATATTGCGTCATTAGCGCTGGTGTTAAGTTTGTTAATGTATCCAAGCTATGAGGCACAGGCAGCAAATGTTTCAATTGGAGTTAGTTCATCTAAGGTAAATATTGGAGAAAACGTAACAGTTTCTGTAACAGTACCAGACGGTATTACAGCTACTGTAGATTTATCGTTTTCCACAGGAGTACTTTCTTTTGTAAGTGCATCTACTGATGTGGGGACAAATGGCGGTACAGTTACTATGAATATTGGTAAATACAGTGTGGCAGGTACAAATACTGTATCTGTTACATTTAAAGCAAACACATCAGGGACCGCAAGTTTGAGTGCATCGGTAGTATCTGCAGTAGACAATAATACCGCAGAGGAAACAGCTTTAGGTGGTGCATCTGCCAGCATTACGGTTGCAAATCAGACAACAAGTAATACACCAAGTCAGTCGGGAAATGATTCTTCAGCACAACAGTCTGGAGATAATTCGCTTGCAAGTTTGAAATTATCTTCTGGGACGTTATCGCCAGAATTTAAATATAATGTGACAAAATATACGGCTACAGTAGGGTATGATGTATCTAGTGTTGTAGTTAGTGCGACACCATCTCATGCAAAGGCAACCATTGAATCTGTAACTGGAAACGGATCTGTAAATCTTAATGTTGGTCAAAATACGATACAGGTGGTTGTAAAAGCGGAAAATGGGGTAAAAGCTACTTATACGATTGTAGTTACTCGTGAAGCAGAAGGTGGCACAACAACCACAACAGAGGATGAGACACCAGTTGTTTCTGATAGCATTTTACAGTGGAAAGGGCAGGCATTACAACCTACAGAAGTCATTCCAAAGGATAGTATTCCAGCGGATTTTGAACAGGATGAAATATCCATTAATGGAGTAGAGATGCCATGTCTCACTTTTGCGAATGGTAATTTGAAAGTTTTACATTTAGCTAGTGAAGATGATACGACAGGGCTCTATGTATATGATGAAGCACAGCAGGTGATTTACCCATTTGTAAAAATGGAATCAGAAAATGGCTACATTATGGTTTTACTTCCAGATGAAGCTAATGCACCAGCTCCAGAAGGTTATCAGTCATGCTCCATTTCCATTGAAGGAAAAGGTGTAGTAACAGCGTATCAGTTTGTTGCACTGACCACAGATGATGACACAACAAGCTGGTTTGGTCCAGAAACCTATTATGCCGCAGAACCAGTTCTGACTGATTTTTATCTCATTTATTGTATGAATAATGCAGGTGAAACAAGCTGGTATGTATATGATTCGGTAGAACAGACCTATCAGCGCTACCTTGGTTCTATTCATACACCAGTAGTTGAGTCTACAGATGTAGAAACAAGTGCAGATAGCGAAGCAGTTGATAAGTTAGAGGCTGAATTAGAAGCGGCGAAAACAACACAGATGATAATTATTGGTGTTGCGATAGTTGTTATCGTGATTTTAATTGTGATTATTGTAGTCATGATTATGAAGAAGCGTGCGCAGGAAGATGAAGAATTTGATGGCGACGATTACGAAGACGATGAAGAGTATGATTCACAGGAAGATGAAGATACTACAGTAGAAGAGAATGATGAAATTGAAATCGAATTCTATGAGATGTCATCAGTAACAGAAATGGTGGCAGAGGAAGAGGATGATGAAGTTGAAATCGAATTCTATGAAATGCCATCAGCAACAAAAGAGGTTGTAGTAGAGAAGAGGAGCGATTTTGTGGATATGGAAGCACTTCTGCTCAAGGAAACAGAATCTTCAGAAAAAGTTATTGCTCCTGAAAAAGAGAAAAAAGTTGTATCAGCATCACAGAAGAAACAGGCGGTTGTTGTTGAAGAAGATGACGACGATGATTTAGAATTTATTGATTTGGATTAATTTTGAGAACTACCCCTATCTGCGGATAGGGGTGTAATCATTTTGGAGGCTAAAAGTGAAGTATACAGATAAAGCAAAACGTGCGTTAGATATTGCAAAAAGATTATCGAAAAGTATGCATTACAATTATGTGGGAACAGAACACATATTGGCAGGATTGTTAAAAGAAGGTACAGGTGTAGCAGCTGTAGTTTTATCTGCCAACGATGTGGAATTGTCCAAATTGTTGCAAATGATAGAAGAACTTATTTCTACGGGGGAAAATACTCTGGTTGCAGAGAGAGACGGTTTTTCACCTAGAACACAGCATGTTCTTGAAAAGGCGGAAGAAGAAGCAAAAAGGTTAGGCTATGAAAAAATAGGCACAGAGCATATTCTTTTATCTATTGTAAAGGAAGGCGATTGCGCTGCATCTAGACTTCTGAACACAATGGGTATCAATTTACAAAAAATGTTCGCGGATATTTTAGGTGCGATGGGCGAAGACCCAGCAAAATATCGCGAAGAAATGAAAAATCAAAATGCTGCAAAAAACGGCTCTGCGACACCAACGTTAGATCAGTATTCTAGAGATTTAACAGAAATGGCAGCAGAAGGACAGTTAGATCCAGTAATCGGGCGTAAAGATGAAACGCAGCGTGTGATACAGATTCTCAGCCGACGTGGAAAAAATAATCCATGCTTAATAGGAGAACCAGGTGTAGGTAAAACTGCTATCGTAGAAGGTATTGCAGAAAGTATTGTAAATGGTACTGTGCCAGGATTATTAAGAGGAAAACGTTTGGTTTCTTTGGATATGTCGGGATTGGTTGCAAAATCAAAATATCGTGGCGAATTTGAAGAACGAATCAAAAAAGTGATCAATGAAGTCATTGCTGCTGGTGATGTAATACTCTTTATTGATGAGCTTCATACAATTATTGGTGCAGGTGGTGCAGAAGGTTCTTTAGATGCAGCAAATATCTTGAAACCAGCGATGGCACGAGGTGAACTTCAGGTTATTGGAGCAACTACGATTGATGAATACCGCAAACATATTGAAAAGGATGCTGCGTTAGAACGAAGATTTCAACCTGTAACGGTGGAAGAGCCATCGATAGAAGAAACCATTGATATCTTAAAAGGAATTCGCAATCTTTATGAAAATCATCATCAGGTGGAAATTTCAGACGAAGGTATAGAAGCAGCGGTTACATTATCTGCGAGATATGTCAGTGACCGTTTCTTGCCAGATAAAGCGATTGATTTAATGGATGAAGCCGCTGCAAAGGTTCGTTTGGGACTTTTGGGCTCTCCTGTAAAATTAAGTGGATTACACAATGAAATTCATGAAGCAGAATTAGCCATGGAAACAGCATTGCAAAATGGTGATATTGAACAAGTAAGGCTTGCGAAAGCACAAAAAGAATCTTTATTGAAAGAATTGGCAAAACAAGAAAAGAAATCCAGAAATATCTCGACAAAGAAGACGCCAGTAATCGGTGAAAATGAAATTGCGGATATTGTAGCAGGGTGGACAAAAATTCCAGTAAATAAATTAACTGAAAATGAAGCTGCTCGATTACAGAAGTTAGAAGCGGTGTTAAAAAAACGTGTTATCGGTCAGGAAGAGGCAGTATCTGCAGTTTCAAAAGCGGTTAGAAGAGGTCGTGTAGGATTAAAGGATCCAAAACGACCAATTGGTTCATTCTTGTTCCTTGGACCTACAGGTGTAGGTAAGACAGAAGTATCGAAAGCACTCGCAGAAGCAGTATTTGGTAAAGAAGATGCCATGATTCGCGTAGATATGTCAGAATACATGGAAAAACACAGTGTGTCAAAATTAATCGGTTCACCACCAGGGTATGTAGGACATGATGATGGTGGGCAGTTAAGTGAAAAAGTACGCCGTAATCCATTTTCGGTTATCCTTTTCGATGAGATAGAAAAGGCTCATCCAGATGTCTTTAATATTTTATTACAGGTGTTGGACGAAGGTCATATTACAGATTCACAAGGACGCAAGGTGGATTTTAAAAACACAATTATTATCATGACATCCAATGCAGGTGCGCAGTCTATCATTGAACCAAAACGATTAGGTTTTGGAAACAAGGAAGATGAAAATCAGGATCATCAAAAGATGAAAGATAGTGTTATGGAGGAAGTGAAACGTATTTTCAAACCAGAATTCTTAAATCGTATTGATGAAACTATTGTCTTTAGAGCATTAAATAAAGAAGATATGAGACAGATTGTAACTATTTTGGTAAAAGAATTACAGAAACGTTGCAAAGACCAGTTGAATATTGAGCTTGTGGTAAAGGATGCCGCTAAAGTTTATATTGTAGACAAAGCATTTGACAGAAAATATGGAGCGCGACCATTAAAGCGCAAGATTCAGGATGAAGTAGAAGATGTGCTGGCAGAAGAGATTATTGCAGGTAAGATTAAGTCAGGTGATAAAGTTACAGTATCTGTAAAAAATGATGCAATTTCTATTTCATAATGGTATAATAGTGATAAGCAATTTGCTTGCTTAAGGGTGTTTTACAGGAGGAGAAAAATGGCTGTAATTAGTGAATTGATACGTGTAGAATCAGATGGAACAATTAGTTTTGGTGATTACACATTAAACGAAAAAATGAAATTGGATAATTTCAAACATAATGGTGGTTCTTATAAGGTAAAGACGTATAAGGATATTACAAAGTTAGAATGTAATGATGTCTTTGTATATGAGTCCGTTCCTGGAACGGCAGTATCCAACTTTAATAAAGAAGACGGCAAAGTGTCTATGATGGTAGAAGGTCCAGAAGATGCGCAGATTACACTTGAATTAGAAGCAGAATCAGAATATGAAATCACAATCAATGGTGAGACAGCAGGTGTTATGAGCACAAATTTAGGAGGGAAACTTAGCCTTAGTGTAGAACTGGAAGGAAATGCAGCTGTTTCTATTACGGTAGAAAAAAGATAAAAAGTAAGGAAAGCCCAGCCAGTTGGTTGGGCTTTTGTTTTTTTGGAGGAAGTATGGCAAAAGGAAAACAAAGTATATATTTTTGTCAAAACTGTGGATTTGAATCTGCAAAATGGATGGGACAATGTCCAGGTTGTAGAGAGTGGAATACATTTGTAGAAGAAGTAGTAGATAGAAAAGGATCTGGTACTGCAAGTGTCAAAAAGGCATTAGAAGAAGCAAAGCCAGTACCACTATTAGCGATTTCATCCACGGATGAGAAACGCACCAGTACATCGATAAAAGAGTTGGACCGCGTATTGGGCGGTGGAATCGTAAAGGGGTCTCTTATCTTAGTGGGAGGTGACCCTGGAATTGGTAAATCCACTTTACTATTACAGGTATGTAAAAATCTATCTAATGAAAATGTATCTGTATTATATGTATCAGGGGAAGAATCTCTACAGCAAATAAAAATTAGAGCAGAAAGAATAGGTACATTTCGCGATTCGTTGGAATTGTTGTGTGAAACAAATTTAGAAGTAATTAAGGAAGTTATTAGCAGAAAGAAGCCAAGTGTAGTTGTGGTTGACTCTATCCAAACCATGATTAGTGAATCAGTATCCTCTGCGCCAGGAAGCGTTTCTCAGATACGTGAGGCAACAAATGTATTTATGCAGATTGCAAAGGGGATGGACATTTCCGTATTTATAGTAGGACATGTTACAAAAGAAGGAGCAGTAGCTGGGCCAAAGGTTTTAGAACATATGGTAGATACGGTGCTTTATTTTGAAGGTGATCGACATGAAAGTTATCGTATCTTGCGCGGAGTAAAAAATCGCTTTGGCTCCACAAATGAAATTGGCGTATTTGAAATGCGAAATGTTGGATTAGTAGAAGTAGAGAATCCATCGGAGTTTATGTTAAGTGGAAAACCGGTAGGTGCATCAGGTTCTGCGGTTGCATGCTCTATGGAAGGAACCCGACCAATTCTATTGGAAATACAGGCGCTTATTTGTCACACAAATTTTGGTAATCCAAGACGTACAGCAACAGGTACTGATTATAATCGAGTGAATTTGTTAATGGCTGTTCTGGAAAAACGTTTGGGAATGCATTTGTCAGAATGCGATGCTTATGTAAATATTGCAGGAGGAATAAGAATGAATGAACCTGCAATCGATTTAGGAATTGTGCTAGCAATTATCTCCAGCAAATTGGATAGACCAATTGACGAGAAAACAATTTGTTTTGGAGAGGTCGGATTAAGTGGAGAAGTTCGTGGTGTTTCCATGGCAGAACAAAGAGTTTTAGAGGCAAAGAAATTAGGCTTTGAACGCTGTATCTTGCCACAGGTTTGCAAATCTGGAATTCTTCATAACATAGAAGGAATAGAATTAATTGGCGTAAGTAATGTAAAAGAAGCATTAGATGCAATAAAATAAAAATCTGCCCTGAGGAAACTTGGGGCGTTTTTTTATGTAGTTGTATAAAAAATATAAATTGTAGCTAAAAAATATAAATTTCAGACAATTTAGACAATTTGCGATTTTTTTGTAAATAGAAGAACTTTATAAATTTGTCGAAATTCGTGTTGACTTTGAAATTTTACCATGCTATTATAACAAAGCTGACGCGAGAGCACAGCACAGAACATTGATAACTAAACAGTGAAAAACCTTGAAAGATTCAAAGAGAATAATTCAAGACTAAGTCGAAAGATTTAGCGAACGTTTTAATCGAGAGATTAAAACCCTTTAAACAGTAAATTCAGATTATTATTTCTGAATTAATGGAAGCCAGTTTAGACTGGCCGATTAAACTTTTAACATGAGAGTTTGATCCTGGCTC
>CAZVOY010000037.1:0-12678 GCA_964628865.1 uncultured Lachnobacterium sp. | reverse complement strand
CTTTTCGTTTTATACTTGTTTATTCAGTAACGCTGCCCATTTTTCAAAATGGAATGGCTTTCCTTGTTTTTCTTGTACTTTCATACGATTTTCTTCGGTAAATCCTACTAAGATATCATGATTTGCTTCTGCAAGATAGTCGATAATACCATCAATATCCGATTTGATGTTTTTCGGACACTGGATAAAGAAGTGTTTGTTTGCTGTAATATGCAAGGTATATGAAATACTGAAATGATACCATAGGAATTTATTTAATGTGGAATATTTGTAAACCCACAGGATTTCATTGATAGGTACAATGGCATTTCCATAAGGAGATGTCATGATGAAGTAATGCTCGGTAATGAACATATCTTCCGTTGCTAACTGAGGTAATGTAGCCAATTCCTCTTCGGCTTCTTCTAGCTGTTCCTTTGGATTACCAAATACGATTAAGTTTTGGCAGGCAGGAGCAAGAAATGGAAATTGCATAAAAAGTCGGTACCTTACCAAACAAATAATGGCATAAAGCATGGTTCCAAAATATACAAAGAACAGCAAGAGATTTGTGGATGGGTTACAGTCAGGTTCGCTAAAGTAACAAGGAGGCAATTGATTACGAATGCCTTCTAAAGTCCAATCCAAATCTGCAGCGATAAGCTCCAATAAATCCTCATAGCTATCACGGCTTTCTACGATACGACAGTTTGTAGTAACAGATTCAATCGTAGGAAGACCTTCCTCGCAGGTGCTAGGACTTAAAAGGACGATGAAACAAGAATCGCCTTTTGTTCCATAATAGTAGTAACCATTGGTAGAACCAAAACGTGTGGTGGTATAACCAGTAAAAGTCAAATTCTCAAAAGTGACATTTACATATTCAGTGCCATCTTCGTACACGCTTTCCAAAGTATCTGTATCGGAAAAACGCGGAGGCGCGAACATTTCGCCCAATGGAAATACGAACCAAAGTATTAGCAATAACAATAGGTATACGATTGGCGATGTCAATCTTCTTTTGTAAAATGCGATAATATTTCGCGTGATATAATGTTCGTAATTATCTATCATATCGGTTTCCTTTTCAAAAGATTACGATACAAGTATAAAGGTTTCCAAAGGAAATATCAACCTTGCTTTTCCATAAAAACGTTGATACAATGGACTAGTTCATAAGCGGTTTATGAGGTGATTTGAACGACTGTAATTTCGGAGGAAAAAATGGACGCATATACAAGCTTTGCACAGGTATATGATTTATTCATGGATAATGTACCTTATGAAGAATGGGGAGAATATCTGGTCTCTTTATTGAAAGAGTATGGAATAGAAAATGGATTGCTGTTGGATTTAGGTTGCGGTACGGGTAAGTTAACTCGTATTATGCAGGAGAATGGCTATGACATGATTGGAGTAGATAATTCCTTTGAAATGCTGGATATTGCAAGAGAAAAGTCCAATGAAGCGATTCTTTATCTCATGCAGGATATGAGAGAATTTGAGCTGTATGGTACAGTTCGTAGTATTTATAGTGCCTGTGACAGTATCAATTACATTTTAAATAAAGAAGATTTGAAAGAAGTATTTGCATTAGTAAATAACTATTTAGATCCAGGTGGAATATTTATCTTTGACATTAACACACCATATAAATATAAAGAACTTTTAGCAGAAAACACTTTCGCAGAAACAAGGGACGAGGGTAGCTTTATTTGGGAAAACTATTTTGATGAAGAAGAGGGAATTAATGAATATGATTTAACTCTTTACATCAAAGAAGAGGAACGTTTTGCACGTTTTCAGGAAGTACATTATCAGAAGTGCTACGAACTAGAGGAGATTAAGGCATTGCTGGCAGAGGCAGGGCTTACATTTGTAGCAGCTTATGATGCATATACAAAAAATCCTGCTACAGAGGAATGTGAAAAAATCTTAATTATTGCGAGAGAGCAGGGAAAATAAAGGAGAGAATTATGTCAGATTATATTGTTCGTGCTACTGCGGCAGACGCCAGCATTCGCGCATTTTCAATTAATGCAAAAGATATGGTAGAAACAGCTCGACTAGATCATAACACATCGCCTATCATGACAGCTGCGCTAGGAAGACTTTTAGCAGCAGGTGCAATGATGGGAAGTATGATGAAGGGTGAAAAAGATGTGCTTACCCTTCAGATTCAGTGTTCAGGTCCTGCGAAAGGGCTTACTGTCACAGCAGATGCAAAAGGTAATGTAAAAGGTTTTGTCTCAAATCCAGATGTAGATCTTCCTCCAAATGCCCAGGGTAAACTCAATGTAGGTGGAGCTCTTGATCTTGGCGTATTGAGTGTTATTAAGGATATGGGATTAAAAGAGCCATATGTAGGACAGTGTCAGCTTCAGACAGGTGAAATAGCAGAAGATTTAACCTATTATTTTGCTACTTCCGAACAGATTCCATCAGCAGTAGGACTTGGTGTTTTAGTGGATAAAGATGGTTCTGTAAAACAGGCAGGTGGTTTTATTTTACAGCTTATGCCATTTACCAGTGATGAAGTCATTGAAAAATTAGAAAAGCGTATCGCAGAAATGGATACAGTAACAAATATGTTAGAAAGAGGTCTTTCACCTGAAGCTATTTTAGAAGAAATCTTAGGCGATTTTGGTTTGGAAATCACAGATACCTTGGATACACAGTTCTATTGTGACTGTTCAAAAGAGAAGGTTTCAAGAGCGTTATCTACCATCAATAAAAAAGATTTGGATGATATTATCAACGATGGGGAGAGTATTGAAGTAAAATGTCAGTTCTGTAATAAAGCATATACCTTTGATATTGATGAATTAAAAGAGATTAGAAAATCTTAAAGGAGATTAGAAAACATGAAACATGGGTTCGTAAAAATTGCGGCGGTTACACCTAAGATAAAAGTAGCAGATACAAAATATAACGGACAATTAATTCGTACTTTGATGAAGGATGCAGAAAAATCTGGAGCAAAGGTTGTGGTATTTCCAGAACTAGCAATTACAGGAGCAAGTTGTGGAGACTTGTTTTTCCAGAGTAAGCTTCTGAAATCTGCAAAAGAAGAATTGATGCAGATTGTATCAGCCAGCGAATTCTATGATGCGATTTATTTTGTAGGTCTTCCTTATGAAATCAACGGAAAACTCTATAATGTGGCAGCAGCGGTTTCTAAAGGTGAAGTATTAGGTATCGTGCCAAAAACCTATTTAAAGGATTCTCGTCAGTTTGTGACAGGTGCATTTGTGGATTCAGAAGAAATATTGCCAAATGGACAGATTGTACCAGTTTCTACGGATTTGATTTTCTATTGTCCAGAAGTGGATGGTCTAAAAATTGCAGTAGAAATCGGTGAAGATTTGTGGGCACCACAGCCACCAAGTGTAGGACATGCGTTGGGGGGAGCAAACATAATTGTAAACTTATCTGCCTCTATTGATGTATCAGGAAGTGATGTATATCGCAAAGAACTCGTAAGTAGTCAGTCGGCACGTTTGATTTGTGGATATGTGTGTGCGAATGCGGGAGAAGGAGAATCAACTCAGGATGTCGTATATAGCGGACATAACCTCATCGCAGAAAATGGACATATCCTCGCAGAAAGTGAACGTCTTGGAAGCGGTATTATTTACTCTGAAATCGATGTGGAAAGATTAGAGGGTGATCGTAGAAAAAATCTATTATTTGATACAGAGGATACCCATGTATGTGTGCCATTCCGTTTACGTCAGGAAGAAACAAAACTCACTAGAAATGTGGATGCTTCTCCATTTGTACCAGCAGATGAAGTAGTTCGTCGTAAACATTGTGAAGATGTATTTCATATTCAGGCGATGGGCTTGAAAAAACGTATGGAGCATACGGGGGCAGACACAGCGGTTATTGGTATTTCTGGCGGATTGGATTCTACTTTGGCACTTTTAGTAATTGCTCGTGCTTTTGATTATATGAAGAAAAGTCGTAAAGATATTATCGCAGTTACAATGCCAGGGTTTGGTACTACAGATAGAACTTATGACAATGCCGTAAATATGATTAAGCAGCTTGGCGCTACTTTTATGGAAGTAAGCATCAAGGATTCTGTAAAACAGCATTTTAAAGATATCAACCATGAAGAAAGTAATCATGATGTAACATATGAAAATGCACAGGCACGCGAAAGAACTCAGATTCTTATGGATATTTCAAACCAGAAAAAAGGTATGGTAATCGGTACCGGTGATATGTCTGAGCTTGCTTTGGGTTGGGCGACCTATAATGGTGATCACATGTCCATGTATTGTGTCAATGGATCAGTGCCAAAGACCTTGGTTCGTCACATCGTGCGTTTCTATGCAGATACTTGTGGAGAAGAAGTATTATCAAAGGTGCTATATGATGTATTAGATACACCAGTTTCACCAGAACTTCTTCCACCAGAAAATGGAAAGATTGCCCAGAGGACAGAAGATTTGGTAGGACCATACGAATTGCATGATTTTGTTATGTATTATGTGCTGCGTTTTGGATTCTCACCAGAGAAAATATATTATTTAGCAAAAATTGCTTTCCATGGAACCTACAATAGTGCAACGATTTTGAAGTGGCTTAAGACCTTCTATCGTAGATTCTTTTCTCAGCAGTTTAAACGTTCGTGTCTACCAGATGGTCCAAAGGTGGGTACACTTTCAGTATCCCCTAGAGGAGATTTGATGATGCCATCGGATGCATGTGTACGAATCTGGATGGATGAACTAGACTTATTATAATAAGAAGTAAAAGAGCTGTCGCAAAATGGATTTTAATCTGTGGTGCGACAGCTTTTTTGGAAAAATTAGCCGTTTGACATACGGGGTCAAACACAGTATGATGTTGTTATGAAAAAGAAACAAACTATATTTAGGATGAAAAATTTAATAGCGCTTACGTTAGTTGCTTCTTTTTTAGTTTCTCTACCATATGCGGCAGAGCAGGTATGGGCGACAAGTGCTAGTTCTCAAAAAAAAGAAGCCGAAGATAATCTCGAAGATGTAGAAAAAGAAATTGAGGATATTGAAGCACAAAAGGATGAAGTAGATGAACAGCTGGATGAAGTAAGAGCAGAATTGAATTCGCTAATTGCACAGCAGAATGCACTACAGGCTGAAATCGCAGAGACAGAAGTTACCATCGAACAGACCTCTTTGGAGTTGGAACAGGCGAAGGCGGATGCGGACGCACAGTATGAAGCAATGAAGATTCGCATTCAGTATATGTATGAAAATAGTACGAGCGATAATTTGTTAACTGCTATTCTTCAGGCAGATGGTATCACCGATATGCTGAATCGTATGGAATACATAACTACAATACATGAAGCAGACCGAGATTTGACCGAAGAGTATAAGCAGACCGTAGCTGTTGTAGAAGAAAAAGAGCAGCAGTTGCTAGTGAAAATGGATGAGCTTTTAGCAAAAGAAGAAACCTTCTTAGGACAACAAGCAGAAATCCAAGCAATGATTGCTGACTTGGAAGAGGCACAGGATGAATTCTCTACACAACTGGCGGCCGCAGAAGCTCAGGCAGAAGAATATAGAGAAACTATCGAAAAACAGTCTGCTATTATTCAACAACAGCAACAGCAACAACAGCAACAACAAACCCAGTCAGGAAACACGGACTATGTCGTTAGTGGAAATGTCACAGGACAGGATATCGTAAATTATGCGATGCAGTTCGTTGGAAACCCATATGTATGGGGTGGAAACAGTTTGACCAACGGATGTGATTGTTCTGGTTTTGTACATTTGGTTTATAAACATTTTGGTTATAAGACAGTTCGTTATTCCATGTCATTTGCTTATGAAGGCGTAGCGGTTTCTAGAGAAGATGTGCAGCCAGGTGATATTGTAGTATATGCAAAGAAAAATGGCATTGGTCATGTAGCCATTTATGCCGGTAATGGAAAAATCGTAGAAGCACAGTCTGCGGCTACAGGTATTACCGCGTATCGTTCAATCGATTGTCGTGAGATAGTAGCAATTCGTAGAATTATTCAGTAAAAGGAAATAATAATGCACCGTATCAAGATTTTGATACGGTGTTTTCGTTTTTCGACAAATTTTATTGAAAAATTTGAAAAAAATGAAACATAAAAAAGGAAAAGGCGAATTACCGCAGAATTATTATTATGTAGGCTATTCTTTTGGTTAAAACCTAAAGGAGAAAATTATGACAATACGTGAACAAATCGAACAAATGGAAAAAGAAACACTTAGCCCATACGCGTGTCTGAGCAGTAATTCAAAAGGCCGTGATAGAGAGGAAGCACAGTGCGATATCCGTCCAGTATTTCAGAGGGATAGAGACCGTATTTTACATAGTAAGTCGTTTCGACGTTTGAAAAATAAAACGCAGGTGTTTTTGACACCTAAGGGAGATCATTATAGAACCAGATTATCGCATACTCTGGAAGTGTCTCAGAATGCCAGAACTATTGCAAAGGCGTTAAAGTTAAATGAAGACTTGGTAGAAGCCATAGCCTTGGGACATGATTTGGGACACACCCCATTTGGTCATGCTGGGGAAAGACTTCTCAATTCTGTGTATGAAGGAGGCTTCAAGCACAACGAACAAAGTGTACGTATTGTAGAAAAATTAGAGAGAGACGGCGAAGGATTAAATCTTACTTGGGAAGTAAGAGATGGAATCTTAAACCATCAGACAAGTACGACCCCTCATACCTTGGAAGGTAAAATTGTACGTCTTTCGGATAAAATTGCCTATGTAAATTCCGATTTCGATGATGCCATTCGTGCACAGCTTTTAAGTGAGGAAAGCATTCCAATTGAAATCCGGAAAACGTTAGGATTTAGTACAAGAGAGCGCTTAGATTGTCTGATTCATGACATAATTATAAATAGCATGGGGCAGGATGATATTATTATGTCCACAGAATGCGAGGAAGCATTGAAAGAACTTCGTTCTTTTATGTTTTCAAATTTATATACCAATTCGATTGCAAAAGGTGAAGAGAAAAAAGCGGAAATTATGTTGAGTCATTTGTATAATTACTATACAGATCACTTAGAACTTTTGCCACCTAAATTCCTTTCTATGCTCGAGGCAGGAGAAGATTCAGGTCGAGTACTCTGCGATTTTATTTCAGGTATGACCGACCAATATGCAATTAATCGATTTACAGAATTCTATTTACCAGAAGCATGGCAGGTAGATGGCTACTAAAATATAAGGAGGGCGTATGCCATTCTATTCAGAAGAACTAATTGAAGAAGTGCGTTCCAAGAATGACATTGTGGACGTAATAGGCGGCTACGTACGCCTTCATAAAAAAGGAAATACATATTTCGGACTTTGTCCATTTCATAGTGAAAAGACTGGTTCGTTCTCCGTATCTCCACACAAGCAGATGTTTTATTGTTTTGGCTGTGGGGTAGGAGGAAATGTACTGACTTTTATAAGTAAGTATGAAAACTTTACATTCCCAGAAGCGATGCAGATGTTGGCAGATCGAGTAGGCATAGAGTTACCAAAATATGAAATGACAGATGCCCAAAGGTCAGAAGCGGACAAGCGTTCCAGAATATTGGAAATCAATAAAGAGGCAGCGAAATATTTTTACACTTTGCTCCGTAATCCTAGGGGAAAAAGAGCGTATGAATATTTTAAAAACAGAGAATTATCCGATGAAACCATGCAGAAGTTTGGATTGGGATATTCGGATCAGTATAGCGATGATTTGTATCGTTATCTGAGAAGCAAAGGCTACGAGGATGACATATTAAAAGAAACAGGATTGATTACCTACGATGAAGTACGAGGTGGTCATGATAAGTTTTGGAATCGTGCCATGTTTCCAATTATGGATGTTCACAGCCATGTCATCGGGTTTGGTGGACGAGTAATGGGAGATGGTGAGCCAAAATATCTAAACTCACCAGAGACAAAAGTGTTCGACAAGAGCCGAAATCTATATGGACTAAATATTGCGCGAAGCACGAGAAAAGAACAGATGCTTTTGTGCGAAGGATATATGGATGTTATCGCACTACATCAGGCTGGATTTGATAATGCCGTAGCGTCGCTGGGAACAGCACTCACCAGTGGACATGCCAACCTGCTTAAACGATATACAAAAGAAGTATATTTGACTTTTGATAGTGATGGAGCTGGTGTAAAAGCAGCGCTTCGTGCGATACCGATTTTAAAAGAGGTCGGCATCATAACCAAGATTATAAATATGCAGCCATACAAGGACCCTGATGAGTTTATCAAGAACCTTGGGCCAGAAGAATATCAGAAACGCATTGACAATGCAGAAAACAGTTTTTTGTTTGAAGTGCGCATTGCTCAGGAAAAGTATGATATGAATGATCCTACATCAAAGACTGCATTTTTTAATGAAATTGCAACCAAGCTTTTAGGTTTTCCAGAAGAACTGGAGCGAAATAATTATATAGAAGCAGTTGCAAAAAAATATAACATTAGTTTTGAGACTCTGCGAAAAATGGTAAACAACCTCGCATTGAAAGGTGCGGCGGTAAGTAAGCCAACACAGTTGAAGAGTGGTATCCATGAGAATAAGAAAAAAGAAGATGGAATGAAACAGTCACAGAAACTGTTACTCACATGGCTCATTGAAGATACCAGACTTTTCAAAACGGTTTCCAGTCTGATATCGCCGGAAGATTTTACAGAGGAATTGTATCACAAAGTAGCGACAACTTTATTTTGTCAGTATGCGGAAAGTGGTACGGTAAACCCAGCACAAATCATCAGTATGTTTGAAGAGGAAGAAACACAAAATGAAGTGGCGAGTCTTTTCAATGCCCGTATCCATGAAGTGGAAACACAAAGCGATATGGAAAAGGCATTAAAAGAAACCATTATTCGAGTAAAACAAAACAGTATTACCTATCGCAGCGAAAATGCTGATCCTACCGATATGGTAGCAATGATGAAGATTTTGGAGGAACACAAGGCGTTGCAGCAGTTGGAGAAACTGCATATTTCCATTAATTAAGGACAAAATAGTAAATAACCGAGAGGATGAATGAAGATGGCAAAGAAAAAAGAAGAACAAGTAGAAGTAGTAGAAACAGAAGAAATGAAACAGCAGTTCCAAGCAAAGTTGGTAGAACTTCTTGCTCTTGGAAAAAAGAAAAAGAATATCTTAGAATATCAGGAAATCAATGATTTCTTCAAAAATATGCCTCTTGACGCTGAAAAAATGGAGTTGGTATTAGACTACTTAGAAAACAGCGGCATTGACGTATTGAAAATTGGTGATGATGAAGACGATGATGCCGAAATCATTTTAACAGAAGAAGATGATGTAGAAGTAGAAAAAATCGATCTCTCTGTTCCAGAAGGTGTAAGCGTAGAAGATCCAGTTCGTATGTACTTAAAAGAAATTGGTAAAGTACCACTTCTTAGTGCAGAAGAAGAAATCGAACTGGCGCAGAAGATGGAAGCTGGTGTTATAGCATCTGAAAAAATCAATATCTTAGAAGAACGTTTAGCAGAAGCAGAAGAAGCAGAAGCAGAGGAATTAAAAGAAGAAATCAAAAACTTACAGAAGGATGTAGATGAAGGAGCAGATGCAAAGAAACGTCTTGCAGAAGCAAACTTACGTCTGGTTGTAAGTATCGCGAAACGTTATGTAGGCCGTGGAATGCTTTTCCTTGACTTGATTCAGGAAGGTAACTTAGGTCTTATTAAGGCTGTAGAAAAATTTGATTACCGCAAAGGATATAAATTCTCCACATATGCAACATGGTGGATTCGTCAGGCGATTACTCGTGCTATCGCAGACCAGGCGAGAACTATCCGTATACCAGTTCATATGGTTGAAACAATTAACAAATTAATTCGTGTTTCTAGACAATTACTTCAGGAATTAGGTCGTGAACCATCACCAGAAGAAATTGCAGAAGAAATGAATATGCCAGTAGATCGTGTTCGTGAAATTTTAAAAATTTCTCAGGAACCAGTATCTTTGGAAACTCCTATCGGTGAAGAAGAAGATTCACATCTTGGTGACTTTATTAAAGATGATAACGTACCAGTGCCAGCAGATGCTGCAGCATTCACTCTTTTAAAAGAACAGTTAGAAGAAGTATTAGGTACATTAACAGAACGTGAACAGAAGGTGCTTACTCTTCGTTTTGGTTTGGAAGATGGACGTGCACGTACTTTGGAAGAAGTAGGTAAAGAATTCAATGTAACTCGTGAACGTATTCGTCAGATTGAGGCAAAAGCGCTTCGTAAGCTTCGCCATCCAAGCAGAAGTCGCAAATTAAAAGATTACTTAGAGTAAAAATGATTAAATTATCGAAACGAATGAAAGCCGTTGCATCCATGGTTACACCAGGAAATGTCTTAGCAGACATAGGAACAGACCATGGGTATGTACCAATATCCCTAGTGCAACGGAAAAAGGTACCAAAGGCCATTGCTATGGATATCAACAAAGGACCGCTTAAGCGTGCCTGTAAACATATAGCTGAGTTCCAATTAGAAGACTATATCGAAACTCGCCTTTCGGATGGAGTACAAGAATTAGAGGCGGGAGAAGTAGACTCTATTTTAATAGCTGGCATGGGAGGAGAACTGATTATACGCATCATTTCAGATGGCATGGAGATTTGTCGCAAGGCAAAGGAATTGATATTACAACCACAGTCAGAACTTATGAAAGTACGTCAGTTTCTAAGAAAAAACAAGTTTGAAATCGTAGATGAGGATATGGTCATAGAAGATGGAAAGTACTATCCGATGATGAAAGTTGTTCCAGTAAATGAAATCGTGCTTTGGGATTTATTGCCAGAGGAAACGATTCCAGCCTGCGATATGTATGGACCGCTTCTTCTTAGAAACGGAAATCCATCCCTTCGTAGATACTTGGTCAAACAACACAAGCAGTTGACAAAGATTTTAAAAGAGTTGGAAAAACAACCAGAATCCAGAGCCATATCAAAACGAAAAAAAGAAGTATTAGAGGAAATTTCTCTAAACGAATCTGCATATACAATATTGGGGGCGATAAAGAATGCAGGAATATAATGTAAATATTAAACTTTCAAATGAAAAAATAATAACTGAACGAGTGTCGATTGGCACTCGTTTTGCGTCTTTAGGAGGAAAATATCAGGATCAGTATAAAGACAAAATTGTACTGGTAAAAGTAGATGGAAAGCTTCGAGAGTTAGAAAAAGAAATCATGTCTGATTGTGAAATTGAGTTCATTACTATGACGGAGCGAGACGGAAAGCGTACCTATCGTAGAAGTGTGACTTTATTGATGCAAAAAGCGGCCTATAACCTTTGGAAAGAGGAGTGTCACGTACGCGTACTTCATTCTTTAGGCGAAAGCTACTATTGTGAAATGGAAAGCATGGAGATGGACAAAGTGAAGCTCCTCATGCTCAAACAGGAAATGCTTCGTTTGGTAGATGAGAATATTCCAATCGAAAAGCGTAATGTCAAAAGCGATCAAGCGCGAGAACTATTCCATGAATTGAAAATGTATGACAAAGAACGTCTGATGAAATATCGTCGTAGTTCTCGTGTGAATCTGTATAGCCTAGATGGTATGATGGACTATTATTATGGTTATATGGTGCCATCCACAGGATTTTTACAGTGGTTTGATTTAGAGATTTACGAAGACGGCTTTGTTCTCATGTTCCCAAATAAAAATGGAACTGTAGTAGAACCGCTGAATACCTCAAATAAACTCTATCATACTTTGGATGAGTCCAAAGATTGGAGTCGTATGCTTGGAGTAGGTACAGTGGGTGCCTTAAATGATGCCATCGCGCAAGGTCGTGGAAATGAAATTATTCTTTTACAGGAAGCCTTAATGGAAGAGCGCATCGGTGCATTGGCTGCGCAGATTGCAGCAGATAAGAGTAAGAAGTTTATTATGATTGCCGGTCCATCATCTTCGGGAAAGACCACATTCTCTAATCGTCTGTCCATTCAGCTTAGTGCAAAAGGGCTTACGCCTCATCCAATCGCATTGGATGATTATTATGTAAATCGTGAAGATAGCCCGAGAGACGAAAATGGAAACTATGACTTCGAGTGTTTGGAAGCTATTGATATAGAATTATTTAATTCGGATATGGTAAAACTTTTAAATGGCGAAGAAATCGATATGCCTACCTTCAATTTTAAAAATGGTAAGCGTGAATACAGAGGCAAGAAATTAAAACTTGGAGCAGATGATGTATTGGTAATCGAAGGCATTCATGGTTTAAATGATAAGTTATCTCATTCGCTACCAAGGGAAAGTAAATTTAAAATCTATATCTCCGCCCTGACACAGTTGAGTATCGACGAACACAATCCGTTGCCAACCACAGACGGACGACTTCTTCGTCGTATTGTCCGCGATGCCAGAACACGAAACACTACTGCGCAGGAAACCCTTGCTATGTGGCATTCCGTTCGCCGTGGTGAAGAAAAATACATCTTCCCATTCCAAGAAAGTGCAGATGTCATGTTTAACTCAGCGCTTGTTTATGAAATTGCAGTATTAAAAACTTACGCAGAACCACTTCTGTTTCAAATTCCTCGCGACTGCCAAGAGTATCAAGAAGCGAAGCGACTTCTAAAACTTTTGGATTATTTCCTTCCACTTCCAACGGAAGGAATTGCACAGAACTCATTGGCGAGAGAGTTTATTGGTGGTAGTTGTTTTCATGTGTA
>CAZVOY010000036.1:0-12713 GCA_964628865.1 uncultured Lachnobacterium sp. | reverse complement strand
AATCTACGATCATCATCATGTTGAAATATCCAGATACGATGGTCTGTGAAATATCAAGGATATTGATACCATTTTCAGCAAGATATGTACACACCTTTGCAATAATACCTACGGTATCTTTTCCTAATACTGTAATAATAACTTTTTTATTTTCCATAATGTTCTCCTATCTAAACTCGAACGATATCTGTCACGGTATCTCGCTTGGCTACGTACATTGGGAAATCATCTGCTTTGTATGGATTATCTCCCATTGTTACTTCCAAACGAACTGCCTCATATGCGAGTTCTTCATAATTATTCTCTTTACTAAGATGCCCTAGCATAACTGTACCAAAATGATCATGTAACAGCTCACATAAAAGCTGTCCACTTCTCTCATTGGACAAATGCCCTCTATCACCTAAAATACGTTGCTTCAAAGGATAAGGATACGCTCCTGTCTGAAGCATATTTATATCATGATTGGCTTCTAATAACAAGGCATCAAGTCCCTGCAATTCATCAACGATCTTCTGGGTATATGTCCCCAAATCCGTCACTACTGCGACTGACTTGTCACCATTCATAATTTTATATGCAACTGGATCTGCTGCATCGTGAGAGATAGAGATTGGTTTGATTACCAAATCTCCAATAGAAAGTTCTATTCCAGGCGTAATTACCTGAAACAACTCTTCCTCTATCTTACCTACTGATTTGGAATGCAGAATGGCATTTTTTGTACCTTCTGTGGTGTACATCGGAATTCCATAGCGTCTGGCTAACACCCCAAGTCCTTGAATATGGTCTATATGTTCATGGGTAATTAAAATTCCTTGCATTTCACTGGTTTTTAAATCGATTTCATGTAATCCATTTTCGATTCGTTTACCACTAATACCTGCATCAATCAACACATGGGTGTTGTCACTACCCACACAGATACAGTTGCCACTACTGCCACTTGCAATACTGCATAATTCTAACATAATTTATTATTTCTCTTTCCAATACAGTTCCACTTTATCTCCATCATGAAGCGTTTCTGAGAACTGAGCATCACGGCCATTTACAAGTGTCGCAATGGCACGCCCCTGTCCTGCAGTTAAGTCAAAAGTGATTCTGTCAAAAATATCTACAAAGATGTATTCTTTCTTACCTGTCATAGGTACTGGCTCTCCATTTACGAATACGGTGATACCATCGAATACTGGAGCAGGCTCTTCTACAGGCTCAGCTTCATAGGCTGTCCCTGACTGGAACATGTCTGCCGCAGCTTGTTTTACAGCTTCCATATCATCTTCATCTATGTCGGCTGGATCATACTCTATGACATTTGCATTATCGTTGGATAAATTAGCTACACCTTCTGGCAAACGCATTTCAGGCGCTTTATATGGCTCGTCTGCTACACCAAAAGAAAGTACCGTCCATTCAATAGAGAAATTATCATAAACCAAAGTGTCAAAATCTGCAACTCTATTGTTTACTAAAATATCTCTATCTGTATCAATTTCCACATCCATAAACTCTGCTACCTGTCCTACGGTATAGAAGTTTCTTGTTTCAATGACATCGCCTTCCTGAATTTCATAAGAACCTGGTTCCAGACTACCATTTACCTGTACAAATTTTGGACAGGTAATCATTTTACCATTTACCACAAATCCTACTGTGGACTGGCTAAATTCCTCCAACTGACTAACAGTATAAATTGCATCATCCCCTGAGGTGGATGGTTCAATTATAATTTCACTATTTGGTTCCAGCGGAGTATTAATGTTTGCTGGTTTTCCATTCATGGTTACAATAGCTGGTTCTCCTGCTTCACCTCTAGCAATACGAGCAGAACCATTTACCGTAAAGTTGATTGCTTTTCCACGTTTTGGGAAAATCTGTTCATTTGGGAAACCTGCTGCCATAGCTGCATCCACAATCGTAAGATGACTATTGTCATACAGTTTCAAACGCTCTCCATTGAAACGTACCATAATGAAGTTATTTCTCTGTTCATAGTAATTCATACAGATACCGATTGGTGTAACCAAAAGTGGGTCTTTTTTGATATCCGCCTGCTGGAAAATAACTTCTTTCAGTACTTCTTCACCACGAAGTGCGACACGTTCCTGTGGAATCTCCAAACGCTCTGCCAACATTTCGGTAAAACCATGGATTTTTCCACCGCCACCTACTACGAAGCAGGCGCTTACGGATTTCTCACCATTTAATTCACGAATTTTCTCTGCCACTTCTTTTGTAATTTTATCTACAGTAGGAGCTACTAATTCCCACAATTCCGTTGATGGAATGGTATGTGGAATACTCATAATGTCTTCGTATGTAATTTCGTCAGCTTCTGTAGACTGTCTCTTCATGGACTCTGCCATTTTGAAGTCTACCA
Source organism: uncultured Lachnobacterium sp. (assembly GCA_964628865.1). Classification (GTDB taxonomy): domain Bacteria; phylum Bacillota; class Clostridia; order Lachnospirales; family Lachnospiraceae; genus Roseburia. The sequence goes on along the minus strand of CAZVOY010000036.1, from coordinate 10,330 downwards.
AATAATGCTGTACGATGACTTCTGTCAACTCATCACCCGCGTGTGGAATCATACCATAGGCAATGATACTTCCATCCTTGGTAATCGAAATATCGCTAGTACCAGCGCCAACGTCCACAAGAGCGATATTTAACATACGGAAATTCTCTGGAATGGCTACATTAATCGCAGCAATAGGTTCCAGTGTCATGTTTCCAACTGTAAGACCCGCTTGCCCTACTGCTGAATAGAGACCATCTACTACGTCTTCTGGAAGGAACGTAACGATGATATCACAGCTAATGACATTCGCTTTATGTCCTTCTAGGCTGATGAAAATTTCATCATTCAAATAGTATTTGACCACAGAATATCCGACACAGTAGAATTTGTACTTTGTATCATTCTTCTCTTTTAATTCATCCTGCGCTTTTTCCACACCAAGTAACTGAAGCGTATGAATGTCTTCTCCTGTTACAATCGTTTCTTCTGGATACTCAAATTCTACATGAGTTGTAACTGTCTTAAGCACACGACCAGCGGCAGCGATACATACTTCTGAAAGCTGTCCTTTTGTCTGTTTTTCCAATTCCTCTTTTACATGGTTAATGGTTCTAGCTACACGACCAATATCATGAATCTGTCCATCCAGCATGGCTCTTGTCTCATGCTCTTTAATGTACTGTGCAATAACTGTAAATTTTTCATCTTCTGTACGATATCCTACTGTACCTACTACGTTTCTTGTACCGATATCAAGACCAAACACATTACTCATCTGCTTTTCTCCTTAAAGCTATTTCTATCTGTTGGAAGGTATTCTCCAAATCGCCATTATTATCAATAGTGACCTGAGTGCCCTTCCTAAATTCCTCTTCACTTAACTGGCTTTTAAAAATATTATTGATTTTCTCCTGAGAATAACCTCGACTTTCCACCAGTCGTTTGCGACGATTTTCTTCACTGGTATAAATATACCAAAGTTCATCACAAATTTCATCATATTCTTCTTCAATTAATAAAGCTGCTTCCAAAACCAATAGGTTCAACTGTTCCTTTTCCAGCTCTTCCTTGTACTGCTTGCGCACAAAATCCTTTACTGCTGGATGAACAATGGCGTTCATTGCCTCACGTTTCTGCGGATTTGAAAAAATAATCTGTGCAAGCTTTCCTTTGTCAAAAGCTCCTTCTTTATCAAAAATATCTTCTCCCTGAAATTTTGTCACAATTTGTCGATAACAATCTGATCCAGGCTCCATCAACTGGTGAGCAATCTCATCTGCCAACATTACTTTGGTTTTTGGTTTATTTGTCAGATAGGCTAGGATAGCTGATTTTCCAGCTCCTACCCCACCTGTAATTCCGATAAATCTCATATTAGTGCGCATCATACCAGTTGCTGCCCCATTCTGTTCCTACTTCTAATGGAACACGAAGGCTTGCTACCTGATGCATCTCCTCTTCTAATAATGCTATTACTGCATCTTTTTCAGATTCCTTGGTTTCGATGAGAAGTTCATCGTGTACCTGAAGAATCAAGCGGGATTCGTATCCTTCCTTAATCAATCTGTCATGAACACGCATCATCGCAATTTTAATAATATCTGCAGCGGTTCCCTGAATAGGTGCATTCATAGCTACACGTTCGCCAAACTGGCGTTGCATAAAGTTGCTGGAAGTAAGCTCTGGAATTGGACGAATACGCCCATAAATCGTAGTCGTTTTTCCAGTTTCTTTTGCATCCGCAACGGTTTTATCGATAAATTCCTTAATCTTTGGATATGTCTCAAAATAGCGATCAATATATTCCTGTGCCTCTTTTCGACTAATATCCAAATCCTGACTCAGACCAAAAGCACTAATACCATAAACGATACCAAAATTTACCGCTTTTGCATTTCTACGAAGAAGTGGTGTCACTTCTTCAAATGGTACATGGAATACCTGCGACGCTGTGGTACTATGGATATCCTGCCCGCTATTATAGGCTTCTATCAGTTTTTCGTCGCCAGACATATGTGCTAAAATACGAAGTTCTATCTGTGAATAATCCGAATCGACAAATACATTTCCTGGCATTGGATGGAATACTTTTCGAATCAATCTTCCCAGCTCAATGCGGATTGGAATATTCTGTAAATTTGGTTCCGTACTACTTAATCTACCAGTAGCGGTAATGGTCTGGTTAAAACTCGTATGAATTTTTCCATCTGCGCTTATAAAGTTTGCTAAACCATCTGCATACGTAGATTTTAATTTACTTAACTGTCTATACTCTAAAATGTCGGAAACGATAGGATACTCTCCCGCCAATTTTTCCAATACATCTGCCGATGTAGAATAACCTGTTTTTGTTTTCTTCCCATTTGGAAGTCCTAGTTTTTCAAAAAGAATCACACCCAGCTGCTTAGGAGAATTGATATTAAATGCTTCCCCTGCTGCTTCATGAATCTTCTTTTCCAGTTCTACAATAGAGCCTTCCAACTGTGTGCCATATTCTTTCAGGCTGGCAGCATCGATACAGATTCCTTCTTTTTCCATATCATAAAGTACAAATACCAAAGGCATTTCCACCTCATAAAAGAGTTTGTCCATTCCTTGTTCTTTTAAGGATTCCTCGATAATGGACTTCGCTTTCCATGCAATATAGGCTTTATAACAAGAAAGCTTACAAATATCCTCTTTCAATTCCTTTTCTGCTGGAACCAGCATCCCCAGATAATCCTTCGCGACATCATCATAAGGATAATCACCCTTCAATGGATTTAACAGATATGCACCAATGGTTACATCAAAATATTGCTTTCTGCACTTTTCATAAGCTTCCCAATTTTGAGCAATATCTTCGTTCTCCCCAAACTGCATCAAAACAAGCTCTGATTTCAAATCCATAGCTATCCATGTGTCCACTTGTGCTAGTTTCATTTTTTCCATCAAATAGCTACTACTGATTTCACTACTTGTAGAAATATAATAAATATCCTCTTCGCCATATGCCAAGGTCAAGGCTTTAAAAGCATTTGTTTCGGAAGGAGCAAACAAACTAATCTGTCCATCTGCTTCGATATTTTCTCCTGCATTTTCGTTTGGAACGATGGTAAATGCCACGTCCTTCCCTTTGATGCTAGCAAAAATTCTTTCTACTTCTTTTTTATTTCGAATAGATGCAAAATGATCTTCTGCATTGCTCTTTGGAGCATCCACGTGAAATCTACCTAACAAATTTTTAAATTCCAGTTCCTTGCAATACAAATATGCCTCTTCCGTATAAAGAGCTTCCACGCTCTCCAATTTTGCCTTTTCAAAGCAAAAGGAAACGGGTTCCTCTGTTACTGGTGCATTGGTAATAATCGTAGCAAGCTCCTTGCTCATTACTGCCTGCTGCCAATACTCCACAATGTTTTTCCCTGCACGAGGAGGTTTTACCTCTTCTGCATGTGCATGTACTTCTTCAATGGACTTATATTTTTCGATAAGTGCGGATGCAGTTTTCTCTCCAATACCAGGCACACCTGGAATGTTATCCGAAGAATCTCCCATAAGGGCTTTTACATCGATAAATTCCTTTGGCGTAACCAAATAGCGTTCCACTACATCTTTTGCATAATAGTTTTCGATTTCTGTACCAGTTTTCTTGGTTTTTGGAATACGAATCTGTACATGTTCGGTAGCCAGCTGAAGTAAGTCTCTGTCTCCCGAAACAATCGATACCTCCATGCCTGCTGCTTCACCCATAACAGAAATTGTTCCCAACAAATCGTCTGCTTCATATCCTGGTAATTCCACAATCGGAACTCCCATTTTCTTTAGCATTTCTTTCATCATCGGAACCTGCTGACGAAGTTCATCTGCCATAGGCTTACGAGTGCCTTTGTATCCATCAAACATTTCATGACGGAACGTAGGTGCTTTTACGTCAAAAGCGACAGCCAAAAAATCAGGTTTTTCTTCTTCTAAAATTTTAAACATAATATTTAAAAAACCATATACTGCGTTGGTGTGTAAGCCTTGTGAATTCGTCAAATCTGGCAAACCAAAAAACGCACGATTTAAAATACTATGTCCATCAATAAGTACAAGCTTTTCACTCATAATTAGTTACCTTTCTTTTAGGTTTCCCCTCACCATTAAATTGCTCTGGTGTATGTCTTAAGCCACTCTGCTTCTTCTACAGTCAAAAGTGGTGCTATTTTTTCGTATACATATTTGTGATATTCATTCAAATATCTTTTTTCGGTTTCATTCATCTGACTAACATCTATTGCATCTAAGTCAAATGGCACAAGGGTAATCACTTCAAAATACATGAACTGCCCATATTCATTCTTCTCACCCTTATGACAAATCAGTTCATTTTCCAAACGTATGCCATATTTACCTTCGAGATAAATACCTGGCTCATCTGTTGTAATCATGCCTTCTTCCAAAGGCGTCGTATATTTGCGTCCCCAATGGAAACCATTTGGTCCTTCGTGTACATTTAATACATGTCCAACCCCGTGACCTGTGCCATGTTTATAATCGAGGTTTGCTTCCCAAAGTGGCTGACGTGCTAAAACATCCAGATTAACACCATTGCATCCATAGAGGAATTTTGCATTTGCAAGGTTTAAATTGGAGCGAAGCACTCTAGTAAAGTCTGTTTTCATTTCGTCCGTCACCGATCCAAGTGCAAATGTTCTGGTGATGTCGGTAGTACCTTCCAAGTACTGTCCGCCTGAGTCCACCAAAAGCAAACCTTCTGGTTTTAACTCTACATCTGTTTCTTTTGTAGCACTATAATGCACGATAGCACCATGTTCTCCATAACCACAAATAGTATCAAAGCTTAAATCAAAGCAGCCTTCCTGCTCCCTTCTTAAACCTTCCAAATAATCAGAAGCTGAAATTTCTGTCATAGGTATTTTACCCACATTCTGCTTTAACCAATACATGAATTTACACATTGCTACAGCATCTTTGATATGCGCATTTCTCGTATTCTGAATTTCCACTTCATTTTTCTGCGATTTCATAAATACAGTTGGGTCTGCTTCATCTATTACTTTTACAGTTTCTGGAATACTACTACAGATTCGATAATTTACAACAGATTTATCCATTAAAACAGTTATATCTTTTTCTAACTCTGCTACATATTCATAAAAGCTATTATATGGTCTGGTCGTAATCTTGTTTTCTTGCAAATAAACAGACAATTCTTCTGTCACTACTTCTTCCTGAACAAACCAGATACATTCTTCATTTGTAAGTGCCAAATAAGATAATACAACTGGCACATAGGAAATATCATTTCCTCGCACATTCAAAAGCCATGCAATATCGTACAAAGATGACATGAAATGAACATCCGCATCCTTTTCGTTCATGACTTTTCTCACATCTGCCAATTTCTCTGCTGTGGATTTTCCTGTGTATTCCAATCCAAGAATGCGCACTGGTTCTTTTGAGAGTACAGGTCTATCTGTCCAGATAAGATCCACCAAATCCTCGTCCACGGCCATCTTGCCATTTTTACCAGCTACGATATCTTCTAACCTCTTACCCCAACTACTATTTACAACTCTTCCGTCAAAACCTAGGGTTTCACCATCTTTTAAGGTCTTTTCGATATATTCATCTACCGTAGGAACTTGCTCTTCTCCCATTTTATAGAGAATAATGCTTGAGCCTTGCAACTGGGCTGAAGCCTGCACAAAATATCTGGCATCCGTCCAAAGTCCAGCTTCTGTCATAGTAATGACCGCTACACCTGCAGAGCCTGTAAATCCTGTAATATATTTTCTTGCGGTAAAATGTTCTCCCACATACTCAGATTCGTGAAAGTCTGCAGTAGGAACTATATAGATGGCAATATCTCTTTTTGCCATTTCATTTCTCAATGCTTGTAATCTCTGTTTTATCATATATTCCTCCTAAAATGGAATTCTATAATGGCATCTTATATTGGCTCACCAACATAAAAATAGCCATCTTGTATTATCTCACAAAAGATGGCTATTTTCAATAAATCACTTATGATTTTTCGTTATTCTATTTATTAGTTTTTATTCATCAATTTGCTGATATCGTTTCCAGATTTTATCTGCGCCACAAACATGTTTTGTACCATCTTCATCTATAACGATATAGTCATCCACACCAATAAATTCTCTGCCGCGACGATTTAAAATAAATGGACAAACCACATAACCATCCTCTCGCTTAATCTTAAGCAGAGAATCGGTAACTATCCATCCTCTGGTTACGATTTCAGACCAAATTTCAAACCCATCCTCTAAGCCTTTTCCCTCTTCGTACTTTTGTACGTCAGCCATTAATTCTATTCTTTTACACTTCATAGTTCCCCTCCATACTAGAAATAATACCTTCTGCTTTCGTTACAAAACTATTATACCACCTAAAATACATTCTGGCACTATCATGTCATAAATTTATTCTAAAAATGCTCCATAAACTTCTCTATAATCCTGTTCATCTGCGAACAATACATATTCTCCATCTACAAATCCCATGTATCCGCTTTCTACCACATATCCTTTCATTTCCATTCCTCCTAATTTATATTCATTTTTTCTGTTTCCTGTAAAAAAAGAATATAAAAATAGGAGGGTAATAAATCGGACACTATTTATTTCATGAAAGTTACTACTACTTCTCCGATGCCACATTCAATATCTATATAATATTTTGCACCTGAATGATCGTTATGATGTTCGGCACCTACTCCTTCATAGATATAGTCTTCTATCTGAACACGACCAATTCCACATTCTACGCCAAAATTGTAGTTGCTTTCTTTACCATTAATCTCTACGTTTACTTCGCCTAAACCGACTTCAACATCTAGATTTTCTACAATAAGATTTGTTACATTTGCTTCACCAGCACCCACTTCTAGATCAAGGCTTTTCACATTAAAATTATCAAAATTTGCCTGCCCCGCACCTACCGATATGCTCATTTTTTTCGCAACAAGATCCTCGATATTTGCTTGACTAGCACCTATCTCAATATTTATCTCATCAAAAGACATTCCTTCTGGAATAATTATAGTAAGTGTGGCATCATTGTCTCCATTCAGCGTTGCATCATCTACATCCAAACCGCCTTGAATATGCAAAGTTCCATCATCCTCAGTAGACACGTCATAACCTACCACATTTTTCTGTTGAATGGATATATTAGTGGCATCTTCGTCATAGTAAACTTCGAGTTTTCCTGCTCCGAATTCAACATCTAGTTTGGTACATTCCTCTTTAATATCAATGGTACTTTCCTCTACCTCTACTCCCATTGTATAACTTACTTCCTTTTTGGTTCCGAAAAACTCTATATCCTCACCATTTATCTCGATGGAGAATTTTCCATTTTTAAACATCTCTTCAAATTTTTCGCTGGTAAGTCCCATAGGAAGTGCAATCAACAAACACACCGCGCCAATACTTGCCAAAATCCCAGCTATTTTTAGTGCTATATTTGTAAAGGTTTTCATATCTCGTTTCCTCCTTCTTCACGGTGAAATATGTTTTTTACTCCTTTTGCGCAAGCTTTCACTAACATTGGAAGCCATTTGAAAGTGATCAAAGCGAACAAAAGGATGCACAAAACGCCTAAAGACATCAGCAAGCACCCCATACCTAGGGTTACGATACCTTCCAATGCATTTGCCGCAAAAGTCATAATTCCAGCAAACGAACATGCAGCACCACCAACCAAAAATCCAACTCCGGCACCTATTAATCCTGCGATTACTCCTACCGCACCACCAAATAGTCCTATTACTAAACTTCCCCAAACTGGCGAGGTGAGAATTAATACAATTACTATCAGTATCGTTTTACTGGTATCTCCACTCTCCTTTTGATATCTTGCTGACTCTTCATAGGACTGTGAATAGTTTGAGCGGTGTAAATCCTCCTTAATATTCTCGGCAACCTTTTGGGGACTACCTAATTCCTGAATCACCTTTGCTTCATTTTCATAGCCTGCTTCATCAAAATAATCATTATAATATTTGATTGCGTCCATTCTATCGCTATCTGGTATATCCGAAAGCAACTGATTCAATTCCCTTATAAACTCCTGTCTATTCATCACTTCTTCCTCCCTCGAACAGAGTATTGATTTTCGATGTATAACTCTTCCATTCTATTTTATATAACTGTAATCGTGCACTACCTTTCTCTGTTAATTTGTAGTACCTTCGATTTCGCCCTGCGTACTCCATGTCATAGACCTCTAAACATTCGTCCTTTTGTAGTCTTCGAAGTACTGGGTATAAAGTAGATTCCGATACCTCCAAAACCTGTCGCACATCCTGCGTAATCTTATATCCATAGGTCCCTTGCTCCTCTTTTGATACAACCGCCAAGACAATCGCATCTAATAGAGCAGCTCCTGTATTAAATACCATAGTTTCACCCCTATTTCTTCTCTCAATCACGATATTGTATTTCCTTTAATATTATACGTTGTATAATATTATATTAATACTATATGACATATAATATCGTTTGTCAATATCTCTTTGAAATAAAAAAAACAACAAACCTTATAAGTTGCGTTTTTCGTTATATATTGCTAAAATAATGAAATCAAAAATACTGTAAGACAAAGGAGAATTTTTATGCAAGCAATTATGTACGGCACTCTTAATGTACTTATCTATTTTTTTGCAGCAGCAGGAATAGCCATTTCCTGTCGACTGATATTTTCTATTCCAGAGGAAATATTTCGTAAAACCTTACATTTTATTTTGTTAGGCTCCTTTCTCATTTTTATAATTTCTTTTCCTACATGGCAGATTACAGCACTTGCTGCTATCATCTTTGAAGTTCTAATTTTTCCGATTCTTGCTTTTTTGGAAAGATTTCAGAAATATTCTGAATTCACGACAGAACGTAATCCTGGGGAACTTAAAAAAAGTCTTATGCTGGTTTATACGATGTTTGCGATTGTTATTGCAATCTGCTGGGGTGGTTTTCAGGATAAACATCTCGCACTTGCCAGTCTCTATGCTTGGGGAATCGGTGATGCTTTTGCTGCTCTGATTGGAAAAAAATATGGACGCCATAAAATCGACGCCCCAAAGTTAGATGGTAAAAAAAGCTATGAAGGAACAATTACCATGTTTTTTGTCTCTTTTGTTACAGTTCTAATTATACTAATACATCGCGGTGGACTTGGACTTATTCCATGTGTGATTATCTCACTCCTCGTAGCTACCGTTAGTTCCATTTCAGAGTTATATTCGAAAGATGGAAATGACACTGTCATCTGTCCGCTTTCCGCAATGGTTACACTTTTACCACTCGTTTATTTATTTGGAGGTATGTAATGAATAATAAAAAATCTGGTACAAAAACGTTATTTATGTCTGTGGTTATGAGTGCCCCTGGCCCTTTGATTATCGGTCTTGGCCTTCTAGTTGGCCAAAGTTCCACACAAATCGCCGACTTCGTACGTAGAAGTGCTGAACTTCTCGGCATTATCATGGCATATATTATATATAAAGTCACTACAAAAGATGGTGTATGTGACACCGTAAAAAAAGAAAAATTAGAGAGATTTTCTAATATTTTCGTTGGTGCAATGATGTGTTTAGGTGGTTCTTTAATGTTACTGCTTGCTTTTACATCCACGAACACAGATAAAGGAAATGTCATTCCAGGACTCGTAATTGCGCTTCTTGGTGTAGTAGCAAACACTCTCTTCTGGCGTAAATATACCAAACTAAACAAAGCAGAACCAAATGCAATTATAGCGGTACAAGCTCGACTCTATCGTGCAAAAAGTCTTGTAGACAGCTGTGTTTCCATTGCGCTTTTGTCTGTTGCACTTTTTCCTAGCTCTCAAATATCTTATTATTTAGATCTCATCGGCTCTGTCATTGTTGCCATCTATTTGATATGGTGTGGAATTAAAACAATTATGGAAAGAATGAATAAATAAAAAAAGGACGTGTATCAGTATTTCCAATAAATACTAATACACGTCTTTTTTTATTCTTATAATTTTGCAAACTCTTTTAAATATTCCATCGCAAAGACATCATGCTTTTTCGAAAACATATGCTCACCATCTTCAATGATATAAAGCTGTACTCTCTTTTCTTCTGCCATATCGCTTGGCTTGGTAGACTTATAAGTCTCTACCGCGCGTTTTGAATAGTCGATATTTACAATCTTATCGGCTGTACCATGTACGATAAGTACCTCTCCATTATAGCTTTTGATTTCCTCAAATGGATCCATGTCAATAACATCCGTCGCATAACATCTACCTACTTTCATTGGACCACAGTTGATTTTTTCTGGTACATTGTTTGGATCAAATTTTGTATTCATCA
>CAZVOY010000035.1:0-12761 GCA_964628865.1 uncultured Lachnobacterium sp. | reverse complement strand
AAGTGGCAAGCAAACGCTTGACACGAATTTAGTATCCGCTACGTTTTTCACGAGCAAGAGCGTTCGCACTTTTCATATATAGACAGGCTCATTTCTTAGTATCTTAAAAAAATATAATTTCCTGCGCTAAAGAGTGATTTATTTTTGTTCTAATTGCTGCTTACTAAACTGTAAGGTATAGAGATGATAATACTGCCCCTTTTTCGCTAACAGCTCCTGATGATTTCCCTGCTCCACAATTTCTCCATGGGATAACAAAATAATGTTATCCGAATGCTGAATGGTGGATAGTCTATGTGCAACAATCAACATTGTTCCGATATTTTTCATCTTCTCCAATGAATCCTGAATCAACACTTCTGTTTCTGTATCAATGTTTGCAGTTGCTTCATCCAAAATCATTACCGATGGCTTGTGAATAATGGTTCTCGCAAAGGATAAGAGTTGTCGCTGTCCTGCGGAGAAATTGTTTCCTCGCTCTTGCACCACTTCGTCTAAGCCTGATTCCAGCTTATTGATAAAAGAATCTGCATTCACATAGCGACATGCTTCCATTACTTCCTCATCCGAAATTTTTTCTTCGCGAAGAAGAATATTGCTTCGAATATCGCCAGAAAACAAAAATACATCCTGAAGCATCTGTCCAAAGTGCTTGCGAAGAGAGGATATTTTTATTTTCTTAATATCAATTCCATCAATGAGAATCTGACCTTTTTGAATATCATAATTTCTCACCATTAACGATAAAATGGTCGACTTTCCAGAACCTGTAGCCCCTACAAATGCCACCGTCTGTTTTGGTTCGACATGGAAGGATACACCTTTTAACACCCATTCTCCTGGTTTATAGGCAAACCATACGTCTTTGAATTCAATCTCTCCTCGGATTTCCTCTAATTCAATCGCATCTGGTTCATCTACAACCTCTGGCTTCATATCCAAAACCGTAAAGATTTTTTCTGCTGCCGCAAAGGATTTCTGCAAAACATCAAACTGCTCCGCCAATGTCTGTATCGGATTAAAAAATTTGGATATGTACAGATAGAACGAAACCACGATTCCACTATCAATCACCTGACCAAAGAACTCCGTATTCTGAATGTAGCCTTTCCCTCCTAAATACAGCAAACATAGTACCGCAGAAATATGAAGCATATATACCATTGGACGAAAAATACCAAATACAAATACCTGCTGCATTTTTGCTTTTTGCAGAGCGTTGCTTTTCTCTACAAAGTCACTCATCTTCTTCTCTTCCTGATTAAAAATCTGTGTGATTTTGATTCCAGAAAGGTTTTCTGATAAATAGGTATTTACATCTGTTCTTGCATCATTTACAGAGCGATGTACTTTCCTTGAAAACTTACGGAAGATTATGGTAAATAAAATGACAAATGGAACAAACGCCAGCACTACCAGAGTCAAAGCATAATTCAACATAAGCATTGCTCCTAAAATACCTAGAAGCACCATGACATTTTTCATCATTGTCACCAACACATTGGTAAACATCATGGAAATGGAGTTTGTGTCATTGGTAACACGAGTTACCAGCTTACCAACTGGTATGTTATTTAACTGCTCATGGGATAAACTTTCGATATGGCTAAATACATCCATACGAAGTTTCGACAAAATCTTTTGTCCAATTTTTTGCAAAATAATAGACTGTATATAAGTGCACACCATGGATACAACTAAAATTCCTGCATATACAGCGATCATTTTATATAAATCATTTAAGACAAAATCATCTTTTACTAAGGTTTCAATATTACCTATAATGAGAGGCGATAGGATATCGTATGCGATGGAAAACACCATAACAACCAATACCAACAAGAATTCCTTCCAATATGGTTTTGCATAATTCAAAAGACGTAGGGTAAGTTTTCCATCATGCATTATTCGTTACCCCCTTCCTCTTCTAATTTTTGCAAATCAACCATCTTCTGATATTCTGTACATGTATTATATAACTCTGCATGTGTTCCCACTGCTACCAATTTTGCATCATCAATAAAGATAATTTTATCCATCTGCTCAATGGTAGAAATACGATGAGCAATGAGAATTGTTGTCTTACCAGCTCGTGTTTCCCTCAAATTCCTTAGGATAGTTCTTTCCGTCTTGGTATCTACCGCAGATACAGAATCATCCAAAATCAAAATAGGAGCATCTTTCATAAGTGCTCTCGCAATGGATATTCTTTGTTTCTGTCCACCAGAAACCGTAACCCCTCTTTCACCTAAAACGGTACCATATCCCTCTTGGAATTCTTTAATATTACTATCTACATCTGCTAGACGAGCAGCCTCAATAACTGCGCTCTGATGTTTATCCTGTGCACCAAAGGAAATATTGTTTTCTATTGTATCTGAAAATAAAAAGTTATCTTGTGGCACATAAGCGCAACCCGCACGCACGTCACGAATCGCTACTGTATTTACATCATGACCATCGATAAAAACAGTTCCATCTGAAACATTATATGTACGAAGAATTAAATCCACTAATGTCGTTTTTCCTGCTCCCGTTTTTCCGACCAATCCTACGTTTTCACCTGCTTTGATGGTAAATGAAATATTTTCTAATGCATCATATTCTCCATCTGGATAGCGGAAGGTAAGATTTCTAAATTCGATATCGCCCTTTATATCCTTTAATTCTACTACATCCTCTCGGTCTGTTACATTTTGCTTTGCATCTAACAGTTCGCTGATACGATTCAAAGAAGCAGTTCCTCTGGAAACCATATCAATTAACTCTGCTACCGCCATAATTGGCCAGATAACAGATTCAAAATAACCAATAAACTGAACTAACTGTCCTGCATTAAATTCCCCTATATATACCAGATAGCCGCCATATCCTAAAATAACACAAATAACACTCTCGATAAAAAGAGTAACCAGAATACGGAGCAAAACAGAAGCTCTGGTATATTCAATATTTGCTTCTTCGTTTTCGACATTAAGTTTTTTAAATGCCATTAATTCTTTTGCTTCTTTTACAAATGCCTTGATAACCGCGATTCCCGAAAAACTTTCCTGTGAAAAATCCGAAAGCTTTGAAAATGCCGCCTGTCGAACATCCCACTTTGTGGTCATCCATTTTCCTACTACAAGGCTGGCTCCCATAAGAAAAATCATAGGAATCATAGATAAAAGCGTAAGTTTCTGATCCATATTCCACATTTTATAAACTGCCAAAGAACCTAAAAATGTCGCATCAAAAAACATCAAAAAGCCCCATGCCACACATTCCTGAATCGTATCTAAATCATTGGTAAACAAGCTCATCAAATTCCCCACTTTGTTTACCTGATAATACTCACGACTCAAGTCCTTAGCATGATGAAACATGTCATTTCGTAACTCTGTTTCAATGTGCGTAGCAGCACCAAAAAAGGTAACTCGCCAAAGAAATCGACCAAATACCATACACAGAATAATCCCAATCATAGGCAGACAAATATGATCTAATAAAAAGTCCAGATCAAATACCATCTGAACTCCATCCACTGTCACGTATCCCGTATTTATTCCATTGATTACCATCTGATACAGGTTTGGAATTTCTAACTGAAACCAGTCAACTACAACTAGCGTCAGTAATCCCAAAACCAGCCAACCAGCATATTTTAAATAATAACGATTAATGTGTTTTCCAAAAATCATAATACTTCACTCCTGTTTTTAAAATTATACCCTCCTCCCTATGTAAAGTCAAAAAAATACACCTCAAATGTTCATCCACATCTGAGGTGTTTACTGGTTCATTTCAATCTCCATAAAAATGATTCTCTCTTTCCATATTCTTTTTGATAAATTGCTTGCGGATCATCTTTTTGTAAAGGTTCATGCACCTTGATTTCTTCGTAATCCTGCGCTTCTTTTTCTACCTTAGACTTTGCAACTTCCACTGACTCTTTTTTATTTTCGCGTCGTGACTTATATCCACTCGTCTCCGCTGCAAACACGCGGAAAAACATATTGCTGGCACTCGTAACATTGTCTGAATATACATAAGTTGGTGGTCCACTTCCCACATACTGAATACTTTGTAACATCCTTGTTACCTCCTTTCCACTTCCTGTGAAAAACTATGTTATTATCTTTGATATATATATCGACAAAATTTCTGTTTTACTGTACAATCTCTTTATCTTTTTTCTTTTATTGTTCTAGGTATATCACCAATATACCCCAAATATTTTAACAATTGATAAGCAGTACTAATTATGATTATTTACCAGTTCAATTGCAAAAGGAGGATTTATGACAGTAAAAGATTATATGAAAATGCCATACACAAGACTCGTACAAGAAATGAACGACGAAAGCGGTCACTATAACTACGGTAGAATTCTAAAATTAGAAAGTGCGTTACCTATTCCACTACCAAATAAAGTATCTGATTATAGCGGAAAATTTGTCATAAGACTACCAAAAACCTTACATCAAAGACTTTCTATCGAAGCTGAACAAGAAGGTGTAAGCCTTAATCAGTGGGCTTTGTATAAACTTTCTTCAAGCGTGCTATAGAAAAGAAAAAAGGGTACACAAAATGTGTACCCTTTCTTTAATTCACTACTTCGCAGCAATCACATCTGCCATATCATAATGTCCTGCTGGCTTTCCTTTTAAGAATTTCGCTGCTTCTACAGCCCCTTTTGCAAAAACGGCTTTGGAATATGCAGTATGTTTAAATTCAATCACTTCATCCTGTCCAGCAAAAATCACTTCATGTTCTCCTACGATACTTCCACCACGAACTGCCGAAATACCGATTTCGTATTTGTCACGTTTTACGCGTTCCTGACTACGATCATATTTATAGGTGTATGCATTTTCTAAAGCATCATTCATAGAGTCTGCTAATGCAAGGGCAGTTCCACTTGGAGCATCTACTTTCTGGTTATGATGTTTTTCTACAATTTCCATATCAAAGCCCGCTGGAGCAAATACAAGAGCAGCTTTTCTTAGCAGTTCCATTAAGGTATTTACACCAAGAGACATATTTGCAGATTTTAAGACGGCTGTGCTTTGACTTACCTTCGCAACCTTAGTCAATTGTTCTTCAGAAAGACCTGTGGTGCAAAGCACTACTGGCAATTCTTTTTCTTCACAATAATCTAGCAGTTCATCTACTGCACCTGCATTAGAAAAATCAATCACTACATCTGCATCTACATCACATTCTGCAATGGATGCAAACACAGGATATTCATTTTCAATGCCCTGATATACGTCAATTCCTGCCACAATGGTAATTTCTGCATCTTCTTTGCAAATCCCAGTGATACACTGTCCCATTTTTCCATTGCAGCCATTCATAATTACTCTCGTCATTTTTATTCCTCTTTCTCTATCTAAAGTATTTAAAAAGGCAAGTGGTTTACCAACCACTTGCCAAGTATTTTCTACGCTAACTTGATTCCGTAGTTTTTCATGACCTCAATCATTTTTGCCTTTTTCTCATCACTCATATCACAAAGTGGTGCACGAAGTGGTCCTACTTCCATTCCCATCATATTTAACGCATTCTTAACTGGGATAGGATTTACATCTGAGAATAATGCATCTACAAGTGGCAATGCTTCTCTCTGAAGTTTCTGCGCTGTAGCTAAATCTCCTTTGAAATAGCTTTCGCAAAGTTCATGCGCCTGTCTTGGTGCAATGTTACTCCAAACAGAAATAACACCAACAGCCCCAATGGACATAAGTGGAAGTACAAGTCCGTCTTCACCTGAATAAAGATCCAACTTTCCATCTGTTAAATACATGGTCTGGGAAGCCTGCGCCATATTTCCCGTGGCTTCTTTCAATCCAACGATATTTTCTTTTTCCTTGAAAAGAGTAGCTACTGTTTCAGGAAGAAGATTACATCCTGTTCTTCCAGGAACATTGTACATAATGATTGGTAGCTTTGTACTGTCTGCAATCTGCGAATAATGTTTTACAAGTCCAGCCTGTGAAGCCTTATTGTAGTATGGTGTTACGATTAATAAACCATCTGCGCCATCTTCTTCGGCTTCCTGTGAAAGCTGAATCGCAGTTTTTGTGCAGTTTGAACCTGTACCTGCAATAACAGGAATACGATGTTTCGTAAACTCTACCGCAGCCTTGATAACATCTCTGTGTTCTTCCATTGTAAGTGTAGAAGACTCACCTGTTGTGCCAGTAATAATAATCGCGTCAGTACCTTCATCAATCTGCCAATTAATAAGCTCTTCTAATTTTTCATAGTTTACTGCCTCGTTGTCATACATTGGTGTAACAATGGCTACACCTGCACCTTTAAAAATTGCCATTATGTATTCCTCCTATATCGTAAAAAACCGGCTCCACAGAGCCGGTCAAAGTCTACTTTTATAACTGATTCTGATATGAATCATCATATCATTTCGCACCCCGTCTGTCAACGTGTGCCTTACTTTTCTAATGTTACCTGATATAGTTCATCTGCACATTCTTTTACACTTTCTGGCACATGTCTGCCAGTACAAATGACAACCATATCCTCTGGTACTATTGTGGCCAATTCCAGAAATTCTTCTTCGGAAACAATCTGCATTTCGAGTAATCCTAAAATCTCGTCTAAGACCACCAAATCACACCCACCAGTTGTAATAACCTTTTTGCTATAATTATATCCGTTTCTTAAATTGATAATTTCCTCTTCCTTCTCTTCCGCAGAGAGTTCGTCAAAAGAAACTGCTGTTTTTTCAAAACGGAAAAATTTAAGTTCTGGTTCTAGTTTTTGTAATAATTCTTCGCTATCTGCGCTTTTCTCTTTCAAAAATGAAATAACTGTCGCTGTTTTACCATGGGAAACCTCGCGAATGGCAGTACCTAATGCTGCTGTTGATTTACCATGGCCTTCGCCATAATAAACTCTCAGAATGCCTTTACTCATGTCATCCTCCATTTTATCTGTTTACTTCACTTTTGGTAAAATAGCATATTTCTTCCATTTTTGCAACTAAATCTCAATTTTGCTTACAGAAACCTCATATGCCACACGCTGTTCTACTTCTGTTTCGCTTAACTTTTTCACGTATTCTCGACTTTGGATTCTGCCCCATATCTGTACGTGTGTTCCTACCTCAAATGTAGATGCGAAACGCGCATTTCTTCCCCAACAAATACATGGTATATAGTCGGATTTTCCATAAGAGCGATTTACTGCAACAAGTAAATCTGCAATTTCTCTTCCTAACGGAGTTTTGCGATATACTGCTTCCTTGCAAATATATCCATCCAGAAAAATTTGGTTACTATCTTCGTCTTCACTAGCTTCATCCAAAATTTCAAGCTCTCTTGCAAAAACAGAAAGTACGAGTCTGTTTTTGTGTTCTTCGTGACGATTAAAGGATCGAAATTGTCCCGTTATGTACACGTATGTACCTCTATAATCTCCTGTCACGTCAATTAATCTTTCTGATACCATTACTGGGATGTAATCTACGAAATTGGATAATCTGTTTACAGATAACTCCACCATATAAAACCCTTCTCCGTATACCTCGTGACTATATTCAAAGTCTGATACGATTTCTCCTACTAATGATACCTGGTTGTTTTCAAACATTTTATCTGCCATGAATTTTCTCCCTTCCTTTGGTATAAAAATAATGTTCGGAAATAGTTTTATCATTTTCATATGGAAGAATTTAGGAAAACTCTGTCGATAAAATTTTCCCTTTCCTGTCGAGGTATGTCGAAAAAAACTTGCCAAATCATCAAATTGTGCTATAGTACTATGTTGGTTATTATAGAAGGAAATGTGGCCCTGCCACTTTATAAGGAAAGAAGGTTTCATAATGAAAACAACAAGAGAAGACATTAGAAACATAGCAATTATCGCTCACGTTGACCATGGGAAAACCACATTGGTTGACGAATTATTAAAACAAAGTGGTGTATTCCGTGAAAATCAGGAAGTTCAGGAACGTGTTATGGACTCCAATGATATTGAACGTGAACGTGGCATCACTATTTTGTCAAAAAATACAGCGGTACAATATAAAGATGTAAAAATTAACATTATTGATACTCCTGGACATGCTGACTTCGGTGGCGAAGTAGAACGAGTACTCAAAATGGTAAATGGTGTTGTTTTAGTCGTAGATGCCTTTGAAGGCACTATGCCACAGACCAAATTCGTTCTTATGAAAGCTTTAGCTTTAGATTTACCAGTTATTGTTTGTATCAATAAAATCGATCGTCCTGAGGCTAGACCTAATGAAGTAATTGACGAAGTGTTAGAACTCTTCATGGACTTAGATGCATCTGACGAACAGCTCGACTGTCCATTCGTCTTTGCCTCTGCCCGAAATGGTTATGCCATGTTAGATTTAGATGACGAAAGAAAAGATATGGTTCCTCTTTTCGAAACAATCATCGACTATATCCCTGGTCCAACGGGTGATCCTGATGCAAACACACAGGTTCTCATCAGCACCATCGACTACAATGAATATGTAGGTCGAATCGGTGTAGGAAAAGTAGACAATGGTGTACTCAAAGTAAATCAGGAAGCTGTTGTAGTAAACCATCACGAACCAGATAAAATGCAAAAAGTCCGTATCAGCAAACTCTACGAATTTGATGGATTAAATAAAGTAGATGTAGCGGAAGCAAGTGTGGGTTCTATCGTAGCAATCTCTGGTATCACAGACATCCATATCGGTGACACCATCTGTTCACCAGATGCACCTGAATCCATTCCTTTTCAAAAAATTTCCGAACCCACCATTGCTATGAACTTTATCGTAAACGATAGCCCTCTCGCTGGTCAGGAAGGAAAATATGTAACTTCTCGACATATTCGCGAACGATTGATGCGCGAACTCAACACCGACGTATCACTTCGCGTGGAAGACACCGATTCCCCAGACAGTTTAAAAGTTTCTGGACGTGGTGAACTTCACTTATCTGTATTAATTGAAAACATGCGTCGTGAAGGTTATGAATTTGCAGTTAGTAAAGCAGAGGTATTATATAAAGAAGACGAACACGGAAAACGCCTTGAGCCAATGGAAATTGCTTATGTGGATGTTCCAGATGAATTCACTGGTGCAGTTATTTCAAAATTACAGCAACGCAAAGGAGAACTTCAGAATATGGGCTCCATTGCTGGAGGATATACACGTTTGGAATTTAGAATTCCATCCCGTGGTCTCATCGGCTACCGTGGAGACTTTATGACTGATACCAAAGGAAACGGTATCATCAATACCATCTTTGACGGTTATGACGCTTATCGTGGAGATATCGCTTATCGCGCGACTGGCTCTTTGATTGCTTTTGAGGATGGTGAATCTGTAACCTATGGACTTTTCTCCGCTCAGGATCGTGGTACACTTTTCATCGGACCTGACGAAAAAGTTTACTCAGGTATGGTTATCGGTCAGTGTTCTAGAGCAGAAGACATTGAATTAAACGTATGTAAGAAAAAACATCTTACTAATACACGTTCTTCTTCTGCGGATGAAGCACTTACTCTAGTACCACCTCGTATCCTCAGTCTTGAACAAGCCTTAGACTTCATCGACACCGATGAACTTCTTGAGGTAACACCTGAAAGTCTTCGAATTCGTAAGAGAATCTTAGATCCAACCTTACGTAAACGTGCTGCTTTCAAAGCAAAACAATCATAAAAAAGAGAGGCTTTTGCAAAATGGATTATATCCATCGTGCAATAGCCTCTTTTTTAAATATCAGTAAAAATCTACCCACTCACGATTACACTTGCTTTTTTAATTTCTTTTGTCGCTTTTCTTCATACATTTTTTGGTCAGCCTGTTCGATAATCTCATCCAAGCTTTTGACTTCTCTTGCTTTCCACTTGGAAACACCCATACTTGCTGAAAGTGTAAAAGGATGCTTGCCAGAGTTATTTACTTCTTTGAAATCCTCTCGAATGGATTCTAAAACACGATCCACCTTGTATTCTTCGTTATCCTTGAACCCACCAAAAAGTACAAACTCATCTCCTCCATATCGCATGCCTAGCATTTCACCAGATACATTTTTGTGTACGACAGCTCCGATTTCGCGAATCATCAAATCTCCAATTTCATGTCCAAATGTATCATTCGCCTGCTTCAAACCATCAGCATCCATGAAAATAACAAATATATTCATATCATCTGATTTGAAATGATCCATAAAACTCTTTGCTTCATAAGAAAAGCCAGAACGATTGTAAAGCATGGTTAGATTGTCATAGCACCACATACCATTTAAACGGTCTACGGCATCTTTTAGTAGCATTCTCTGGCGTACATTTTCTAAACCAACACCAATTTCCATCAGCATAGAATAATACAAACCACTAGCAACTACACTATCTACACGCTGACAAACCGCATATCCATAACAGCAGTTCTGGTAGAAAATCTGATTTACTACAAAAGTATTTCCACTCGACTTGGTACGACACTCTTCTGGAAGTACAAACCCCTTTTGGAACTTATTGTAGGTTACAAACTCACCATTTTCATATGCAATCGCCATATCAATATATGGAGTATAGTCATCATTCACATGTAAAATATCAATATTGAGTCCAAGATTTCGCTCTGGTAAAACAAATACCTGGTCTATATCACAAGCACATAAGTAAAACTTCTCTACACCAATCTGCGGAACATAGTTCTTCATAATATCAAATAAAGCGTCTGGTTTTGCTGCTTTTGCAAAATCTGCTGTCAAACCTCGTACAATATCTGCCATAAATACAGTATCTCTTTGCTGAATGACATATTTATGCTTTATCTGTTCCATTAAGCTGTCGTAATCTAAGATATCATCTGGTTTTGGTGTACAGCCACAACTCTCTCGATATTTTATCTCACATGGATGTTGATGATACTCTAAATCTTTACCATTCAGAAGTTCCATAAGTTCCAAGACAGCTTTATATCCTACCTGTCTCTGACTCTTATCTACTGTCGTAAGAGATGGACGATCTAACCGAGAGCGCTCTCCATTATCAAAGCCTGCTATCTTGATATCCTCTGGTATCTGGTAGCCCGCCTTTTTAAAAACATCCATTATTCCATGAGCCATTTCATCATTTCCACAAATAATGGCTTCTGGGCACTTTCCTTCGGCCAATATCTGCTTACCAATCATAATTCCGCTCTCCATAGTAAAGGCGCCTTCATATACGTTAGCCTCATCAAATGGAATTCCATTGTTTACCAAGGCATCCTGGTAAGCCATATATCTCTTACGCGCCTCGCTACTGGCAACCATAGAGCCACTAACATAAATAATATTCATATATCCATGATACAAAAAATGTTCGACCATTTCGTATTCCGCTTCATAGCTATCAATTGACACACAACTCATTCCATCCAATTTACGGTCTACACTTACCATTGGTTTTCCAAGTTCATTCAAATCATGCAAAATCTTGTTTAAAGCGATTGGATTATGAATGGTATTTGGCACTAATATAACACCATCAAATTTATCAAAATCTGGAAGTTTCATTATTTGGCAAGAAGCCATAATGCTCTCTTCTGTTTCACGCGTACCAATATAATTGGTAAACACAAAAAGATTGCAGTCAAATTCCTTTGCTGCGGTTTCCATCCCTTCCAAAAGTTTTTTCTGATTATCTAAATTAATCGCACCTAAAACAACTGCAAGTTGCTTAATCATATTTCTCCCCCTATTATTGCAAGCACTTCTTTATATTTAAGTTTACCCCCAAACAAATCTAACGCACTTCCAATGGTCACATTTACCTTGCCATTCCCTAAATCAGCTATCATATTTAGGTCTTCATACGTATGTACGCCTCCCGCATATGTGATAGGAATCTTTCCCCAAGTTCCTAAAAATTCCACCAAGTCGCTTTCCATACCGCTTTGCTTCCCCTCAACATCGACGGCATGTACCAAAAATTCATCACAATATTGTGACAACTCATCCAACAATTCTATTGTAACACATTCTGAAGTAAATTTCTGCCAACGATCTGTGACTATATAATAGCCATCTTCTTTTCTGCGACAGGACAAATCCAAAACAACATGTTCTTTTCCAACCGCTTTCACCAATTTGTTTAAATTCTCATAATGGATTTTTCCATCCTTAAATACATAAGATGTGACAATAACATGGCTAGCACCTTCCGCTATATAAAACGATGCATTTTCTGCTGTAATGCCACCACCAATCTGCAGACCACCGGGATAAGCACGCAAAGCAGATACCGCCTGCCGCTTTGTATCCGCGTAGTATTCACTGTCTACTGCATTAAGCAAAATAATATGTCCACCTTTGACACCATCTTTCTTATACATATTTGCATAATATACCGCATCCTGCTCTGAGACAAAATTCTCCTCTGCCTGATTTCCCGCATCCTTTAAACTACTGCCTACAATCTGTTTTACTTTTCCATTATGAATATCGATACAAGGTCTAAATTGCATTTTTTTTAGGACATTCCTGTCCACCCTTTCAAAAAATTTCTATTTCGCGTATAATTGTCTATACAAATACCATGAATTGAATTAATTTTATCATACGAAAGCGTTAATGGGAAGATTTTATATAACATCTTGACACTCCAATTTTAAAATGGTATCATCATTCAAATTACAATATTAAATATATAAAACACAAAATTTATAGAAGAAAGCGAGGATATTAAAATGGGTACAATTATCGGCGAAGGAATTACATTTGATGACGTTCTCTTAGTTCCACAGTATTCTGAAGTTACACCAA
>CAZVOY010000034.1:0-12895 GCA_964628865.1 uncultured Lachnobacterium sp. | reverse complement strand
TCCAATGCGCTTTCCAATCCAGTTCTTCTTGGAATAGTTAATTTTGCTCCTTTGCAAGGCAGCATTATTATTGAAATGGCAACGAATTTAGGTTATGCCATGGTTGACAGAATGCTGGGTGGCAAAGGCGAACCAATGGATAAGATAAGAGAGTTCTCGGAAATAGAATTGTTAATCATCGAGAGAATTTTTATTGTTTGTGTAAATCTTCTCCATGAGCCATGGCAGAACGTTTTGGCAATCACGCCTAGATTAGAACGTATTGAGACAAACTCGCAGTATGCACAGATTATTTCGCCTAGTGAAATGATTGCGATTATCACAATCAATATGAAGATTGGTGAAGTAGAAGGTCTTATGAATGTTTGTCTTCCATATCTCACAGTGGAAGATGTGATCGATAAATTAAACACCAAATATTGGTATGCTAATATGCAGCAATATGATGAAACGGATTATGCGGAGGCGATTGAAGTGTTAATTCGAAAAGCGCAGATTCCTGTAAAAGCTGTATTGGGGAATAGCAATATTTCGGTTAGTGATTTTTCAATGCTTCAGGTTGGCGATATTATTCGTTTGGATCGAAAAGCAGAGGAAGAATTAGATGTTTATGTGGGAAATATAAAGAAATTTACTGCTTTACCAGGTGCATCTGGTGATAATTATGCAGTAAGGGTCACAGAAGTGATCAGAGAGGAGCAATAGGGGTATGGACGGAGTATTATCACAAGAAGAAATCAGTGCATTACTGAATGATCCAAATAATGGTGCGCCAGCGGATGATAAATTAACAGATGCAGAAAAAGATGCCATTGGTGAAATTTCCAATATTAGCATGGGTACAGCAGCCACAACACTGTTTTCGCTTGTTAATCGTAAAGTAGAGATTTCAACACCAGTCGTTTCCTATGCAACATGGGATGATTTATCTAAGGCTTATGAAAAACCATGCGTATTCATTCGAATTGCATATACCGTAGGTCTTGATGGAAGTAATATTCTTGTTTTAAGAGAAAATGACGTTAAGATTATTACCGACCTCATGATGGGTGGTGACGGAACAAATACCGATGGTGAATTAGGAGAGTTGCATTTAAGTGCGATTAGTGAAGCGATGAACCAGATGATGGGTTCTTCTGCTACATCCTTATCATCAATGCTCAATAAGACGATTGATATCAGTCCACCTATGGCGGATTTGATTGACTTACAAGATCAGGTTGATGAAGCATCTATTGATGAGTTCTTGACAAAGGAATTCGTGCGCATTACATTCCGTATGGAGATTGGAGATTTAGTAGATAGCGAAATTATGCAGTTGTATCCAATTTCTTTTGCAAGAGAAATGTGTGAAGGTGTTACACGTACGATGGAAATGGATACACAGAGTGTAAAAGAACCAGCGGCAGCACCTGCACCAGCACCAGCGCCTGCACCAGCACCAGCGGCTGCACCAGTACAGGCTGCTCCTGCGATGGATATGAATGCACAGCCAATGATGCAGCAACCAATGATGCAACAGCCAATGATGCAACAACCAATGATGCAGCAGCCAGTAAACGTACAGCCTGCACAGTTTGGTACTTTTGGAAATGTACCAGTAGGTGTATATCAGCCAGAAAATATCAATCTTATTATGGATGTACCATTGGAAGTTACTGTTGAATTAGGTAGAACGAGTAAATCTATTTCCGATATCCTTGACTTTGGTCCTGGAAAGATTATCGAATTAAATAAGATTGCAGGTGAACCTATTGATGTGCTTGTAAATGGAAAGTATGTGGCAAAAGGTGAAGTTGTAGTTATTGAAGAAAGTTTTGGTGTGCGAATTACAGAAATTGTAAATGCATTACCAGTTCAGCAATAGTAAGAGGAATAAGGAGTAAATTAAAATGGGAAAAAATGTTTTAATTAGTGATGACGCAGCATTTATGAGAATGATGATTAAAGATATTCTCACAAAGAATGGTTATAACGTTGTAGGTGAAGCTGAAAATGGAGCAGTTGCCGTTGATAAATACAACGAGTTAAAACCAGATTTAGTGCTTATGGATATTACAATGCCAGAAATGGATGGTATTCAGGCGTTAAAGAAAATCAGAGAAAATGATGGAAATGCATGTGTTATTATGTGTTCTGCAATGGGTCAGCAGGCTATGGTTATTGAATCTATTCAGGCTGGAGCGAAAGACTTCATTGTAAAACCATTCCAGGCAGATAGAGTATTAGAAGCAGTGAAAAAGGTAATTGGTTAATATGAGATTTTTGATGTTGTCAGCATCTTTGGAAAGTTTTTTACAGTTGATTAGCACGCTCTTGATTTTCATCTTTGTGCTTGCGATTACATATTTTACGACTCGTTGGATTGCAAAGTATCAGAAAGTCAATATGAAGAGTAAGAATCTTCGTATTATTGAGAATATTTCAGCTGGAAATAACATGCATATTTGTTTGGTGAAAGCTGGAACGGAGTATTTGGTTGTTTCAATTGGAAAAGAGGAGATTCGTCTTCTTGCCACCTTAAAGGAAGAACAACTAACCGATTTTTCTTTTATGGAAGAATTCTCGACTACTCCAGCGAACGGAGAAACTTTTCAGGATATATTAGGACAGTTGAAAGATAAAATGTCCAAGAAATAGGTAGTATATGAGTAAGTTGAAAAAATATTACTGCATTTTTTCGGTAGTGTTTGCAGTATGTGTTTTAGTTTTTACAATTGCATATTCATTTTCCAGTCCCACAGTAGTGTATGCGGCAGAAACTGGTGATTCGGTAGATGCAGATTATAGTGAAGATGGAGTAGACGGAATTCATCTGACAGTAGATACAGATAGTGAAGAGGGTACAATGTCTGCTTCGATACGTATACTTTTGCTTTTAACTATTCTCACCTTGGCGCCATCTATTCTGATTATGATGACATCATATACCAGAATAATTATTGTGTTGCATTTCCTTCGTACCGCGATTGGTACGCAAACAGCGCCACCGAACCAAGTGCTGATTGGGCTGGCTTTGTTTTTGACATTTTTTATTATGTGGCCAACGTTCCAGGAAATTAACACTACAGTTATTGAGCCTTTAGATCGTAATGAAATTACGACAGAAGAGGCCTTTGAATTAGCAGAGATTCCGATTCGCGAATTCATGGAAAAACAGACACAAGAGAGTGATTTGGCAATGTTTGTTGACATTTCTGGACAGACTTATGAGTCTTATGATGAAGTGCCATTTACAACGGTTGTTCCAGCATTTATTGTAAGTGAGTTACGATATGCTTTTATTATGGGATTTTTAATTTATATTCCATTTATTGTTATTGACATGGTTGTATCATCCGTACTGATGTCAATGGGTATGATGATGTTGCCGCCAACGACTATTTCTTTGCCATTTAAAATTTTGTTGTTTATTTTGGCAGATGGTTGGGAGTTGGTAATAGTCAATTTGGTCAAGACGTTTTATTAAGGAGTGATGATTCATGATTACACAGGACGCGGTCTTAGATATTGCGAGAGACGCCATATATAATATAGTAATTGTATCTGCACCATTACTTTTGGTTTCGCTTATTGTAGGACTTATCATTAGTATCTTTCAGACGGTTACATCTATTCAGGAACAGACACTTACATTTGTTCCAAAGATTCTAGCTGTATTTCTTACTATGATGTTAGTGGGATCGTGGATGATGAATACAATGATTGAGTTTGTGCAAACATTGTGGTCAAACTTCAGTTATTATACGAGTATGTGATAAACGATGATTGAATACAGTTTTTCTTTAATAGATTATGAAGTTATATTATTAATTTTAGTTCGAATCGCAACATTTGTTTATGTGGCACCTTTCTTTGGACAGAGTGGGGTGCCTGCACAGGCAAAGATTGGGTTATCTTTTTTTACAGCAATTATATTGTATGGCGTAGTACCAGTTCCTGAATTGCAGTATGAAGGTGTTATCGGATATGGTGTCGCTGTACTTAAAGAAGGAATTACAGGTTTGCTTATAGGTTTTGCTGCATATATCTGTAATTCTATTGTTGTTTTTGCAGGAAACATCATTGATATGGATATTGGGTTGTCTATGGCACAGGAATATAATCCTGATATGGCTACGCAAACAACCTCGACAGGTAATTTGTACTATTATTTAGTTTTTGCAATGATGCTTGCCACAAATATGCATGAGTATATTCTGCGTGCGGTATGTGATTCGTTTTATGTTGTACCGCTTGGTGGAGCGGTGTTTGAGTGGGATAGTCTGTTAACATCTATGATTACATATATGACAGATTTGTTTGTCATAGGTTTTCGCATATTTTTACCTGTTTTTGCAGTAATTATGATTATGAACTGCGTATTAGGTGTTATGGCAAAAGTGGCACCACAAATGAATATGTTCTCTATCGGTATTCAGCTAAAAATATTGGTAGGGTACGTTGTGTTATTATTGATGATTTTCCTGTTCCCAAACATTACCAATATGGTATTTGATGAAATGAAGAAAATGGTGGTTTTGTTTATTGAAGGCATGTATTGATGAAGAATATCCAAAAAAACTAATATTGCCATATAATTTGCAGTGGTTTGCAAATGATGAAGGTGGCGAAAAGACAGAGCCAGCAACTCAAAAGAAGTTAGATGATGCGCGAAAAGAAGGTAAAGTAGCCAAGAGCAAGGATTTGACAGATGGGGTTTCGCTGGTAGTGTTATTTCTTTTGCTGAAGGTTTTCATTGGCTATGTGGGAGAGCGTTTAATAGGCGTTTTCGATGAAACCATAGGTCGAATGGCAGAATTTCACCAGGTTAACCAAGCGGGATTGTCCACAGCGGCGGTAGGAACATTGATGACAGATATGATGTTGGAGATGTTTTTAACGGTTTGGCCGTTTTTTGTATTTGGATTTGCTATAGCGTTTTTGGTCTCTGTTTATCAGGTTGGGTGGAAGATTTCTACGAAACCTATGGAGCCTAAAATGTCGAAGTTTAATCCAATCAATGGATTTAAGCGAATTTTCTCAAAGGATTCTCTTTTTGAGTTGCTAAAATCTGTTGTAAAGATTGGAATTATTGTTTATATCGTATATTCAAAGATAGAAGAAGAGGTAGATTATCTTTTTATTCTGTATGAGATTGATTTAAAACAGGCGATAGCATTATTGGGAGAAATTATCCTGGATGTAGGCTTGGAAATTAGTATTGTTTTCGTTGTTATTGGTCTTGTGGATTATATTTATCAGAGATTCAAGTTTAGTGAAGAGATGAAGATGACAAAGCAGGAAGTAAAAGACGAATACAAGAATGTGGAAGGGGATCCTCAGATTAAAGGTAAGATTAGGCAACGTATGAGAGAGTCATCTCAAAGACGAATGATGCAGGATGTTCCCAAAGCAGATGTTGTCATCACAAACCCTACCCATTT
Organism: uncultured Lachnobacterium sp.; assembly: GCA_964628865.1. Taxonomy (GTDB): domain Bacteria; phylum Bacillota; class Clostridia; order Lachnospirales; family Lachnospiraceae; genus Roseburia. Next base: position 7,469 of record CAZVOY010000034.1, on the reverse strand, counting down.
TGCTGTTGCGATTCAGTATGACGCAGAAGTAAGCAAAGCTCCTATTGTAGTAGCAAAAGGGGAAGATTACTTGGCTCTTAAAATCAAAGAAATAGCCAAGGAACATCATGTAGAAATAGTAGAAAACAAACCATTAGCTAGAATGCTTTATCATAATGTTGATATTGGTGCTGAAATTCCGCCAGAACTGTATCAATCTGTGGCAGAAGTGTTAGCTATGGTATATCATATGAAAAATTCATAGTAATAGATAAAGTTAAATTTGGATTTAACAAAAGGAAAGGAGGAAGAGTATGTTAAAGATGTTTAAAGCGGCCGATTTCGGTGTTGGATTATATTTATTAGCGGCTATCTTGTTCTTTATCATACCAATTCCTTCTTGGTTATTAGATGTAATGCTGGCGATTAATATCAGTATTTCGTTAGTAATTTTATTTAATGTGCTGTTTGTACAGGAAGTGTTGGATATGTCCTATTTCCCAACCCTTCTCTTATTTACCACAATTTTTCGAATTTCATTAAATGTTTCATCTACACGATTGATTCTGTTAGATGGAGATCCAGGTAATGTTGTACGTACCTTTGGTGATTTCGTAGGTGGTAATAATCTTGTCGTAGGTGCTATTGTATTTATTGTTTTAATTTTAATTCAGTTCATGGTAATCAATAAAGGTACCGAACGTATTGCAGAAGTAACAGCTCGATTTACATTGGACGCTATGCCTGGTAAACAGATGGCGATTGATGCGGATTTAAATACAGGTGCGATTACGGAAAAACAGGCACAGGAACGTCGAACTAAAATTCAGGAAGAAGCTAGTTTCTTCGGAGCTATGGATGGTGCGACAAAGTACGTAAAAGGTGACGCTACAGCTGGTTTGATTATTACATTAATCAACTTAGTAGGTGGTACCATCATGGGTGTTATGGATGGTATGGAATTTATGGATGCCATCCAAGAGTTTGCGCTCCTTACTATAGGTGATGGTCTGGTATCACAGATCCCATCGCTTTTGATTTCACTTTCAACTGGTATTTTAGTAACAAAAGGATCAAAAGATGCTGATTTCGCGGATGGAGTTATGAAGCAGCTCTTTGGTATTCCAAGAGTACTATATATCGTAGGAGCAGTTCTGATTTTCCTTGGAATATTCACACCATTACAGTGGTGGCTATTTATGGGCGTGGGTATTCTCTTTATCGTAGCTGCTCGTAAACTGGAAGAAAATATTGGCGTGGAGACAGTGGAAAACGAAGTGGCGACTCCGGAAACCGAAGCAGAAGAAATACGAAGACCGGAAAATGTTGTGTCGCTCTTACAGGTGGATCCAATCGAGTTGGAATTTGGATATGGTATTATTCCATTGGCCGATGTAAATCAGGGTGGCGACCTTCTCGACCGAGTTGTTATGATTCGTCGTCAGATTGCGTTAGAACTTGGTACGGTGGTTCCTATTATCCGTCTTCGTGATAATATTCAGCTGAATCCAAATCAGTATATTATTAAAATAAAAGGTATTCAGGTTACAGAAGGTGAGATTTTATTTGACCACTATATGGCTATGAATCCAGGTTACGTAGAGGAAGAGATTACAGGTATTCCTACCTTTGAACCATCGTTCCATTTGCCTGCAATTTGGATTACAGAAAGCCAGAGAGAACGAGCAGAAAGTTTGGGTTACACCGTAGTAGATGCTCCTTCTATTATTGCAACACATTTAACAGAAATTATTCGTACACATATTGCGGAACTGCTTACCAGACAGGATACGCAGAATTTGGTTAACAACCTTAAGGAATCTAACCCTGTACTTGTGGATGAACTTGTACCAAAAATGCTGGGACTTGGCGATGTACAGAAAGTATTACAGAATTTGCTTTCGGAAGGTATTTCTATTCGAGATTTACTTACTATATTTGAAACACTGGCTGACCATGCAACGGGAACCAGAGATACAGATGTGTTGACAGAATACGTGCGTCAGGCTTTGAAACGTGCGATTTCTAATAAATATTTCCCTGCAAATGAAGTAACTAGTGTAGTGACATTAGATCCGAAGATTGAGCAGGAGATTATGTCCTCTGTAAAACAGACAGAGCAGGGTGCTTATCTTACATTAGACCCTGAAAAAACAAAATCAATTATGAGTTCGGTTGAGACAGAAATTAATAAGCTTGAAAGTCTTGGCAAGAGTGCGATTATTATTACGTCGCCAATCGTGCGTATGTACTTCAAAAAGCTTACCGAAGATTATTTTAAAGATTTGATTGTGATTTCTTATAACGAAGTAGAATCGAATGTAGAGTTACAATCAGTTGGGATGGTGACAGTATAAATGACGATTAACAAATTCCAGGGGAAAACAAAAGAAGAAGCGATTGAAAAAGCAAAAGCGGAATTTGGGGCAAATGCCGTTATCATGAATGTGAAGGAGATTAAACCAAAGGGATTATTGGGTATTTTTCAGTCTTCTACATATGAAGTAACTGCAGCTATTGAAGAAAAAGAATCGTTTTCAGGTGCCATGAGCGCGCTTGCTACGCATGCAAAAAGCCGTGAAAATATTAATCTTGCTGCTGACGAAGAAATTGCAATTCCACAGCCTATGAGAACACCAGCAAGAGAAGAGATTAAGAAAGAATCCAGTGAGCCTGAACAAAATATTACTACAGATAAGCAGTTTAAAGAACGATTAGATAATTTATCGGAATTGCTCGAACAGCAGTTGTCTAACAATACACAGGAGGATCAGCATACAAAGCCTACTTCAGAGGAACTTCATTTTGTTCGTATGATTTATAATACGTTATTAAAGAATGATGTTCATGAAAAGTATGTAAATCAAATTCTGGATGAAGTAGAAAAGTTTGTGCGTCCAGGAAATAATGTGGATTTGATTTTACCTAATATATATCAGAAATTGGTTCTTAAATTTGGTCAGCCAAAGACGATTGAATTATCTGGAAAGAAACCGAATGTTGTTTTCTTTGTTGGACCAACTGGTGTAGGAAAAACGACTACTATTGCGAAAATTGCATCAAAATATAAAGTGGAATATAATCGAAAAGTAGCATTTATTACTGCGGATACATATCGTATTGCGGCAACGGAACAGTTGCGTGTTTATGCAAATATTTTAGATGCGCCTATGTCGATTGTATATTCCATTGAAGAAATCAATGAAGAAATTGAAAAATATGCAGATTATGATTTAATCTTCGTTGATACGGCAGGATTTTCTCATAAAAACGAACAACAACGTAATGATACAAAGCGCTTGTTGGATGGTGTGAGTCAGGAATATCGTAAAGAAGTTTATTTGGTATTAAGTGCAACAACAAAATACAATGACTTAATGGATATTGTAGATGTTTATAACGAAATTTCAGATTTTAAGTTGATTTTTACAAAGCTTGATGAAACAAGTTCTTATGGTAATCTACTTAACATAAAATTGTATGCGGATGCAGATTTATCATATGTTACAAATGGACAAAATGTTCCAGACGATATTGAAGTGTTTGATACCCAGAAAATCGTAAAACAGTTATTGGGAGGAAGATAAGTATGGATCAGGCACAGCAGCTTAGAAATGTTATAAAAGCTAAAAATCAAAACAATATAAAAGCTGCCCGTGTTATTACAATTACCAGTGGTAAAGGTGGAGTAGGAAAATCAAATGTAGCAGTAAATTTAGCAGTACAACTTCGCAAACAGGGACAAAGAGTCATAATTTTAGATGCGGATTTTGGACTTGCTAATATTGAGGTTATGTTTGGTGTTGTTCCAAAACATAATTTATCAAGTTTGTTGTATCATGGGAAAAGCATAAAAGAGATTATTTCAACTGGACCTATGGAAATTGGATTTATATCTGGTGGAAATGGTGTTATTGGCTTAAATAATCTATATCGAGATCAGATTATGTATCTGGTAAAGAGTATAAGTGAGTTAAATGAACTTGCTGATGTTATTATTATAGATACTGGAGCAGGAGTATCAGATCAGGTGTTAGAGTTTGTTCTGGCAAGCCCTGAAGTCTTACTTGTGACGACTCCAGAACCAAGCTCATTGACAGATTCCTACTCGCTTTTAAAAGCGTTGTATCGTAATCCGAACTTCATTGAAAGCGGTACCACTATTCATGTTGTAGCAAATAGAGTACAGTCGGTGGAAGATGGACAGATGGTATATGATAAATTGAAATCTGTTGTTGAACAGTTTTTAAATGGTAACATTAATTATCTTGGGATGATACCTCAGGATTCGGCATTGGAACGTTCTGTGAGACAACAGAAAATAGTTTCCATTAATGAGCCAAATTCAGACTCGTCAAAAGCCTTTGAAGTTCTTACACAGAATTTATTGGAAGGTACACATCATTTGGCACCTATGAGAAGAGGGATTTCACAGATTTTTTCGAGTTTGTTGAATAATAGAAAATAAGAGGAGTTTGCGATGATTTCAAATTTCATCAATCCTGGTGATAAAGTTGATATCAATTTTCTTCATCAGAACAACGGAAAAACCTATAAAAGCAGCGTGTTTGATTTCTTGGACGGCAATGAAATTGAAATAACGATGCCTACCGATGAAGGTAGAATGATTATGTTCCAAGTAGGTGTGGAATGTCAATTCTATTTCTATACGGCAAGGGGGCTTTACACCTGTGAAGCTGTAATTAGACAACGTTATAAAAAAGATAATTTCTATTTACTTGCTGCGGAAATTAAAACAGGATTAAAGAAATATCAAAGACGCGAGTTTTACAGATTAGAAATTGCGCTGGATTTTTCATACTATAAGATTTCGAATGAAGTGGCTGAACTTGAATCGACGGAAGATTTGTTCGAAGAAATTGCAAATCCAGAATATATTGAGCATAAAAAATTAGCCAGAACACAGGATTTAAGTGGTGGAGGTAGTAAATTTACAACTACAGAGCCATTGGAAGTGGGAGAAAAGCTTCTTATAGTAATTCGTTTGTCAAATGATAAAATTGATCATATGTTTTATCTTGTTTCTGAAGTAATTGCTTGTGATTCAATTGAGAAGGTACAGGATAGATGGAGTGTCCGTGCGAAATGGATTTTCAAGAATGTGAAAGACATGGATTTAATTATTCGTTATGTTTTTGAAGAGGATAGAAAAATTAGAAAGAAGGAGAGTGGCGAATAATGAAGAAAAATATTCTTGTTGTCGATGACTCTGCACTCATGAGAAGGGTTATATGTGATATAATCAACTCAGATAGTAATTTTCAGGCAAAAGATACTTGTAGAGATGGCCTTGAAGCATATGAAAAATTAAAGACTACTACCTATGACGGAGTAGTACTTGATGTTAATATGCCTCGAATGGATGGTCTCCAATTGTTGGAAAAACTACAGGAAGAAAACATCAAAGCCAATGTTATTATGGTAAGTACGCTGACGACAAAAGATGCTGAAGTTACCATTCTCGCATTGGAACGTGGTGCAATCGACTTTGTAACCAAACCAACTGCTATCGCTGAAGCGAAAGGTGACAATTTTAAAAAGAAACTTTTGGAAGTGTTAAACGCTGTATTAAACAGTCGCGCATTTGTTAGAAGTTCCTCTAGAACATCGTCATCTTCTAGAAGTGCTACGACTGGTGCAAAAGCTAATCCTGCACCTGCAGGTAGTGTTAAACCGAATGTAACTTCTAATTTTAATCGCTTAAAAGCTACTGGTAATAAAAAACTAGTAGCACTTGCTTGTTCTACTGGAGGACCAAAAGCATTACAGAGTGTTATTCCTTATCTTCCAAAGAATTTGGATGCACCAATGATTTTGGTACAGCATATGCCAGCTGGGTTTACAAAATCCATGGCAGATCGCTTGAATGAAGTTAGTCCAATTGCCGTAAAAGAAGCAGAGCATGGCGATGTGCTTGAAAAAGGTCATATTTATGTGGCGCCAGGTGGTAAACATATGGAAGTTGTGAAATGTCCAGATGGAAACCATAAAATTAGTCTTAATGAGATGCCAGCAATTGGCGGATTAAGACCATGTGCAAACATTACATATGATTCTCTTTCGAAATGTGGGTTTGATGAAGTGGTTTGTGTAGTTTTAACAGGTATGGGGGCAGACGGTACAAACGGAATTCTTTCACTGGGTCATCATAAACCAATCCATGTTATCTCGCAGAGTGCAGAAACATGTGTGGTGTATGGTATGCCAAAAGCGATTGAAGAATCAGGTATTGTTGATGAGGTTGTACCGCTTGAGAAAGTTGCTGAAACAATCACAAAGAACGTGGGGGTAAAATAAGATGGATGTAAGTCAGTATCTCGAGATTTTTATTGATGAAAGTAGTGAACATTTACAGTCTTTAAGTGACTGTATTATGACTCTTGAAAAAGAGCCGGACAACAAAGATACCATTAATGAAGTGTTCCGTGCAGCACATTCATTGAAGGGTATGGCTGGTACTATGGGCTTTAAGAGAATGCAGCACCTTACTCATGATATGGAGAATGTATTCCAAGAAGTGCGTAGTGATAAGATTGCAGTAGATAGTGCTATGATTGATCTTTTATTCAAATGCTTAGATGCATTAGATGCATATCTTGCAAATGTAAAATCAACTTCTGATGAAGGTACAGAAGACAATGAAATTATTATTAAAGAGTTGAATGATTTTATTGCAAAAGCAAATGGTGTTGTTGTAGAAACTGCTGCATCTTCTGACGCAGAAGCATCATCTACATCCGAAGAAGTTGCAGAAGGTAATGTTGTGAAATTAACACTTACTGATACCGAAAAAGACGAAGCTGTTCAGGCTAAGGAAGAAGGTAAAAAAGTATATGCGATTACTGTATATGTAAACAAAGACTGTCTCTTAAAAGCAGCAAGAGCATTCCTTGTGTTCCGTGCAGTAGAAGCTATGGGTGAAATTTTTGCAAATCATCCAAGTTCACCTGATATTGAAGATGAAAAATTCGATTTGGATTTCAGTTTTTGCGTGGCATCCAATGAAGATTTAGATAAAATTCTTGCGGCAGCAAAAGATGTATCTGAAATTGATGATGTAGTAGGTGAAGAACTTACGGATATCGTTGTAGAAGAAAAGTTAGAAGAACCTGCAACTGTTGTAGCACCAGCAGGACAGGCAGCTCCTGCACAGGCAGCGCCAGCAACTACTGCAGCACCAGCAGCACAGGCGGCTCCTACAAAGAAACAGACACCTTCTAAACCGGCAACAAATAGAACAATTCGTGTTGATATTGAAAAATTAGACGCACTTATGAATCAGGTATCCGAGCTTTTGATCGCAAAGAACTCATTGGTATCTATTAGTTCATCAGAAGGTGGAAATTTTGCAAATCAGGGATTCCGTGAACAAGTGGAATCATTAGAAAGAATTACAACAAACTTACACGAATCTGTTATGAAGGTTCGAATGGTTCCTATTGAAAGTGTTGTAAATAAATTCCCAAGAA
>CAZVOY010000033.1:0-13030 GCA_964628865.1 uncultured Lachnobacterium sp. | reverse complement strand
TTGACGAAATCGCTCCTAAATATGCTAACCGTAACGGTGGTTACACAAGAATCGTAAAGATTGGTCAGCGTAAAGGTGACGGTGCTTTAGAAGTAGTTCTTGAGCTTGTATAAAATAATTAGCCAAGTAAAAAAGAAGTTGTTCAAGCAAAGCTTGAAACAACTTCTTTTTTTTGTTTTTGAAATTTGGTTATTTATAACTATAACGAATATGGATCTGCTTTGTACTGTCCGATAACAGCCTTAATCTTATCATATGGGTTCAATAAATCACTAATAGATGCATCGTGATTTAATGTGTCGATGATGTAAGCGATGTACTTACTCATATCACAGTTAATATAGTATTCTTTTGAAAGAAGTTCAGGTGTCTGATAAGTTAAGTTTGTTGTAATAATACGATAAATGTAGCCTTCTTCGTAAGCTTTATCAAATGATGCAAGACCATTTGTGAAAAGACCGAAAGTAGAACATACAAAGATACGATTTGCGTTACGTTTCTTTAACTCTCTAGCAGTATCAATCATGCTTTCTCCAGAAGAAATCATATCGTCAATGATGATTACATCCTTTCCATCAAGATCCTGTCCTAAGAATTCATGAGCAACAATTGGATTACGTCCATCTACAATTTTGCTGTAGTCACGACGTTTGTAGAACATACCCATGTCAACACCAAGAACGTTTGCCATGTAGATAGCACGTCCTGTAGCGCCTTCGTCAGGGCTGATTACCATAAGGTGCTCTGGGTCAATCTGTAAATCTTTTACGTTCTTTAACATGTTTTTGATGAACTGATAAATTGGCTGAACAGATTCAAAACCACCACGAAGTGGAATTGCGTTCTGTACACGTGGATCATGTGCATCAAAAGTAATAATGTTATCTACACCCATAGCAACTAATTCCTGAAGTGCTAAAGCGCAGTCAAGGGATTCGCGAGAAGAACGCTTATGCTGACGGCTTTCGTAAAGGAAAGGCATGATAACGGTAATTCTTCTTGCTTTACCGCCACAAGCAGCAATGATACGTTTTAAATCTGAGTAATGGTCGTCTGGTGACATGTGGTTTTCATGTCCGCAAAGCTTATAAGTTAAGCTCCAGTTTGTTACATCAACTAAGATGTATAAATCAAGACCACGAATGGACTGGTTGATTACACATTTAGCTTCGCCGGAACCGAAACGAGGATTTGAAACAGGGATGATATAGCTATCTTTGTGATAGTCAATAAATGCTGCATCATTTTTGTGTTCGTGTTCGCGGTTTTCTCTCCAAGTAGTAAGATATTGGTCTACTTTGGCTCCCAATTCGGTACAGCTCTTTGTTGGAATAAGTCCAAGGATACCTGTAGGAATGGTTTCTAGAATTCTTTCATCGTTTGGCATGATGTCCTCCGTAAAAAAAGTGTTTGTAGTTAGCGCATCCTTCTTTTTTGGATGCGTATATCATCACCAAAAAGTTTGATGATGGAGTAATTGCTGGAAATACGTGACGCAGTACGTTCCGAATAATCATTCATCATCTCGTTCATGTTAAGATTGGTAGAGATAATAGTTGATTTTTGGCGGAGAATTCGTTCGTTTACACACAGAAATAATTGTGATGTGGTAAATGAATTTGAATTTTCAGTACCTAAGTCATCAATAATCAGCAAATCACAATCAAAAATGTTTTGGTGCGCAGCGATTGCATCTGCATCGCGGTCAAACACACCTTTGCTCAATATATCAAATAATTGGAAAGCTGTAAAGTAAATAACAGAATAGCCTTTTTCCAATAATTCCTTTGCTACGCAATTGGAAAGGAAGGTCTTCCCAACGCCAGTGTCGCCATAGAAAAACAAATTCTTTGGCTTATTGTCAAAATCATCGATAAAATGTCTGCATTCGTCTACTGCACGTTTTACGGTGTCTAGTGAAGACAAGCCAGTAGCAGGATTGATTTCATCGTCTGAATAGTATTCGTAGGAGAAGTTCGAAAAATTCTCTCTTTGTAAAATGTTTTTAATATTAGACTGTGAATAAACCACGTCAATAGCTGCCTGCTTGAAACAATGGCATTTCTTTCCGTCGATAAATCCTGTGTCTTTGCAATCTTTACATGTATAAACTGGTTCGAAATAACCAGGTGCATATCCAAGGCTTTCAATCAGAGCTGCTTTCTCATTCTTTAAATCCGCAAGTCTCTTTTTTAAGAGGTTAAAACTTACCTTGTCTTCGTCTAGTTTTTTCCGAGTTGCTTCTACTGAGGTGGAAGCAATTTCATCATTAATAGTTTTTAATTCTGGTACCTTTTCGTAAACTTCTTCTAATCGCTGTTTTGTAAGTCGATAATTCTGAAGCTGACGACTTTGGTATCCGCGCATGATTTCATCATATTGTGCGTTGCTTAATGCCATAGATTCCTCCTAAACTCAAGAGTGAAAAATTATTGAACGGATGTAGTAAGCAATAATTTTTCGAACTCATCTGAGTCGTATTCGCGCTGATGGAAATTGTTGAATTTATTGTTGTTGCGCTTTACAGTAATGCTGTTTTTAGAAGCAGGGCGTTTGCTCTTGTTAAATACTTCATCCAAAGCAGCTACATCTTTTAATGTATGTACGTTGTTATTATGCCAATTGGTTAAAATAGAATCGGCATATTCGAAGCTTGGCTTCTGTGTAGCAGAAATTGTTCGTTTACAAGCTTCCTGAATGATTTCAATGTCAAAGGCAAAGTCTTTTGACCACTTGTTTACAAAAGTCATTTCTGAATCTGCCAGATTTCTTCCGCTAATACCAAAAGCCTTCATGATACTATAGTATGCTTTTGAACGGATTGAAACGTGATCTTTTGCCTTTTCAATGGTATCAATACCATTTTCAGCCCACCCAATAGCAACCTTGTCCATATAGCGAAGACTTGAGTGTCCATTGGTGATACAATATTCTACTAAGTACTCAATGATTTCTCCAGAGAATTTCAAGCCATCATACCAGAAAAATACGGTATTCATTTCGGTTGAGTTCAATGGATGCTTCAAGTATGTTTCTATAATGAACAACAGTTCAGATACTTCGTGATTATTATGGAATTCTTTTACTTCATCCAAGGTATATTCGCGTTTTTTGCTAGTTGTAGTAGCTTTCTTTGCTTTTGTAGCAGTTTTCTTTGTTTCTACTGGGGCAACATCTGCTGCTGAGGTGTCAGCAACTGTGTCTGGAGCAAGTTCGATAATTGGTTCTTCTGCAACGTCATGCTGTACACCGCCAGTCAAATCTTTGAAACATAAACCTGTGAGCTGATTGTTTTTGTTTAATTCTAAACTGATTACATCAACTTTTTCCCAGTATTTCAAGGCACGCAAAATATCCTTTTCAGTGTAATTGAAATGATCTGCAATAGCTGAAATGGAACAGTCGGAGTGTTTGTGAGAACCCATACAACGCAAAAGATATAAATAAACTTTTACGAATTCTCCGTTTGCATCAGCCATATATTTATCGATAAACACACGAGGCACACTAATGTGATTGTGTGGGTAATCGCTATGTAATTGAATAGTTGCCATCTCTAAACCCTCTTTCCAAAACAAATGCTTACTGCGTAAAAAACTCCATAAGCCTGTGGTTAAGTATAGCACAATAAAATCAGAAATGGAAGAGCAAAAAATGCCACAAACCCAGTAAAATCAAGGGTTTGCAGGCTTTGTGAATAATGTGGATAACGTGGATAATAAAAGGGACATGCTTATTTTACTGGCTTTTTTGGAGGTAAAAAAATCCACATTACTATGGGATAAAATCCCCCATAATAATGTGGATAATGTGGACAACTATTTACCTAAAAGAGATTCGCCTATTTCTACAACGTTTCCTGCGCCCATAGTTATCAACAAGTCGCCGTTCATACAATTTTCTAATAAAAAGTTTTCAATTTCGTCAAATGATGGGAAATAATAGCTCTCGGTTCCCTTTTCTTTTACCAATGCAAGCAAATCTTCGGAACTGATACCAATGGTATTTTTTTCACGAGCAGCATAAATATCTGCTAAAACTAAAATGTCTGCTTGTGACAGTACTTCTGCAAATTCATTTAAGAATGCTTTTGTACGTGTGTAGGTATGAGGCTGGAATACCAGCACAAGACGATTGTGCGGATAGTTCGCAGCAGCATCTAAAGTAGCCTGGATCTCTGTTGGGTGATGTGCATAATCATCAATTATGGTCATGCCTGCAACTTCGCCTTTATATTGGAAACGGCGATTCGCACCACCAAATTTTCTAAGTCCTACAATAACTTCTTCCTGTGGAAGTTCCATAAGAGTAGCTAATGCAATTGTAGCAAGAGCATTAGAAACATTATGCATACCAGGTACATTGAGATGAACATGCATCAGTTCTTCTCCGTTGTGCATCGCGGTGAATACACCGCAGGCTCTTTCGTCAAAACGAATGTTTTCTGCGTAGAAATCAAAACGAGAATCAAAACCATAAGTAACTACTTTATGAGGAAGATTTGCTACCAAACCTTCGTAGTCTTCAATTTCGCCATTGATGATTGTTGCACCATCAGCGCGTGTGTTTGCGGCGAATTTTGTAAAGGAGTTTCTTACATCTTCCAAATCTTTAAAGAAGTCTAAATGTTCTGCTTCTACATTTAAAATAATGCTATATTTTGGTCGGAAATTTAAAAAGCTATTTGTATATTCACAGGCTTCTGAAATAAACACCTCGGATTCTCCTACACGGAGATTGCCGTCAATGGCTGAGAGAATGCCACCTACAGTAATAGTAGGATCTGTATTTGCTTCCAAAAGCACCTGGCTAATCATAGAGGTAGTCGTGGTTTTTCCGTGAGTTCCAGAAACGGCAATGGATTTGCTGTAATTGTCCATTATCTGACCAAGAAGCTCAGCACGGGTAAGCATAGGTATATTTGCTTTTTTTGCTGCAAGCCATTCTTCGTTATCTTCACGAATAGCAGCAGTGTAAACTACCAAATCAATATCAGAAGTAATGTTTTCTGCTACCTGTCCATAATTAACTTTTACGCCTTTGCTTTCTAGCTGGGTCGTAAGAGTAGACTCTTTCATATCTGATCCGCTAATGGCAAATCCTTCCATTAAAAGAATTTCTGCAAGACCACTCATACTGATACCACCGATGCCCATAAAATGTACATGGATAGGTTCGTTAAAATTAAGTGTATACATAAAGATTCCCCTTTTGCATGTTAGATTTCTTTTATTATAACTCGAAACAATTGTTTTGCAAAGAAAGGTTGTGGAAAAAAATTAATATGATATAATTTAATTATAAAATATCATTTCAAAAATATATAATGTGATTACGTGGGAGACAGCGTAGCATGAAAAAAGGGGGCTTTTGTATGCAGATAACAGATGTACGTATTCGCAAGGTTGAAAAAGAAGGTAAGATGAAAGCGGTTGCTTCTATTACCATTGATAACGAATTTGTCATTCATGACATCAAGGTTATTGAAGGGGAAAAGGGATTGTTTATTGCGATGCCTAGCCGTAAAGCTAGTGATGGGGAATATCGTGATATTGCACATCCTATTAACTCCGCTACACGAGAACATCTTCAGAATTTGATTCTGGAAAAATATAAAGAAGAAGTGGAATAAGAAAACCCTCGCCGCTTGGGCGAGGGCTTTTTAAGGAGATAGATATGTTTGTAATCATTGGATTAGGAAACCCAGGAAAAAAATATGAGAATACTAGACATAATGCTGGTTTTATTGCGATTGACGCCCTCGCTAGCAAGTATGGAATTAGCATAACAGAAAAAAAGCATAAAGCACTTTGTGGTACGGGTATAATAGAAGGTGTAAAAGTGCTTTTGGTAAAACCCCAGACCTTTATGAATTTAAGCGGTGAAAGTGTAAGAGAAGTCATGGATTTTTACAAGTTGGACCCTGAAGAAGATATGATGGTTATCTATGATGATATTAGCCTTGCACCAGGAAATATTCGTATTCGTAAAAAAGGAAGTGCTGGCGGACATAATGGAATTAAGAGTCTGATTGCGCATGCGGGTACGCAAAATTTTATGCGAATTAAAGTTGGTGTGGGTGAAAAGCCAAGCGGTTGGGATTTGGCAGACTATGTACTAGGACATTTTTCTGAAGAGGATCAAACCAAGTTAAAAGAAGTTATGCCAGATATCATTGGAGCGACTGTACTTATGTCGCAGGGCGATGTAGACAAGGCGATGAATGACTATAACGCAAAAAAGCAGGAGTAGAATGTGAAAACTTTTGTAGAACCTTTGGAGAATTTAAGTGGCTTTCAGGAGATGATGGCTGCGGCAAAGAAGGAAAAGGGGCTCTACTCTGTAACAGGATGTATTGACCCACAAAAACCACATATGATATATGCATGTAGCGATGGTAGAAAGAAGAATATCATCGTTACTTTTCATGAACAAAAAGCGAAAGAACTCTATGAGGACTATCGCTTTTTTGATTCTGAGGTGGTGTATTATCCTGCAAAAGATGTGCTTTTTTACCAGTCAGATATTCGAGGAAATGTACTGACTGCAGAGCGAATCCGCGCATTAAAAGCAATCCACGAAAATGACAGGGTTACGGTGATTACAACATTTGATGCGTTGATGAATACACAGGCACCACCTGAAAAGCTATGGAAATCGGTGCTAAAACTGACACCAGGTAATGAGCTTTCTTTGGAAGCAATCATGACGCAGTTGGTTCGTATGGGATACGAAAAAGAGTATCAGGTAGAGACCATGGGACAGTTTGCGCTTCGCGGTGGTATTTTGGATATTTTTCCATTAACAGAAGAAAATCCGATTCGTATTGAGATGTGGGGTGACGAAATTGACACGATTCGTACCTTTGATACAGAAAGTCAGAAGTCTATTGAAAATATAGATGAAATAAAAATATATCCAGCCTGCGAACTTGTTTTAGACGAAAATGAAAAACAAGCTGGAATTGAGAAACTTTTGGCGGAAGCAAAAAAGACTTCGGACAGATTGCGAAAAGAGATGAAAACCGAAGAAGCATATCGTTGTCTTTCTACGGCGGAAGAAAAAGCAGAAGAGTGGGGCGAACTATCGATCTATGCTGGTATGGACGCTTATCTTTCTTATTTTTGCGAAGAAAGAAAAGGTCTTTTGGATTATTTTGAACCTAAGGATACGTTTATATATTTTGATGAATTAAGTCGTTGTGTGGAACGAGGAAGCCAGACGGAGTTAGAGTTCTCCGAAAGCATGAAACATCGCTTAGAGAAAGGTTATATTTTACCAGGGCAGATGCGTGAATTGTTTTTACAGAAGGAGATTGTAGGAAAATGTCAGCAGTTTAGCTGTATCGCATTGGCTGCGTTGGATGCGAAACCAAACGGTTTCAAGCAGCAGGGGATATTTGGTGTACACGTAAAGAGCGTTAACTCTTATAATAGTAGTTTTGAGCTTCTAGTAAAGGATTTAAAAAATTACAAAAAGAATCACTATAAGGTGGTACTTTTGTCAGGTTCCAGAACCAGAGCGAAACGTCTTGCAAATGATTTGCTGGATGAAGGATTAAATAGTTTTTATACCGAAGATTATGATCATGATTTGGTGGAAGGTCAGATTATGGTGTGTTTTGGTAAGGTACGAAAAGGATATGAATATCCGATTCTACAGTTTGCGGTTATTACAGAATCCGATATTTTTGGTGCGGAGAAAAAGAAGAAAAAACGTCATCGAACCTATGAGGGTGAGAAAATAGCAAGCTTTACGGACTTAAATGTAGGTGATTATGTCGTGCACGAAAATCATGGACTAGGCATTTACAAAGGTATCGAAAAGATAGAAGTAGACCGTATTCTAAAAGATTATATAAAAATTGAATACGCAAATGGTTCTAACCTTTATATCCTTGCAACGAACTTGGAAATGATACAAAAATACGCGGGAAAAGATGCGAAGAAACCAAAGCTAAATCGTCTTGGTGGACAGGAGTGGACCAGAACAAAATCCAAGGTGCGTGGTGCGGTAAAGGAAATTGCAGGCGACCTTGTAAAACTGTATGCTCTGCGCGAGGAGAAAAATGGTTTTGTCTACGGACCAGATACAGTATGGCAGAGAGAGTTTGAAGAACTGTTTCCGTTTGAAGAAACACAAGATCAGGAATTGGCTATCGCGGATACCAAGCGAGATATGGAAAGTACAAAAATCATGGATCGCTTGATTTGTGGCGATGTAGGATATGGAAAAACGGAAGTAGCGATTCGTGCAGCATTTAAGGCAGTGCAGGAAGGAAAGCAGGTGGCATATTTGGCGCCTACAACCATCTTGGCGCAACAGATTTACAACACCTTTGCGCAGAGAATGAAAGATTTTCCAGTCCGAGTGGATTTGATGTGCCGTTTTAGAAGCGCTGGAGAGATGAAACGCACAGTAGAAGACTTGAAAAAAGGTCAGGTAGATATCGTCGTTGGAACACATCGTATTTTATCGAAGGATGTCGAATTCAAAGATTTGGGACTTTTGGTGGTTGATGAAGAGCAGCGATTTGGTGTAACGCATAAGGAAAAAATCAAACAGATGAAAACGAATGTTGATGTATTGACTTTGACGGCGACACCAATTCCTAGAACTTTGCATATGAGCCTTATAGGTATTCGCGACATGAGTGTATTGGAAGAGCCTCCAATGGACCGTCTTCCAATCCAAACTTATGTGATGGAATATAACGAAGAAATGGTAAGAGAGGCAATCCATCGCGAGTTGGCGAGAGATGGCCAGGTTTTCTACGTCTATAATAAGGTAAGAGATATTGATGAAGTGACCACAAAGATTCAGGCGTTGGTGCCAGAAGCAAATGTTGCATTTGCACATGGTCAGATGAAGGAAAGTGATCTCGAAAGAATTATGTATCGTTTTATCAATGGAGAAATTGATGTGTTGGTTTCTACCACAATTATAGAAACCGGATTGGATATCTCAAATGTAAATACCATGATTATTCATGATGCGGACAACATGGGTTTGTCGCAGCTATATCAGTTGAGAGGTCGAGTGGGACGTTCAAATAGAACAGCCTATGCATTTTTGATGTATCGTAGAAATAAGATGCTCAAAGAAGTAGCGGAAAAACGTTTGGCTGCTATGAAAGAGTATTCCGAGTTGGGTAGTGGTTTTAAGATCGCTATGCGAGATTTGGAAATTCGTGGTGCGGGAAATCTTTTAGGTGCAGAGCAGAGTGGACATATGGAAGCGGTAGGATACGACTTGTACTGCAAAATGTTAAATGAAGCGGTAAAAGAGGCAAAGGGTGTTGTGGTAGAAGAAAAATTTGAGACGGCCATTGATATTAATACCAGTGCATATATTCCGCCGACTTATGTCGCGAATGAGTTACAGAAACTGGATATTTATAAAAGAATTGCGGGCATTGAATCGGAAGAGGAAGCGGAAGAGATGTTAGAAGAACTGATTGACCGTTTTGGAGAACCACCAAAATCAGTACAGAATCTTTTGACGATTGCCAGATTAAAATATTTGGCACACAGCCTATATGTGAAAGAGGTTACACAAAAAGGCGATGAGCTAAAATTGGTTATGTATGAAAAAGCAAAAATCGACCCTGGAAGGATTCCAGAATTGATACAGAACCATGCGCCGTTTTTAGTTTTTGTGCCAGACACAAAAAATCCATGCTTTATTTATAAGTTAAATGGAAATTCACGTGAAAAGGGAAAAGATGTGATAGAAACTCTAAACAATCTTTTGGAAAATATGTCTGTACTTGCGGAAATACAAGAAAAACCTTGCTAGATGTGTGAAAAGGTTTTATAATATATTGATGATATAAAAGGCGAAGTTTGCCTTGCTTTAGGAGGAATTATGAAACTTAAGAAATTAGCAGCTCTTGCATTATCGGGAGTGATTTGTTTAACAGCACTCGTTGGATGTGGTGCAAGTTCAGATGATACAATCGCCACTTTAGGCGATCAGAAAGTGCCATATGGTGTTGCGAATTTTATGGCAAAATATCAGAAGGCAACAGTAGATGATATCTACGTGATGTATTTTGGTGAAACTGCATGGGAGACAGACCTTTACGGATATGGTACAACATTGGAAGATGATTTTAAGGCATCTGTAATGGATATGCTCCATGAAGTTTATACATTAAAAGCACATATGGATGAATATGGCGTAGAAATCACAGATGAAGAGAAAGCACAGATTAGTGAAGCAGCAACAGCTTTTTTAGCTGCAAACTCAGAAGAAGCGATTGAGGAATTTGGTGCGACGCAGGAAATCGTAGAAGAAATGCTCGAGCTTTATCTGATTCAGGCAAAGATGTATGATGCAATTGCTGAAACCGCAGACCATGAAGTAAGTGACGAAGAAGCAAACATGCGTGGTTACACCATGATTGAAATCGATCTTACAGGATATTATGACGATAGTTATAGTTTTGTAGAATATACGGAAGAACAACTTGCAAATATTAAGACGGTAGCATTACAGATGGATTTGGATTTAAATGCGATTGACTTAGAAACAGTTGCAGAAGATAATGGTGTCGTACCTACAACTGGAGCGTATAGCGCAAATGACACTACTCTTGATGCAGCTGTAATCGAAGTGTTGGATTCCTTAGCAGTTGGCGAAGTATCCGATATGATTGAAACAGAAGATTATATTTATTTCGTAAGACTTGACTCAGAAACAGACATAGATGCAACAGAAGAAAATCGTGAAACAATCATTGCAGAACGCGAATTGGCTAAGTATGAAGAAGTGCTTACTGCATGGCAGGAAGACGATGGCTGGACTGTAAATGATGCCGTTTTAGATAAAATAGATTTCCATAATTTCTTCACATATGAATCAGATTCTACGGAAACGGAAGAAATAGGAACAGAAGAGTAACAGAAAGAGAAAGACAATGCAAAAGACAAATATTGTTTTAATCGGTATGCCAGGCGTAGGTAAAAGCACGGTGGGCGTTATTCTGGCAAAGGTACTCGGATATCAGTTTTTGGATGCAGACCTGTTAATCCAACAACAAGAAGGTAAACTGCTAAAGGATATTATTGCAGAAGTGGGAACAGACGGCTTTATTCAGGTGGAAAATCGAGTAAATGCTGGAATTGAGTGTTCAAAAACAATTATTGCAACTGGCGGAAGTGTCGTGTATGGACAGGAAGCCATGGAGCATTTGAAGGAAATTGGTACTGTAGTTTATTTGGAAGTACCATTTTCTACAATAGAAAAGCGTCTCTCTGATATCAAAGGACGAGGCGTGGTACTAAAGAGTGGACAAACATTAAAAGATCTTTTTATGGAGAGAACACCTCTTTATGAAAAGTATGCAGACCTTCGAATTTCAGAAGAAGGATTAAATGTAGAAGAAACAGTAGAACTTTTAATTGACAAATTACAGAACGTGAATAACAATTGATAAGATGTTGCATAGTATATAAGAGAGTTTGTTGAGGTGAAAGATGGAACAATACGTAATCAAAGGTGGCAATCCTTTATATGGTGAAGTAGAAATCGGTGGTGCAAAAAATGCAGCGCTTCCTATTTTAGCGGCAGCAATTATGGCCGATGAAACTGTTACAATCGAAAACCTGCCAAACGTTAGGGATATCAACGTACTGTTACAGGCTATTGAAGAAATTGGTGCAAAAGTAGATCGTGTAGACGATCATACAGTTAAAATTAACGGTTCTTTTATCCATGACACAAAAGTAGACAACGAGTTTATTCGTAAAATTCGTGCGTCGTACTATTTGATTGGTGCATTGCTTGGCAAGTACAAAGAAACAGCGGTAGCACTTCCAGGTGGATGCGATATTGGTAGTCGTCCAATTGATCTTCATAAAAAAGGATTCTGCGCACTTGGTGCAGAAGTAGATATTGCGCACGGATTATTTCAGGCGAGAGCCACTCACTTAATGGGTACTCATATTTATTTGGATAAAGCTTCTGTTGGAGCAACCATTAATATTATGATGACGGCTACTTTATCAGAAGGTAAAACCGTAATCGAAAATGCTGCGAAAGAACCACACGTTGTAGACGTAGCGAACTTCTTGAACAGTATGGGAGCAAATATTCGTGGTGCTGGTACTGATGTTATCCGTATCGTAGGTGTAGAAAAACTACATAAAACAGAGTATTCTATCATTCCAGATCAGATTGAAGCAGGTACATTTATGTGTGCAGTTGCTGCGACTGGTGGAGATGTTATGGTAACAAATGTTATTCCAAAACACTTAGAAGCCACTACAGCAAAATTGATAGAGGCTGGTTGTGAAGTAGAAGAATTTGATGATGCGGTACGTGTAATTTCCAATGGAAAATTACAGCGCACACAGGTTACTACACTTTACTACCCTGGTTTTCCTACAGACATGCAGCCACAGATGGCGGTTGTTTTGGGTATCGCAGAGGGTACAAGTACAGTTACAGAAAGCATTTTTGAAAATCGTTTCAGATATGTAGATGAGCTCACAAGAATGGGCGCAAATATTAAAGTAGAGAGTAATATAGCGATTATTTCAGGTGTAGAAAAATACACAGGAGCAAGAGTAAATGCTCCAGACCTTCGTGCTGGTGCGGCGCTTGTTATTGCGGGGCTTGCAGCAGATGGAGTTACAGTAGTGGATGATATTCACTACATTATGAGAGGATATGAAAACTTTGAAGGAAAGCTCCGTGAGTTAGGTGGAAACATTGAGCTTGTTACGAGTGAAAAAGAGTTACAAAAGTTTATTTTAAAAGTATCCTAGCCATGTAGAAAATAAGCTGTCGTAAAATGGATTTTATATCCGTGGCGCGATGGCTTTTTTGTTTTAGTAATACATCCTATATATAATTTGTCCTTCTTTTTTACTTCCTTATTTCGGATTTTGAAAAATACACATATTCCTACAAAAGCACTTTCTGCTATTGTTTATATTTTATGTCTTCCAAACGTTCGAGCAATCCGAGTGATATGTGCGCGGAGCGTAGAAACACATTCAGAGACTTTTCGTAGTTTCTCTTA
>CAZVOY010000032.1:0-13088 GCA_964628865.1 uncultured Lachnobacterium sp. | reverse complement strand
AATACGGTAACCAAGAGATTGAACAGGAACATCTTTTAGTTGCTCTCTTAACACAAGAAGATGGCCTGATTGGCAAATTGATAGAGAAGATGGAAATTAATCTTGAGCATTTTACAGAAAATGCAAAAAAGCATTTGAATGCTCGAACAAAGGTGTCTGGTGCGGGACAGGTTTTTGTAGGGAAAGACTTGAATAATGTGCTGATTCACGCGGAGGATGAGGCAAAGCACATGGGAGACGAATATGTGTCAGTAGAGCATGTATTCTTATCTTTGCTAAAATACCCAAATAAAGCGATGAAAGAACTCATTAAGGAATATGGTCTTACAAAGGACCGTTTCTTAACTGAGTTAGCAACGGTTCGAGGAAATCAGCGTGTGACATCGGATAATCCAGAGGCAACCTATGATACGTTGGAAAAATACGGATATGATATGGTGGAACGTGCACGTCAGCAGAAGTTAGATCCTGTGATTGGACGCGATTCTGAAATTCGAAATGTTATCCGAATTTTGTCTAGAAAGACAAAAAATAACCCAGTTTTAATCGGTGAACCAGGAGTAGGTAAAACTGCGGTAGTAGAAGGATTGGCGCAGCGAATTGTGCGAGGAGATGTGCCAGAAGGGCTTAAGGATAAGCGACTGTTTGCCTTGGATATGGGGGCTCTTATTGCAGGAGCAAAATATCGTGGTGAATTTGAGGAAAGGTTAAAAGCGGTATTAGATGAAGTAAAGGCATCGGAAGGACAGATTATTTTATTTATTGATGAATTGCATACGATTGTGGGTGCTGGAAAGACAGATGGTGCTATGGATGCAGGACAGCTTTTAAAACCAATGTTAGCACGTGGTGAACTGCATTGTGTGGGCGCTACTACTTTGGATGAGTATCGCGAATATATTGAAAAAGATGCGGCACTGGAACGTCGATTTCAGCCAGTTATGGTAGATGAGCCAACGGTGGAAGATACAATTTCAATTCTTCGTGGTCTAAAGGATAGATATGAAGTATACCATGGTGTAAAAATTACGGACTCAGCTTTGGTGTCAGCATCAGTGCTTTCGAATCGATATATTTCTGATCGTTTTTTGCCGGATAAAGCAATCGACCTGGTAGATGAGGCTTGTGCGTTGATTAAGACCGAGCTGGATTCTATGCCAACAGAATTAGATGAATTAAATCGACGTGTCATGCAGATGGAAATCGAAGAAACAGCGTTAAAAAAAGAAACAGACCGTCTGAGTCAGGAACGTTTGGCAAATCTGCAGAAAGAGTTGGCCGAGCTTCGTGACGAACTAAATGGAAAGAAAGCAAACTGGTCGAATGAAAAAGCGGCTGTAGATAAAGTGAGCAAGCTTCGTGAATCTATTGAGAATACGAGAAATGAAATCAAAATTGCACAGCAGAATTATGATTTAGAGAAAGCCGCAGAACTTCAGTATGGTGTGCTTCCACAAATGGAAAAACAGTTAGAAGCAGAAGAGGAACTTTTGAAAAATCGTGATCTTTCTTTAGTGAGAGAAAAAGTTACGGAGGAAGAAATCGCACGTATTATTTCGCGTTGGACGGGAATTCCTGTCGCGAAACTGACAGAAAGTGAAAGAAACAAGACACTTCATTTGGATGAAGAACTTCATAAACGTGTCGTTGGTCAGGATGACGGGGTTACAATGGTAACGGAGGCGATTATCCGCTCGAAAGCTGGTATCAAAGATCCGTCGAAACCAATAGGTTCATTCCTGTTTTTAGGTCCTACGGGTGTAGGTAAGACGGAGTTGGCAAAAGCATTGGCGTCAAGTTTATTTGACGATGAGACAAATATGGTGCGTCTTGATATGAGTGAGTATATGGAAAAATATTCGGTGTCGAGATTGATTGGGGCTCCTCCAGGATATGTGGGTTACGATGAAGGTGGACAGCTGACAGAAGCAGTTCGACGCAAGCCATATTCGGTAGTGCTTTTTGATGAAGTAGAAAAGGCTCATCCAGATGTGTTTAATGTATTGCTTCAGGTGTTGGATGATGGTCGAATTACCGACTCACAAGGTCGTACAGTAGACTTTAAGAACACGATTATTATTATGACGAGTAATCTAGGTTCAACACAACTTTTAGACGGAATTGATGATGATGGAAAGGTTTCTGCTGATACCGAAGAAGCTGTTATGCAAGTAGTGCGAGGACATTTCCGTCCAGAGTTTTTAAATCGCTTGGATGAAATTATTATGTTTAAACCACTAACAAAGGGTAATATTGAAAATATTATTACTTTGATGATGGCAGACTTAAATGAACGCCTAAAAGATAGAGAGTTACAGGTGCGTTTGTCGGAGGAAGCTAGTGCGTTTATTGTAGAGCACGGTTATGATCCTGTGTATGGTGCAAGACCATTAAAACGTTTTCTACAAAAACATGTGGAGACGCTTTCGGCAAAACTGATATTAGCGGATAAAGTACAAATGGGCGATGTGATTCATATTGATGTAAAAGATGGAGAATTAATTGCTTCTAAAGGATGAAAATGAATTTTTTTACAAGTTAACTTTCAAAAGAACACTTCTTTTTTGGATGAAGTGTTCTTTTTTATAAGAAAAATGAATTTTTATAATAACAAAAATTCATACTACAGGTATTCCATATATTGCGTTTTTGTGGTATTCTATATGTACACTATATACCTTATCAAAGGTTTGAAAGGAGACGCCGTGGATTTGTTTGAATACATGCGGGAACAGAATATGGAAACCGAGTCACCACTGGCGTCTCGTCTCAGACCGACCACATTAGATGAAGTTGTTGGGCAACAGCATATTATTGGAAAAGATAAGTTGTTGTATCGTGCGATTAAGGCAGATAAGTTGGGGTCTATTATTTTTTATGGACCACCAGGTACAGGTAAGACGACCCTGGCGAAGGTAATTGCCAATACGACAAGTGCTCAGTTTAAACAGATTAATGCCACTTCAGCTGGGAAAAAAGATATGGAAGAAGTGGTTCAGGAAGCGAAAAATAATCAGGGAATGTATGGGAAGAAGACGATTCTTTTCATCGATGAAATTCATCGCTTTAATAAGAGTCAGCAGGATTATTTGTTGCCATTCGTAGAGGATGGAACCATCGTTTTAATTGGAGCTACCACCGAAAATCCATATTTTGAAGTAAACGGTGCGCTTTTATCTCGTTCTATTATTTTTGAGTTAAAGAAGTTGAATAAAGAAGATATTAAGACACTTCTTCTTCGAGCAGTAAATGATAAAGAAAAAGGAATGGGTGCATATCATGCGTCTGTTGATGAGGATGCATTAGAATTTTTGGCGGATGTATCAAATGGTGATGCAAGAGCGGCTTTGACTGCGATAGAACTTGGTATTTTGACAACGGAACGTGGAGAAGATGGACTAATTCATATCACCATTGATGTAGCGAGTGAATGTATTCAAAAACGAGTGATATCCTATGATAAAACTGGGGATAATCACTATGATGTCGTGTCAGCGTTTATTAAAAGTATGCGCGGTTCCGATCCAGACGCGGCTGTTTATTATTTAGCACGTATGTTATATGCGGGCGAGGATATCAAATTTATTGCTAGGCGAGTTATGATTTGTGCTTCCGAAGATGTGGGAAATGCAGATCCTATGGCATTGGTGGTTGCGACTTCCGCTGCTCAGGCGGTAGAGCGTATAGGTATGCCAGAAGCAAGGATTATTTTATCACAGGCGGTTACCTATGTAGCTTGTGCACCAAAGAGCAACGCGGCCTACGGAGCCATAGATGCGGCTATGGATGTTGTGAGAAATAATATAACACCACCTGTTCCAACACATTTGCAAGATTCTCATTATAAGGGTGCAGCAAAACTGGGACATGGATTGGGGTATCAATATGCCCATAATTTTCCAAATCATTATGTGGAGCAACAGTATTTACCAGATGCGTTGGTGGGTACTAAGTTTTATGAGCCAACGGAAAATGGCTATGAAAAGAAAATAAATGAGCATTTTGCCAAGATAAAAGGCGAAAACTAGATTAAATGCATATATTAGATACATGCAAAGTAGGAGGAATTTAACAGTGCAAAAATATCAGGAAATGACAAAAGAAGAATTGCTGATAGAAAAAGCATCTTTGGAAGCGGAGTTTGAAAAAATAAAAGCATTAAACTTGAACTTAGATATGTCTAGAGGGAAACCATCTGCAGAGCAGTTGGAACTTTCTATGGGAATCTTGGATGCTATTGATTCCAATGATGCTCTTATAAGTGAGAATGGAATGGACTTGCGTAATTATGGTGTTTTAGATGGTATACCAGAAGCAAAACGTCTTCTTGCAGAAATGCTTGGATGTGGGGAAAATAGCGTTATTGTATACGGTAACTCCAGTCTTAACGTTATGTATGACCAGATTTCCAGAGCAATGGTGTTAGGTTATTGTGGACACACACCATGGTGCAAATTGGATAAGGTAAAATTCTTATGTCCTGTACCAGGTTATGACAGACATTTTGCGATTACAGAATTATTTGGAATTGAGATGATTAATATTCCTCTCTATGAAGATGGTCCAGATATGGATATGGTAGAAGAATATGTCAATAACGATCCAGCGGTAAAAGGTATTTGGTGTGTACCAAAATACTCAAATCCAACAGGTACCTCTTATTCGGATGAAACAGTTCTGCGTTTTGCTCGTTTAAAACCAGCTGCTCCAGACTTCCGTATCTTCTGGGATAATGCGTATTGTGTACATCATTTATATGAAGATGAGCAGGATGTTATTTTGAATATTCTTGCGGAATGTGAAGAAGCAGGAAATCCTGATATGGTGTTTGAATTCTGTTCTACTAGTAAGGTAACTTTCCCAGGTGCAGGTATTGCAGCGCTTGCGGCATCACCAAATAATATTGCAGATATCAAAAAACAGCTCACCATTCAGACGATTGGTTACGATAAGACAAATCAGAGACGTCATGCCGTATACTTCAAAAATTTTGATGGTATCAAACAGCACATGATGAAACAGGCAGATATCATTCGTCCTAAATTTGAAATGCTGGATGAATTGATGAAGGAAGAGATTGCAAGTCGTGGCATCGGAACATGGGTAAATCCAATTGGGGGATATTTTATCTGTTTTGAATCCTTAGAAGGCTGTGCAAAAGATATCATCTCAAAATGCAAAGAAGCAGGAGTGACGATGACAGGTGCAGGAGCTCCATTCCCATACGGAAAGGACCCTAAAGATAATGTGATTCGTATCGCACCTACTTACCCATCGATAGAAGAGCTTCGCAAGGCTGCCGAAGTATTTGTGGTGTGTGTAAGATTATCATCGGTAAACAAAATACTTGAAAATATGTAGGTTTTCTAAATGCTATAAAATGCCTAGCTCGATTAAATAGGTTTCGAGGATTTCTGCTGCGCTGCCTATTTTCTCGGTGCATGGGCGTTTTTTATAGTATTCCTCTGTACGTTTTTCAGGCGTAGCCTCTTCTCGCTGTACGTTTAGACCTAGTAAGTCTCGACAGATAATAGAACCATTTTCTTTTTCGTATCTGCCAGCGAGTTCTTGTATGTGTCCATAGAGGACTTTTTTTTCGTCATAGTTTTCTGGTTCGCTATAACCAAAAATGTATCCCAGTATCATAAACATACCCGATACGCTACCGCAGACTTCGCGAAGTCTGCCCATGCCGCCACCAAAAGGTGAAGCGATTTTAAGTGCGGTATCCAAGTCTATGGAAATTATATCTTCAAAAGCAAGAATCATACATTGGCTGCAATTATATCCATCTAAGAAGCTTTGCATTGCTTTTTCTTTCCTTGTCATTACGTATCTCCTTTGTACTATTCGATATAAAAATATCATACACTCTTTGCAATATATTTTCTATACTATAATTTTCTTTACGGATAATATGGCTTTTGCTATAATAAGTATAGGTATTGTTAAAAAATACAAAAGTGGGGTTATTATGAGCATATTTAACAAAGGAAAAGCGCAAAAAAAAGCAATAGAATTAGAAAGACAAAAAGTACAAGAAGTATTTGTGGATGTACAAGAAAACGCCAATACGCTTGCCCAGTCTATTGACGACGTAGCAGGACGCATTCAGGCGGTAGCAGGCGAAACCACCAATATGTCTAGTGTGATGCAAGAGTTTACGGCATCGCTACAGGAAATGTCTTCAAATATTACGGAATTGACAGAATCTATGGAAGAGATGGATGAGTCATTTGTTCAGATGAGTGAAGAAGCGCAGGACGGAAAAGACTATGCTCAGAACAGTAATAACGTTGCTTATGATATTATGACACGTTCTGAGACAGAGCGTCGTGAAGTAGAAGCCAAAGCGGATGAAGTGGAAGCCTCTATGAAAGAAAAAATCGAAGAGTCGAAAAGAGCAGAACGAATCTTGGATTTGACAAAAGATATTATGGAAATTGCAGATCAGACAAACCTGTTAGCATTAAATGCCTCTATTGAAGCAGCTAGAGCTGGTGATGCAGGTAGAGGGTTTGCAGTAGTTGCAGATGAAATCACAAAGCTTTCTGTTATGACAAGTGCGACAGCAGGTGAAATTAACGAAATTTCAAGAACGGTTTTGAATGCCGTTAGTCAGCTTGCAGAGGAAGCGAACAAGGTAGTAGATTTCATGAAAGATAAAACGGTGAATAGTTATAATGAGTTAGTTGAAGTAGGTCATAAATATCAGGCAGACTCAAAGATTATGTTTGATAAGATGCAGGATTTTGCTTATATTGCGAATTCGCTTTCTGAACAGTTGGATGAAGCTACTAAGACCATTGAATCTATTCGAAATGCTGCTGGAGAATCAGCAAATGCGGTTGGTGAATTTACCAATAGTGTGTTGCTGGTGGCAGAGCATGTAGAAGAAATTCGTGAAAGCAATGATGAAAATGATAGAATTGCAAACGAGCTCAGTAAAAGCATTGAAACACATTTAAAACAAGATATTTAAATGTATTTATGAAAAAATAAAAATACGTATTTACAAAAAGATTAATTTGTGTATAATACAAATTAATCTTTTTTCTTTTATTGTTCTGCGATATATGCAGAACACATTCAGGGCTAGAAGTCTGCCCACATGAATCCCAATTTATAGAAAATGGTTCTGCATATCAAGCTTACCGCTTATGTGCGGAGAAAGGAACGATATGAAAGAAGTGTTTCAAGAATACGGTGGCGTTATTATAACGATCATCGCTATTTTGGCATTAATATCCGTGATTTCTGCTGTAATTGGAACAGGAGAAACGGGGATTATAGGCTCTGCTTTTGCAGATATGATTGAGAATTTCCTGGACCAAGCAGGATTGACACTCGGTGGAGAGTAGGTGCTGCGTATGGAATTAGGAAAAGAGTATTTTGGTCCATTATGGAAGTTTGTTTCCAATCAGGATATTACAGATATTGACTATAATGGCAAGGAAATTTGGCTTACGAATGTGTATAACGAACGATATCAGGTAAATCAGCAATATGTAGATGAACACATTACGAGTGCTTTTGTGGAGCAGTTTACACAGCGTATCGCAAACGTGGTGAGCCGTCAGTTTAATAAGAGGAATCCTGAGCTTGAGGCAGAAACAAGTGAACTGCGTGTCACGATTTTACATGAGTCTGTTGCCCGCTCAGGTAGAAGTATCAGTATTCGAAAGACACCGCCGATTATTCGCATCACTACAGAAAGTGCTTTGGAAAGTGGCTTTTGTTCAAAGGAAATTCTGGCACTTTTGATTAATTGTGTGCAGAGTCATATGAATCTGACGTTTTGTGGTATGCCTGGTATTGGAAAAACAGAGTGTGTAAAGTTTTTTTCGCAGTTTATCCCTGCAAATGAACGTGTAATTACAATTGAAGACACTATGGAAATTCGATATAGCAAGACAAATCCTGGGAAAGATTGTATTGAGCTAAAGGTGAGTGAAGATACCTTTGGATATGCGGATGCAATTAAGTCCAGTTTGCGATTGAATCCAAAGTGGATTATGTTATCAGAGGCTCGTTCCAAAGAGGTGAAGTATCTCTTAGAAAGTTGGTCGACAGGTGTACGGGGTATGACCACGTTGCATACGGATGATGTGCGTAATATACCAGATCGCATTTTAAATATGTTAGAAAGCAGAACAGATGCGGATCGAATGGAAAATGATGTATATCAGGCATTGGATGTAGGAATTTTAGTGCGTAAGAAGACAGGCGAGGATCATGTGACACGTAGGTATATGGATCAAGTTTGCTTTTATCTCCGTGAAAAAGGAGAAAACCGAATTGAAATGGTGGTGTTTGACGGAAAATGTGTCATGAAAAAGCTTCCAGAGGCAGTGTTGCGTATTTTTGAGCGATGTGGAATAGAAGATCCATTTTTTAATGAAGCATTAGGAGGTGACACATGATATACTTTGTTGCCTTTATTATTGTTTATTTTCTGCATGTGTTATTAAAACTGAATTGGTGGATTACAGTAGTATTGATGGTATTTGCTATTGTTATGATTCCTCTTCATAAAAAACGTTATCTGAAAGCAAAAGAAAATCAAAATCGTTTTTTTGAGGTTTCCTTGTATTTAGACACCATTCTCTATGCTTTTGTGAAAGAGGAAAAAGTAGATTTGGCGATCCGAGATGTGTATCAGACTTTGCCGCAGGGAAGAATGAAAACCCTAGTAGAGCAGGCCTATGATTACATAAATATGACCTTTGATGAAGTGGAAATTTTAGAAGAAGCTTTGCGCGGGATAGAAAAGGAATATCCGTGTCAGAGAATGATAGATGTCCACCAGTTTATGACACACGTGGAATATTATGGAGGCGAAATAGAGAAGCCGGTAAATTTGCTTTTGGCAGATAAGGGACGGTGGGAGCATCGCATCAAATCTGCCATTGCTGATCGAAACAAGCAGATGGTAGATGTTATTCTTTCGGTAATTGCGTCGCTTGTTATTTGTGGTGCAATCCTTTACCTTCCTGTAATGGATATGGATATTAGTGGAGAAATCGTGGTACAGGTATTTGCCCTTATTGTAGTGGTGGTAAACGATTGGATTATTTATCAGGCACAAAAATATCTGAATGTGGATTGGATTGTTTTACAGTTGACAGAGGATGATGCTTATTATGAGAAGAAAATGAAAGCTTTTTTACAGTATGACGAAAAGAGAGAGAAAAGGCTTTCTTATATTTTAGGAGGAATCAGTTGTATTTTTACGGTTATTGCATTTTGCATGAAAAAAGAATGGTGGGTTGTGATTTTGCTTCTGGTGAATTTGTTTTTCTTTCAGCAACACAAGGTGGGACAAAATCTTGCGAGAAAAAACTTAGTGAGGGAAATCAAATATGCCTTTCCAAATTGGCTATTAGACCTGGTTTTGCTACTACAGAGTGAAAATGTGCAGGTAGCATTACAAAAGTCCAAAGAGCATGTACCCGGTGTTCTAAAACAAGAGCTATGTTTATTGACAGAACGTTTGGAAATGGAGCCAGAGGCATCGGAACCCTATCATATGTTTTTAAAAGCGTTTGCTATTCCAGAGGTTCATTCTGCTATGGGAATTTTGTATTCATTATCCATCGGGAACAGTGGAAATGCGGACAAGCAGATTAGTGAGCTGGTGGAAAAGAATTTAGAACTATTGGATATCACAGAGACAGAGTTATTAAAGTCATCCTCTAGTGGCATGTATGTGTTGTTTTTGCTGCCGGTTATCGTAGCAGCATTTAAACTGATTGTAGATATGGTATTTTTAATGCTGGAATTTGTGCAGGTACCCGTTTTGTAAAGGAGGAAAAATATGAGTCAGATTATGAAAGCCTTTACAGGTATATTTATTGTTTTATTTATGATGGTTTCGGCGACAGGAGTGCTGGGTGGATTTTATCAGACAATACATGCACAAAATCTACATGTGGCTGTAATAAATGAATTGGAAAACAGCAATTATGCCAGGGGCGTTTTGGAAGAATGTTTTTCTGCGGCAGAGGAAAGTGGATATGCGTTAGAAATTGAGTTGTATGACGAGAGTGGAACGGTGGTAAGCTGTAGCAGTGCAACGGATATACCATCAAACACGATGGTGATTACGATGGCACGAGTTGTTTTACGATATCCGTTTCAGATTGCATTTTTTGATATTGATTTGATGCAGGAATTGTTTGGATATGCAAGGTAAAGGAGTGGATAAATGGAACAGGTAATCGAAGAATATGGTATTGGACTGGTGCTAATTATAGTAGGTGGTATGGTTTTATTTGGTATGCACCAGTTATTGTTGGCATTGTAGGAGGATTTATGAAAAATGTGATTTTGGAATATACAGGTGCAGCAGTAGGTCTGATGGGAAGTGTTGGCTTTTTTGCAATACTAGATCAGTTCTTTTTTGGAGAAAATGGATTATTTGCCAAGCTTATAGTTTTTGTCGTACAAGGAGGTGGCTGATGTGAAAAAAATCATGGAACATTATGCCACCGCAGCGATTGCTGCGATGACAGCTCTAGCTATGATGGCAATGTTTTATCATTTGAATTTTAATCAGACACAGGGTATTGCCGCAGCAGTAGGGACGATTTTGGAAGCCACTATGGAAAAGAATGAGTGGAAGATAATGACAGGAAAGGCATTTGATACGTATGTCAGCCACACACCGCCAACAATTTTTATAAAAAATAATAATGCATTGCATGTAGGAGAAGCGACCTTGGTTTCAGATTTTTTCATAGCAAAAGATAATCTAGGAAATATTTTGCCAGTAGAGGTAAAGGCGTGTTGGGACGTAAAAGGAAATGAGGTAGGACTACTGACATCTGACAGGCAAAGCTTTTATATTACGAAAGCTGGTGCATACTGGGCGAGGGTGTCTGCTACCGATAACAGTGGTTTTGAGAAGGAAATTATAGTGAAAATTTATGTAAACGAAAGGTAGAATTATGAAGAATATTATTATCGGAATTGTGGGAGTGTTTGTTTCTATATATGTGGTCTGTATCGGGCTAAATATTTATGCGGTACAAACACATCAGAACCAGTTAAATCACACGGTTTCCCGTGTGGTGGAAAACACATTGAAAGATCTGTACGGAACAGAAGATATGGTGGCTGCAAGGAATCAGTTGATAAACGACATAAAGTCCAGTCTAATGAATGAGGGTTTGATAAAGATTAAAATAAAACAGATGGATTTAAAGAAGGGACTGGTTCAGGTACTTGTAACGGAGGAAGTTCCTATGGTTACAGGAACTAATAAGAAAATTTCTGTAGAAAAGACTGCCATTATGGAGCGGGTGCTGATGGACGAACCGAAGGTGACCGTTCAGTTT
Source organism: uncultured Lachnobacterium sp. (assembly GCA_964628865.1). Classification (GTDB taxonomy): domain Bacteria; phylum Bacillota; class Clostridia; order Lachnospirales; family Lachnospiraceae; genus Roseburia. The sequence continues at coordinate 1,749 of CAZVOY010000032.1, read as the reverse complement.
ATGGTAGATGGAGAGGTTTATAAGGAATATCAGCTGGCTGAGGGTGAAACCTGCCCAATTCCAAAGACACCAGGCAACGCCTTTTATGGCTGGGTAGAATATGGAAAAGAATCTATGGAACCCATACAAACAATTGGTGCAGTTTGGGAAGATAAAATATATTTGGCAGTTGCGAGGTAAAGGATGAATGGAATTAAAAACAAAATACGAAAGAAGGCGGGATTGCTTTTTGTTGCGGTATGTATGTTTTGTGTGCTTGGATTGTCCAATCCAGAGTCAGTAAAAGCAGGCGTATTTGATAACGCATATAGTTTCTATCAGACATATGGAAATGAAATGGCATTTCAGAGTGGTCCATACATGGAAGGCGAAATCTACTATGCCACCAAGGCAAAAAAGGTAGTGAGTGGTACACAGTATACGACAATAGGATGGGAAGTCACCATTTTGGACAGCATAGGAAATGTGATGGATACCATTTACTATCAGTTAGGTGGGAGCAATATGACAAGTATTCACGTGCAGGAAGTAAATGGATATGAATACTGTCTCTATAAAGTTACCCTGTCAAATATAAGAGCGCGAATGAACGATGGAGCGAAATATGCTCTAACAGTAGCAAATGCAAATATTATCTTTGATGCCTGTACTACGACAAAATTAAATGGCGAAGTGCAGGGAGGTATGACAGATGCTGGTCCTAGCTGGGGGGATGTATATACTACTTACGATGGAATAGCTAATGCACAGAACTGGTCCTCTACCACAAAGGAGACATTAAAGAGCTATTACAATAAATCGGTAAAAGGCTTATTTTATAATCTGTCTGTGCAAGGTGGAGAGGGGATAGAAACTGTAACAGGTAGCGGAAAGTATTGCTTTGGAACAGAGGTTACAATTTCTGCGAAAGCAAAAGAGGGTTATCACTTTTCTGGTTGGACGGGTAGTGGGTTCTCTAATGAGTCGAATCTATCAATTGTGCTATACGGACCAGCCTCTTACACCGCGACCGCAGAAAGAAATCGGTATGAGATTGTCTACAATGGAAATGGCGGAACGGGAAATGAAATAAAGCAGACGGTGAATTACAGAGACGTAATTGAGATGCCAAATAGTGGATTCGAGTTAAAAGACTCCTGTATTTCAGGGTGGAGTCTGAAAAAAGATGCAAAAGAGAAACAGTTCTCGTGTAATGAAACAGTCGATGTGACTGAGCTGGTAAAATCGTTGGGATTAGAAAATAAAAATAATGCAATCATCACTTTGTATGTAGTTTGGGATCATGGACCGATAATAGAAGGAGAGGAAATCTATGTGTCTTTGGAAGATGCTAGGAAAGGTCTTATTACGGAACAATGGTTAGCAGATTATGTAGACGCCAGTGATGAGGAGGATGGTGTGATTTCCTATGGAAAGCATGAAAGAAATTCTCTTTTGATTACAAATTATAGTAGCAGAGATTTTACGGACTTTAATAATTCTGGTTATGTGACAGAAACCTTTTGTGCAACGGATAGTTCAGGGAACCAGTGCAAGAAAATAATCACAGTATACATTGTAGATACTACGGTTTTTGATGCGGATTATTTTCTAGGAGAAGTGCGTTTTATCAGCGGAAGATACTATAAAGATGCGAAAGGAAATTTTATCACAGAAGAAGAGGGCGGATTAAAAGAAAGGTCTGTTTGGAGATGGGATTCTTTGTATGAGAAACTATTAGATCAAACCCTCTAAAAAAGGAGCTGTCGC
>CAZVOY010000031.1:11842-13140 GCA_964628865.1 uncultured Lachnobacterium sp. | reverse complement strand
CCACCGAAAAGGAAATCATTTATCAGGATGTCTATGGCGAACTGCCTACTCCTTCTCGAATCGGTCATACGTTCCAAGGATGGTATACCGAAAGAGAAGGAGGTGTGCGTGTAGTCAGCAGTACGAGATATGAAATCGCAGGTGATAGCACCCTATATGCCCATTGGAAAGTAAACACCTACAATGTTGTCTATGACTATTGGACAAATGGCGGTACATCAGTCTCTGCTCCGTTTTTAGATGCTACCTACGGTTCAGCTATTGATTTATCTGTAACCGCAGAAAAAGAAGGTTGGGAATTTTTAGGTTGGAATACAAATCCTGATGCAACAGAAGGATTGTCAGAGATAACGATGTCTGATAAGGATATGGTGCTGTATGCCATTTATAAAAAGGATATCACAGCTTCCTTTATCGATGGCACAAATGGAAATACCAGGACAAATACTTTCACGATTTATAACCGTGAAACTTCCTGTACGATGCCAATACCAGCTATTACTGAAATTGAAGGATGGACAAGCCTAGGATGGAGTTTGAATACGGATGCGGATGCGCTCTTGGATGCTTCACCAAATACACAATATCAGCTGTCAGAGGACGCTTGTTTTTACGGATGTTACGTCCAGGACATTACCGTAAGCTATGACACAAATGGTTCTGCTGAAACAATAACTTCACAGACAAAAGAACGTTTTTATAACGCTTCAGGAAACTATAAAAATCCTATGTTTGTATTAGCGCAAGCACCTCACCTAAGCCAGCACAGTTTCGTTAACTGGGAAGAACAAAATGCAGATGGTAATACTTTAAATACTTATTCTGCCGAAATGGAAGTAGCATTTACTAAAGATACTATGCTTACTGCAAGGTGGGATAAATATCCTGAAATCGAATCCTATGACCGATATTTCACTTTGGAAGAGGCTCTAAATGGCGAAATCACCGCAGACCGACTTTTAGAAAAAGTCACAGCGACGGATAAGGAAGACGGTACATTAGAAAATGGGAAAGATGTCATCGTAAAGGATTATGATAAAGAAATCTTTACATTGTTTAATGATGTTTCGATTACCTATGAAGCCACCGACAGCTTTGGAAATACGGTCGAGAAAACGATTACGGTGCATGTGGTGGATACGACGGTGAGACGAAGTAATACAAATCAATATATTCGATTTATAAATATGAACTTCTTTCTTCTGCCAACAGAACAAGGTGGATTGGAAGAAACTTCTATCTGGAAAACAAACCCTCTTTACACCTCACTTCTTGAGGATACTCTCTCCCTTAACACC
>CAZVOY010000031.1:0-11742 GCA_964628865.1 uncultured Lachnobacterium sp. | reverse complement strand
AATGGAAACTTAAATAGAAGGAGGCATATTATGAAAGCTGCATACCCTACATTTATTAAACAAGAAAACGAAGCTTACTTAGTATATATTCCAGACTGGGAAATCTATACTGAAGGTAATAGCTTTGTTCATGCAATGGAAATGGCAAGAGACGCAATCGGATTGGGCGGTATCATAAAGGAAGATCATGAAGAACCACTTCCATCAGCCTCTTCTTATGACGACGCAATAAAAAAAGCTCAAGCTGATGCTGATGATATTTTTGATTATTCCACAGGTATTCTCACAATGGTCGATATCGATTTTCTTGACTATAGACGCAAAAACGAGCATAGATCCGTTAAGAAAAACTGCACCATCCCTTACTGGTTAAGTGTAGAAGCAGAAAAAGCTCATATCAACTTTTCAAAAGTATTACAAGAAGCACTTATGTCAAAATTAGGTGTAACACGATAGCTAAAAACGGGGACTGTTATAAAACAGTCCCCGTTTTTTTATTCTCTACCAACATTTCTTTTTCCTTATGGCTCAACTTCTTCAGATGATACTCTCTGCTCATTGCTTCCTGCTTTGTCGCAAACTCTTCAAAATAAACGAGCTCTACTGGAAGACGTGGCTTTGTGTATTTCGCACCTTTCCCCTCGTTGTGAGCCTTCATTCTTTTCTCTAGGTTGTTCGTCCATCCTACATATAAACTATTATCTTTACAACGTACCATGTATGTGTAATTTTTCATTTCTTCCATTCTCGTACTACCCTATTTCACTCGAGACATTCCTACCACAACCTCTGTATGACTTGTCATTGGGAACATGTCATATGGTGTGGCTTCCTCGACCTTATATCCTCTTTTTGTCAAATACTTCAAATCTCTTGCTAGAGTGTCTGGGCCGCAAGAAACATATACCACACGCTTTGGTGCTAGCTTAACCACTGAAGATAGAAATGCTTCATCGCTACCACTTCGAGGTGGGTCCATGATAACCACATCAACTTTTTCTTTCTTTTCTGCTAGAGATACCATGTACTTTCCTGCATCTTCGTTAACAAAACGAATATTCTTTATATCGTTACGTTTTGCATTGGTAATTGCATCACGAATCGCATCCTTGTTTAGCTCTACGCCTAATACTTCTCTTGCATACTTTGAAGCAATAATACCGATGGTGCCTGTACCGCAATATGCATCAATGACCTTTTCTTTCCCCGTCAATTTTGCACACTGAATCGCCTTCTCATATAAGTACTCTGTCTGCGCAGGATTCACCTGATAGAAAGAATTTGGCGATATACGGAAGGTGCATCCACAAAGCTTGTCCTCAATAAACCCTTTTCCATAAATCGTAATGTTTCGTTCACCAAGCACCATACTGGTTTTCTTATCATTTACATTAATCACGACGGTGCTGATATTTGGATGATTCTTTCTCAAGGCTTTCACAAAATTATTTTTTGATGGAAGAATAGGTGAAGCTAATACCAACACCACCATAATCTCACCTGTATGATAGCCTTTACGCACCAACACATGACGAAGCAGTCCATATCCCGTATCTTCATCATAAGTTTTTATTTTAAAAGATTTTAGCAAGCCTTTTATTTCTCGGATAATGGCATCCGCTTCCTGATCCTCAATCTGACAGCTTTCGATATCTACTACATCATGAGAATTCTTTTTGTATACTCCTGCTACTACCTGACCTCGTCCGATACAATCAAATACGGCATGTACCTTGTGTCGGTAGTAATATGGATTTTCCATCCCTACAATTGGGGATACTCTGACAAAATCCTTAAGTAGCTTTTTTACATTATCCTGCTTCATTTCCAACTGTTTTTCATACGTAATTCCCTGATAATCACAGCCACCGCATTTTTTTGCGTAAGGACATAAATTATCTGATTTTTTTCGTACATCCTTTTTATTTTTATTATTATTCATAAAATCTCCACGTTTTGTTTTAAATTTAACCCAAGTATACCACAAATATGTGTAATCTTTCCATGCGAATATTAAGGAAATCTTAATATAAATTATTGTCATTCCATGTAGAAAAGTGGTAAAATGTAAATAGTATGTAAACTGGAGGTATTAGATGAACTTCATCGACGAATATAACCAGAAAAAAGTTTCTGCCGACGAAGCTGTTAGAATCATCAAATCCGGCGATTGGGTAGAGTATGGATTTTCCGTAACTACTGTAGATGCACTTGACAAAGCTCTTGCCAAGCGCACCGATGAGCTAACAAATGTAAACATAAGAGGTGCTATCTTACCAAAGATGCCTGAAATTTTCAGGCGTGAAGATGCGGGTGAACATTTCACTTGGAACTCTTGGCACTTCAGCGGTATCGAACGTCAACTCGCAAACAGAGGACTTGCATTCTATGCTCCGATTTCTTATTCGGAATTGCCTCGCTACTATCGCGACATGGCACAGCCTAGCAATGTGGTAATGATGCAGGTAGCACCAATGGACGAAAACGGTATTTTCAATTTTGGTCCTAGTGCATCTCATTTAGCGGCAGCCTGCGAACGTGCAGATTATATTATTGTAGAAGTTAATAAAAATATGCCTTACTGTATCGGAGGTCCTGATGCTGGCATTTCTATTTCAAAAGTTACCTATATTGTAGAAGGGGACGACCCTCCTGTTAGTGCTTTTGGTTCTATCACACCACCTTCGGAAGTGGAAACGGCTATCGCGCAACAGATTATGGAGCACATTCCAAATGGCGCTTGCTTACAGCTTGGTATTGGTGGCATGCCGAATGCCTTAGGAAGCTTAATTGCAGAATCTGATTTAAAAGAATTAGGTGTACATACTGAAATTTATTCAGATGGATTTGTGGACATTGCAAAAGCGGGCAAAATTACTGGACAGCATAAAAACCTGGACAAAGGCTTACAAGCTTATGTGTTTGCCGCTGGTTCACAAAAAGTTTATGACTATATTCACAACAATTCGGAAATGCTAAGTGCACCTTCGGATTACGTAAATGATATAAGAGTGATTTCCGCACAGGACAATTTGATTTCAATCAACAACTGTGTAGATATAGATTTATACGGGCAGATCAGTTCTGAAAGTTCTGGTTTTAAACAAATTACTGGAGCTGGTGGACAGTTGGATTTTGTCCTTGGTGCTTATCTTTCAAAAGGCGGAAAGAGCTTCATTTGTTGCTCTTCCACTTTCGCAGATCGAGAGGGAAATTTACATTCCCGCATCCGACCTACATTAGCACCTGGATCTGCTATTACAGCAACACGTGCCTGCGTTCAATATGTGGCAACTGAACATGGCATGATAAACCTAAAAGGCTTATCAACGTGGCAACGAGCAGAAGCACTTATTTCTATCGCTCATCCAAATTTCAGGGATGAATTAATTAAAGAGGCAGAGATGATGGGTATTTGGAGACCATCTAATAAGTAGGAGGTTATCATGAAAAAGGTATTAAGTTTTCTGCAGGACAAATGCAAAAAAGCGTTAGATGTCCTGAAACGTGGTTTGAAAACAATCAAAGAAAAATGGTTTACAAAAAAGCAAATCAAACATTCCGAAAAATACTACAAAACAATGAATATTTTGAATAAATATTCTTTTATATTCCATATTTTTCTTTCTATGTTTGTTGTATTTTCCGTAGAATTAGCTTCTAGATGGGACATTATAGAGACATTCCAGTTTATCTTTAAGTCTCCATTGGTATTCATATACAATTCGTTTATTGTATATGCATCTTTAACCTTAGTATATTTGTTCAAGAGAAGATGCTTTGCACGTGTTCTCGTTAGCTCCTTTTGGATTATTTTGGGAATTATCAATGGTATCGTTCTTTCAAACCGAGTTACACCTTTCGGTTTTGCAGACTTAACCGTTGTATCTGACCTTATGACAATGCTATCGACATATATCTCACCAGCCATGGCGGTTATTATTATTGTAGCAATTATCCTTTTCCTTATCATCTGTACATTGATTTATGTACATGGACCAGTTTATAAAGGCAAACAGCGTAAGTTAGTATCTCTTGCTTCTATCCTGTCCATTATCTTTATTGCGATTCCTGCTACCACAAATATTGCTCAAGAAAACAATATCGTGGCTGACTACTTTGCAAATATTGCACAAGGCTACAAGGATTATGGCTTTGTATACTCTTTTGCCTCAGGTGTAGTTAACTGGGGAATGGACAAGCCTGAATCCTATGACGAAGTAGTTGTAGATGCTCTTATGGCTGCTGTAGAAAGTGAAAAAGCCGTTACTGTTGTAACTTCCGAGAATGGACCAAACGTTATTACTATTCTTTTGGAATCTTTTGTAGATCCATATGAATATAACTTTATGACATATAGTCAGGACCCTACACCATTCTTCCATTATTTGGAAGATAACTACACTTCTGGTTACATGATTTCTCCGGTTGTAGGTGCAGGTACTGCAAATGCGGAATTTGAAATTCTTACAGGTATGCAGCTCCAGTATTTTGGAACTGGTGAATACCCATACAAAACAATTTTAAAAGAAGTAGAGGATTGTGAAAGTATTGCATCCGTTGCAAAATCTCTTGGATACAGCACACATGCAGTTCACAACAATGGTGGTAACTTCTATAGCCGTGTAAACGCTTTTTCTATGATGGGATTTGATTCCTTTACCAGTAAAGAATTAATGGACATCACAGAATTTACCCCAAACGAAGGCTGGGCAGAAGATTCTATCCTTGCTGAAGAAATTATGAAGACTCTGACCTCTACAGAAGGCCCAGACTTAACTTATGGTATTACTGTTGGTCAGCATGGAGCTTACCCAACCGAAGTAGTTATTGAAGAACCATACTGTGAAGTATATGGACTTGAATCCGAAGAGTTAACGAACCAGTGGACGTACTACATGCATCAGGCAAACAAAACAGACCAGTTTATACAAGAGCTAATCGGCTACTTGGAAACATTAGACGAAGACACCATCGTAGTTTTCTGGGGTGATCACCTTCCTACTATGGGACTTGAAGATACGGATATGGTTTCTGGTGATGTCTTTAAAACACAGTATGTTACATGGAACAACTTTGGATTAGAAGAAAATGATCAGGATATATACGCATATCAGCTTATGTCGGAAGTATTTGATTGGATTGGCATCCATGAGGGAACTATGATTTCTTATCATCAGACACAGGCTGATAACGAAGATCAGGCCGCTTACCTTGCTGGAATTGAACTTTTACAGTATGACATCCTTTACGGTGACCGTTTCTGCTATGATGGAAACTTTAACAAATATCCAGCTACTGATATTGTAATGGGTATCGATGAAGTAGTTATTACCGACATGTATCTCTCACCTACGATAGAAAACCGAGTAGTACTCAAAGGTGAAGGCTTTACACAATGGAGCCGTGTATATGTAAATGGCGAAAAAGTTGGTACAGAATATGTATCCGGAAATGAACTTATGATTAGTACAAGTCGAATCGAAGATGGCGATACCGTAGTGGTAAACCAGAATGGTTCAAAGAACACCATCTTTAGAAGCTCTAATGAATGGACTTATGTATATGCTCCAATCCCTACCGAAACACAAGATACAATTTCTTCTGCAACTATAGGAAATGAAGAAGGGGCTGAATCTGGTGAAGGTGAAGGTGAAGGCAACGGAACTGGTGAAGGTGACGAAACCGGCGAAGGAGAAAATGCAGAGGAACAACCTTAAGAACATACAAAGAGGCTGTCGCAAAATGGATTTTTCATCCGTGGCGCGACAGCCTCTTATTTTTATTCAAAGTATATATTTAAACTTCCAAAATTACAATTTGCTGAGATGATTACCAAAGGCGCATCCATATCTCGATTCGGTTCACCAAATACACTAATACTTCCAAATGCTGTATCCTGAGTAATATTTGCTCTCCATGTACTAGGAATGTATATATTCATCTGTCCAAAATTATTTTCTAACTCTACCTTTGCTTCCCCATTAGCTATTGTTGCATTATTAAAATAAATGTTTGCTGCACCAAAATTATTTTCTAATTTGGCGCTACGGAAAGCTGCTGCATTTACATACTTGCTAACAGATGCAAAATTATTTTCTAACACAACATGTCGACCATCTGGTGTTTCATTCACTGGAACATCTTCGTTTGTTTTAGCTTTTGCCTTTTTACCGATCACCATGTCGAGTCCGATACCACAAAGTACCGCTGCGATACAAAGGGGAAATGGCACCAGGTCTTCAATTCCAAGATAATCCTCAAATAGCCATGCTGGAACACAGGCACAAATCAACGCACCACAAAACTCTCGTTCTAGCAATCCTTTTACTGCCCATCCTATAAACAAGCAAGATATGATAATTCGAAACCAAGGAATATTTGGCATTATTCCTGTAGCGGTAGCCATCATCATTACCGCGATTAATATTAAAACAATTCCTATGGATCTGCTATTATTCTTCATTATTTCATCAACCTCTTTTCTTCTAATTTCGTCATCAACAATTTCAGATAATTTCTTGAAACAAATACTTTCTTATTGGAACCTACAAATTCAACCTCACTGGCACCAGTAATATTCTTATGTATCGCTCGAACCTTTGAGGCATTTAATATGGTCGATTTCGCTACTCGGACAAAATTACCCGGCAACAAATTCTCCAGCTCGTACAAACGATATTTTGTTTCATAAATCTGATTTGCGGTATGTACCACTACGCCATTTACATCCGTCTCGAAGAAAAGAATTTCATCAATCGTGATAAAATAATCTTTTTCTCCTTTTGTAACTTCTAACTGCATACGGGAATTGACAGCGTCTGTGATACGCTTTTGAATGGATATCACATCCTCATTTAAAGACTTGCAGCGAATGACGATTTCTTCTTCTGCAAGCCCATCGTCAATTTCTATTTTGATTTTCATAGGCACTCCTATTCTTTTGATAATTGCATTATAAAAAAAGAACCTCTTGATGTAAATCATTTTACACCAAGAGGTTAAATTTTGAAACTAAGTGGTAAAGAATTTTAGATTCTCTCCAAAATTTCTTTCGCTACATCCAAGTATGGATGTTCGATTTCGTAAAATTCCCCTTTATCCGCTGCCTCAGCGTATGCTGGATTTAATGGAAGTTTACCGAGAAGATTTACGCCTAACATATTAGAAACTTCTTCGATTTTACTCTCCCCGAAAATATTGATTTCCTTTCCACAATCTGGACATTTCAAAAAGCTAAAGTTTTCTACTACACCAAGCACTGGAATATTCATCATATTCGCCATGTTGTATGCTTTCTTCACAATCATTTGAACCAATTCCTGTGGAGATGTAACGATTACAATTCCATTTACTGGAAGTGACTGGAATACAGTAAGAGGTACATCACCAGTTCCTGGTGGCATATCTACAAATAGATAGTCAATATCTCCCCAATAGGTTTCACTCCAAAACTGTTTTACAGCACCAGCAATTACTGGCCCCCTCCATACAACAGGAGCTTCTTCATCATCCATCATTAAGTTAATAGAAATGATTTTAATACCATCCTTTGTTTCCATAGGAAGGATACCTCTTTCATCTCCTACTACCTGTCCTTTTACTCCAAACATTTTTGGAATGGATGGACCTGTAATATCTGCATCCAAAATACCTACTTTATATCCGGCTTTTGCCATCATTGTTGCAAGAGAAGAAGTTACAAAAGACTTTCCTACACCACCTTTTCCACTTACAACACCAATCACATGTTTTACGTTGGAATATGGATTCATCTCCTCCAGCATACTTGTTTTTTCTTTACTTTGGCATCCTTCACAGCTAGATCTAGAACAACTAGATGCGCCGCTACAGCTTGCGTTCTCTGGCATATTAAATTCCCTCCTAATCTATGTAATACTTTGGTTTTCCAAAGCCTATACTTTGCAATCACTACTTAGTTTACACCCTAACAGCAGGTTTATCAATTGTAATCACAACAAAACAATTTTTACCAATTTCTTTCCACACTCTCTCTTGTATCAATTTTGTGGTCTCTGCGTCTGATAAGGCAAATTCAAATGGAATCACCACATCAAAAATCATATTGGTATGAGTATCACCAAACACCACTCGGAAGTCATGAAGGGAAAGCTTGTCTCCAATTCCTTTTATGATTACATTACATCGTTCTTTTAATTCCGTAACTCTTTCATCTGTTGTAACAACTGGGTCCATATGTATCGTTGTCAGGCATCCCAATTCTTCACGAAGCTTCATCTCCACATTGTCAATGACATCGTGAAGCGAAAGCATATCTCCTTCTGCCGGAACTTCCGCATGAAGAGAAACAATTCTTCGACCTGGACCATAATCATGTACTATCATATCATGGATACCAATGATTGAATCCTTATCATATTCCAACACCATCTCTTCAATTTCATTTACAAATTCTGGATCTGGCGCCTGACCTAGTAACGGATCTAAGGTTTCTCTCGCGGCATTTACCCCTGCCACAAAAATGAGACAGCCTACTGCAACACCGCAAATTCCATCAATCTGAATATCTGTATAATGTCCTACTAAGGTAGCAATCAAAACTGCTGCCGTAGAAACACAATCACTTAAACTATCTGTTGCAGTTGCTTTTAGTGTTCCTGACTCAAAACGTTTTCCATAACAATAATTATAAAAAGCCATGTAGCATTTTGTTATAATGGATGCAACTAAAATAAGCATCACCACAACAGAAAATTCTACTTCGGTAGGGTGAATAATTTTGTCGATAGAATCCTTCACTAGTTCAAATCCCATCATTAAAATAACCGCAGATACTACTAAACCAGATAAGTACTCCATTCTACCATGTCCAAATGGATGCTCCGAATCTGGCTTTTGCTCCGCTAGCTTAAATCCAATCAAAGTTACCGCAGAGGAACCTGCGTCTGACAGATTATTGAAGGCATCTGCTGTAATTGCAATAGAATTACTAATAACACCGGCAAAGAATTTACCAATAAATAGAAGTACATTTAAGACTATACCTACAATTCCGCACAACTTCCCATACATGCTTCTTTTCTTATCCGTAGGGTAATTTTCTACTCCAAACACATTTGCTAATAATTCAACCATAATAACAACCTCTTTTCATAGGTTATTCTACAACTCCCCATCGATCAAATGGATAATATGTGAATAATGCTTTTCCTATGATTTTTTCTTCTGTAACGTAAGGATTCTTCCAATAACGTGCATCTGCGGATTCATTTCGATTATCACCTAAAACCAGATAGCACCCTTCTGGAATCTCAAATTTATAAGGTCCTATACCTCTTGTCCATTCCTCCTTGAGATAAGGCTCCTCTAATGGCGTTTCCGATCCGTTGATATATATCTTTCCGCCATTAATAAATACGGTTTCTCCAGGCAATCCTACAATTCTCTTTACATATTTCTGCGATTCGTCATCTGGAAAATAAAAGAAAATAATATCGCCTCGCTCTGGTTCTTCAAACATATATGCAATACGGAATCCAAACAGATTATCGCCTGGCATAATGGTATTTTCCATAGAACCCGTTGGCACATTTGCATTGATAATTACATAATTCTTTAATACAAAGACAAGCGCCACTGTAATACCCAGCGTAATTACCCAACTTTTGATTTCTTTTTTTAAATCAAAATCTTCCTCTTTACAAGTTTCCTCTGATTTTTTTTCGTCATCTACGTTTAAATCTAAAATTTCTAAATCTTCAAATTTCATACTATTCCTTTATTACGCCATACTTGGTTCACTATTTGCAGCAATCACAGCTGCGATCTTTTCTTGAACAAATGCTGCAATTTCATTGGTCTTCATATCTTTGTATGCCTCATATGGGATTGGTTCCATGTAACGCAGCTGCACCTTAAGCGGTTCACAACCCTCCTGATCCAACACCTTATAACTATCAATCAATGCAAAAGGAACGATAGTGGCTTTTGATTTCAAAGCACATTTGAAAGTACCAGCGTGAAACTCTAACATTTCATTTCCTTTTTTGCTTCTGGTTCCTTCTGGGAAAATCAACATGTTACGTCCATTCTGAAGTTCTTTGGTAACTGACTGAATCACTTTCATAGACTGGCGCACATCTTCTCTATCCATTGGATAGGACTTTGTACACTGTATCACCTGTTTCAAAAACGGAATCTCTGCCAATTCTTTCTTTAATACTGCTGCCAATGGTCTTTCAAAACTGTCTACGATGGCAACAACATCAAAAATCCCCTGGTGATTTCCACATAATAAAAGCCCGTCTTCTTTTGGAATATTTTCTAAACCAGTTACCTGCAAATCAATATTTCCCGATTTGCATACGTGTTTTAATATATAACGAATATGTTCATATTTTTCTTCAAAACTATAGTCATCGGTATGCTTTGCATACTTACAAAGCTTAACCCATGCTCTTGGCACCAACCCTATATTCTTAAGGACAACCATTACTAATCTATTCATTGATACACCCTCACTTTTTATTTGGCTCCTGCTTTTATTATCTCTTTGGGCGGCAAGAAACACCTACACCCAAAGCTCCTTCACCTGTATGGCAACAAATACCAAGAGATAAGTTTCCAGCCAGCACTTCCATTCCTGGAAATGCAGCTTTGATTTCTTCTACCCATGCAGCCGTAGTCTCCTCATCTGCACTAGTAGCCGCCAAAAGATACGCTTCTCCTCTTTCATGGTATTCACGAAATGTATTGTCTAAGTCATACTGAATTGCTTCCAGCATTTCTTTTTTTGCTTTTTTCATACCACGACTCTTTTTAAAAGTTTCTAAAAGTCCTACACCGAGTTTTAAAATTGGTTTGATATTAAGCATGGTTCCTACTACTGCTGTTGCCGCAGAAATGCGTCCACCTTTCTGTAAATACTCTAAAGTTTCAACCGCAATATAGATAGACATCTTGTCTTTTTCTGTTTCTAATACTTCTTTTATTTTTACAGCATCAAGTCCTTCTGCAATCATTTCCTGTGCGTCCATAATAGAACGAACCAGTGGTGTAGAAACTCGTCCATTGTCTACAACAAAAACCTTTCCTTCAAACTCTTCGTCCTGCGCTAACATCATCGCTGTTCCACAGGAACCACTAAGTCCACTACTCATAGGGATATATACCAATTCTTCATATTCTTTTAATGCTTCTCTCCAAAATTCCATAACATCTTCTGGAGATGGCTGAGAAGTAGATACCTTTTTATCTGTTTTTAATTGTTCAAAAAATTCTGCTCGTGTGATAGATACTTCTTCATAAAAACATTCTTCATCTACATAAAATGGCATCGGCAATACTCGAATTCCCATCTTCTTCGCCATTGTTGGGTTGATTCCACTATGACTATCTGTTGCAATTCCAATCTTACTCATATCTTGCGCCTTTCTTACTTTTACTATAACTAAAGTACTATTTTATCTATTATAGTCTAAACTAAGTATGTTTGTAAAATGTTAACGCACAAAAAACACAAAAAAATCCCGAGAACGAAATAATTCGTCCCCGAGACCTTTTAAACAAGAATATATTAACTCGAGAAAACTAGCAAACACCCTGCGCTATCATAGCCTCAGCTACTTTTTCGAAGCCTGCAATGTTTGCACCAGCTACATAGTTTCCTTCCATACCATAACGTTTTGCAGCGTCATCAATATTATGGAAGATATTTACCATAATCTGCTGTAATTTTGCATCTACTTCTTCAAATGTCCA
>CAZVOY010000030.1:0-13203 GCA_964628865.1 uncultured Lachnobacterium sp. | reverse complement strand
TCTGAATTAAAGTAGGTGCTTTACATAACTGTAAAGCCTGTTTATCTGTATTTACGCCGATAAATTCGACACCACCGATATTTTCATCAATCATACGGTTTACGGCATTGTTTCCTGCACCGCCTACACCGATTACGATAATTTTTGCACTTGCATCCGCTTCTGTTGTTCTAATCTCCAACACGGCTTCTTCCTCCTCTTTCTCTCCAATGTTTTATATGAATCATAAATATTCGTCATGTCTTAAAATCTATTTTTTTGCATAGTAAGGCTACTATGCAAAAATCATATAGTCTATAATATAAAATTTCCGAGAAATAATCAACAAAAATTTTAATTTTTTTTCGATTATTCTTCAGACTCCTCCGCTGGTTCCTCAACAGTCTCCTTTTCGTCCTCTGTTTCCGTGTTTTCTTCCTCAACCGTCTTTACAAATAGTATGTTGGTTGACTCTTCACTCCAATCTTCCATATGAAGTACGCCTGCCATACTAGTTAAATTTGGTAAAATTTCATTTAATCGGGTTACTTTTTGTGTTAAATGTTCCATAGAACCCAACAGAACTGCTACTTCTCCATAATATAATACTGGTTCATTCTCGACGTTATAGTGAATGGAGTCTGGCTCTAAGCCTTCTCTCTTTAATGCCTGTGTCAATGTAAGAATATCTTTTAATACTTCCTCTTCAATTGGGAGTTGCTCATACAAAACAACTTCATCACATGTAATCCCTATAATGCTCGGCACACCTTCTATCACTCGATTGGATGTCTCTACTACAAATCCGTCCTTATCAAAATATGCAATCTGACCTATGGATTCAATATTAAGACATCCCATCATCCCTTTTTCATAAACCGTAACAACCAGAGTTTGTGGATCCTCTAGTTTTACTTCCATGGTATCGATAAATGGAACCTCTTTTGTATCGGTAAATGTATATTTTACCAATACATATAAGCTATTCCACGAATATTTATCGTTTAATACCGTTTCTTTTATTAATTGTTCGTCATAGAGTACGTTGCCTTCTACTTTAACATTCTTTACTACAAACACTTTTACAACAATAACAGCTGCAATAATAAGCATGAGCAAAAAAACGAGGAATGCTATCAGCATCTTTTTGGCACGTCTCTGTTTTCTACGCTTTTCTTTTATCATAGAAACTCCAATTACTTAATACTTTCCAGTCTTATCGACCTGGATACACCTAATACCAATCCCACTTCACACATCAGAATCATAATGGACGTACCACCATAACTGATAAACGGTAAAATTACACCTGTATTTGGAATTGAATTTGTTACTACCGCAATATTTAAAATAACCTGAATAGCAATGTGTGACATAACACCCACTACCAGCAAGGAACCAAACATATCAGGTGCATTATTTGAAATAACCATCATACGCCAAATAATCAGCATAAACAGTAAAATCACACATACCGCACCAAATAATCCTAATTCTTCACAGATAATCGTAAAAATCATGTCGTTCTGTGATTCTGGGACATTACCCATTTTCTGCAAACTTTCTCCTAGTCCTTTACCAAAAAGTCCACCTGAACCAATGGCATACAGTCCTTGTAAGGTCTGGTATACCGAGTCACTGTCCGCCGTTTCTGGATGAAGCCATGCCTCTATACGTCCCATACGGTATCCCGCTGCAGCAATGAATATAACGACAAACACGATTCCCGCTGCTCCGACAGCAAGGAAATGCGAATATTTTGGACTAGCCACAAAAATCATACATACTGCAATTCCGAGAATGATAATCGCTGTACTTAGGTTGTTATATGCGACAGCTCCTATTATTGGAACTAATAGCACAAATACTTTTACTAAATTTTTAAAAGAGCTTAATTGTTTTGATATCTTTTCCATGAGCATTGCCAGGAAAATGATTACACCTACTTTCGCCACTTCAGATGGCTGAAATTGGATTGGTCCAATATCAATCCAACGGGTAGAACCATGGGAATCTGAACCAATAAAAATAACCAATACACAAAGTGCGAACGATATGAAATATGCTGCCCAACCAAATCTCTTCCAATTGCGGTATGGAACAACTATAAAAAAGACCATTCCGACTGCTCCAAGCAAATAGTTACGCAACTGCTTTTTTAAATAATAAGCTCCATCATAATTGTAAATCGATGAATTGGAACAAATATAAGAACTGGAACTGTACAGCATAACCAATCCAAAACAAATCACAAAGATGATTAAAAACAGTAAATTGTAGTCAAAATATGAAATTGCTCTTTCCTTGCGCTTTCTTCCGCTACGTTTTTTTTCTGCCACTTAATTACTCCTCAAGACCTCTAACAATTTCTTTGAAAATTCTGCCTCGCTCTTCATAGTTTGGGAACATTCCCCAACTTGCACATGCAGGTGAAAGTAACACAGCATCACCTGAAACAGATTTCTTATAACAATAATGGATTGCTTCTTCAAAGGTTTCAAATATTACTGTATTCATAAAACCATGCTTATGTGCACAATTCTGAATTTTTTCTGCAGTCTGCCCAATGAGAACCAATTCTTTTACTTTTCCACCAAATGCTTCTATCCACTCATCATATTCTGATTGCTTGTCATACCCTCCACCAATTAGATAAGTAGGACGGTTCATGGCTTTGATTGCCTTTATAGCTGCATCTGGATTTGTTCCCTTTGAGTCATTATAGAATCTTACACCACGTTTTTCCGTAACATATTCAATTCTATGCTCAACTGCCTGAAAGCGACGAAGCACCTCGCGAATAGACTCCATAGGAACGCCTACGCCAATAGCCATCGCTGTCGCAGCCATAACATTTTCATAGTTATGTTCACCTAAAATATTTAACTCATCTACATGAATCACCACTTCTTCTACTCCATCTTTTGCGTAGAAGATTTCTTGATCCGCATAATAAAAACCATCTGTAAGTTTACGTTTACTGCTAAAGAAAACCACTGTTGCAGGACAAGTTACTGAAAATTCGCGCAACACCTCATCCTCATAGTTCAAAACACAGATTTGTTCTTTTGTCTGATTTTTTGTTACATCTGTTTTCGCACCAATGTAAGCTTCCATCGTATGATGGCGATCCAAATGATCTGGTGTAATATTTAAAATTGCTGAAACTACTGGCTTAAAATCATGAATAGTTTCTAACTGAAAACTACTGATTTCTGCTACCGTAACAGTTTCATCTGTTGTACGGAGTGCTTCCTGTGTATATGGAATACCTATATTTCCTACTATTTTTGTTTGAGCAAAATAGTTTGCTAAAATTTCACCTGTAAGAGCAGTTGTGGTTGTTTTTCCATTTGTGCCTGTTATGGCTACAATACGACCTTTTGCAAAATAGTATGCTAATTCGATTTCTCCCCAGATGACAATTCCTTTCTCACGCATCTGGTTCACCATTGGTAAATCTGTAGGTACACCTGGACTAAGTACCACCACATCAAAGGAATCCATTTCTTCCCCTGACAGTTCTCCTAAAATCAATGGTACATTTTTCAACACTTCACTCTTTTCATAGAGTTTTTCTACATCTAAATTTTTATTTCCGTCAAATAAAACCGTATCAATATGCTGTTTTACTAAAAGTTCCGTAGCAGCGATACCGCTGATACCTGTTCCTACTACCAAAACTTTTTTATCCTCTAATCTCATGGTATACCTCCAAATCTTGTGTTTGGTACTCCTATCTAAACCAACTTCTAGTATAATTCATTTTTTTCTAATTATCAAGGTAAGGTAATATGTTTTCAAAGATTTCCTGCGCGATTGGCGCAGCAATGGTTCCGCCATAATAAGTTCCTTGTGGATTGTCTATAATAACTAAAACCAAAACTTCTGGATTATCTGCTGGAGCAAATCCCAAAAACGAGGAAATATATTTGTTTTCAGATCGTGGTAGTGTCTGAGATGTAGCTGTTTTTCCCCCAATTTCAAAGCCTTCAAGGTATGCATTATTTCCAGAACCCTCTGATACAACCTGCTCCAATAGATAACATAATGTCTCTGAGGTTTCTTCCGAGCATATTCCAGCCAGATATTCATATTCAAACGTCTCTACTTCTCCTGTTTGACTATCTGTAGAAGAAATTGCAAAATGCGGGGTAACTCGTGTTCCTCCATTGATTAAGGAAGAAACTGTCGTCGCCAACTGAATCGGAGTAATCTGAAAAGACTGTCCAAAGGATATTGTCGCAAGCTCTACCGGACCTATATTTTCTTCTTTATGCATAATCGTGGATGCTTCACCAGGCAAATCAATATTGGTTTTATCTAGTAAACCAAATCTTTCAAAATAATGATAAAATCGCTCTGCTCCAAGTTCAAGCCCTAGGGATATAAATACTGGATTACAAGAATTTTCAATTCCTTCTTCAAAAGTTTCTGAACCATGTCCTGCAGTTTTATGACATCGGATTTTTCGATCTTCTACCACAATATAACCTGGACAATAATAGGAATCATTGATATCTACAATATCTTCCTCTAACGCCGCTGATGTGGTGATAATTTTAAAAGTGGAACCTGGTTCATACGTGTCACTCACACACTCATTTCTCCACATTTCATTGAGATACGTATTTTCTTCTTCCGTTCCTTCATATTCACTGTACTGTTCAATTAATGTAAATGGTTCATTCGGATTAAATTCTGGATAATCCACCATCGCCAGCAATTCGCCATTTTGTGGATTCATGACTATGATGCTTACACCATCTGCTTCCTTTTGCAAATATGCTTTTTCTGCCATTTGCATACAATAAGACTGAATATTATAGTCCAAAGATATCTGCAACGTATCACCGCTAATCGGTTCTACCCTTGATTCTTCTAAATCAGCTACCTCACGCCCTCTGGCATCCGTATAAGTAAGAATCGTACCATCTTCTCCTTTTAAGTATTCCTCATACATAGATTCTAATCCAATAATCCCCTGATTATCAGATCCTGTGAATCCTAACACTTTTGATGCAAGTTCATTATAAGGATATACCCTTTTATAATCCTCATCTACTTTTACACCATCCAATTCATACGACATAATACGAAGTCCTACTTCTTTGGATACATTGCTCTTTATTTTTTCTATGGATGATACTTTTTCTACTCTTTTTCTAACATATTCTTCTGACAAATCAAGTTCTTCGCACAAAACACGAATCACTTCTTCTTCGTCTGTAATCTGGTTATGTATTACCGAAATCGTACATACTGCCTCATTTGTAGCCAATACAACGCCATTTCTATCTACAATCTCTCCACGCGCTGCTTTTATCTGTCTTTCGCGTTGTTGCAAACTTGTTGCTTTTTCTGTGTAATAATCATGCTGAAAGCACATAATATATATTAGTCGTCCGATTAAAAAACAAGCACAACCAAATATCAAAAAACAAAAAACACATATCTTTTTTCGATTGTAGGTTTTATTTCTCTCCATAAAAAACCTCATAATTGCCTTATTGTATCTTATGTAGGCCATTATGAGGTTATGTGTGTTTCAGTTATTTTAAACTATGGTCGAACAATCGTTTCTT
Organism: uncultured Lachnobacterium sp.; assembly: GCA_964628865.1. Lineage (GTDB taxonomy): Bacteria > Bacillota > Clostridia > Lachnospirales > Lachnospiraceae > Roseburia. The sequence continues at coordinate 7,639 of CAZVOY010000030.1, read as the reverse complement.
CTACTGGCTCTTCTTCTATATCCTCTACGGATTCTTCAACAGAATTTCCTGTTGACTCTTCCTGAGAATCTTCTGCGGGTTTCTCTTCTGCCTCCTGCAGATATTGACCATCACGTTCTCCCATAAAATATGGATCTGTACCAGTGATATCAAGATTTACATTTGTTCCAGTTTTTTCTTCATCCGGATAAATATTCATATAAGGAAGTACTTCCTCTAAAATTTCGCGAACGATATTCTGCGCATAGTAACTATGCGCTTGATCTGCTGAATTAGGTTCATCTACGATACAGTAAATGACTAATTCTGGATTTTCATATGGTGCAAAACCAATGAAAGAAACTAAATAATTTCCTTCACCACGAGGCAGTTTCTCCGCAGTACCAGTTTTTCCACCTAATGAATATCCATCTACTTTTGCAGAAGTTGCGGTACCACTTGTAACCGTATTATACATATATTCACGAAGCAGAGAGCATGTGCTTTCTGAAACGGTCTGCTTTAAAACAGTTGGTTCTGTTACAGAAACTGTACCTCCATCTGCTCCTAATATTTTACTTACCATATATGGTCTATAATAAGTTCCACCATTTACAATGGAAGAAAAAGCACTAGCCACTTGGATCATTGTACAGTTATAGTTCTGTCCAAAAGAGTTTGTCGCTAAATCAATATTCGTCATAGAATCAGCTGTGTATATCAAAGAGGCAGTATTTGCTTCACCTGGTAAGTCGATACCAGTTCTTTGCCCAAAGCCAAAAACACTCTGATATTCTGCAAAATTTTCAACGCCAATCAAATATGACATCTGCATTAATGCATCATTACAAGAATCCATCAAAGACAACTCTAATGTTTCTGTACCATGACCATGAACATTTACACATTTAATTTTACTTCCACTTATGGTTTCGAAACCATCACAAACGAAGGTTAAATCCGTATTTAATGTACCAGTTTCCAAACCTGTCGCAATGGTAAATGGTTTTTGAACAGAACCTGGTTCATATGTTTCTGAAATGCAATAATTCTTCCAAATAGAATTTAATACTTCGTACTGTTCCTCCGAAGACATGGCCTCTATTTCTTTCTCTGTATAATAAGCCGATAAATCACGAGGATTATTTAAGTCAAAGGATGGATATTCTGCCATTGCCAAAATCGCACCAGTATTTGGATTCATAATGATAACCGCAGTGTTTACACTACCATCTCCGGTAATATCATTATTTGTATAAGCCGCATTAAACTCTTTGATTTTTTCTTCAACAATCGTTTGAATATTTGCGTCAATCGTAGTTACTACAGTATTACCATCTTCTGGCGAAATAACTGTTTTCTCAAAATCACTATCCGAATTCAGATATCCGTATTCGCGACCATTTGTACCGTTTAACACATCATTATAATAGTTTTCCAATCCAATGGTACCTACATTACCAGAGGAAACAAACCCAATCACAGAACTAGCTAAATCATTAAATGGATAGCTTCTAATATATTCTTTTTCAAACCAAACACCTTTGATGTTTGGATTTACTTTTTTGTCATTCTCATCCACTTCTTCCTGCATCTGTACAAATGTCTGAATTTCGTCATATGGAAGCTTCTTTAAAAGGATGATATACTGACTGTCTGATCTTTCTTCTGCATATTTACGCAAAGTATTTTCGTCTAATTCTGGGAAACATTTAACCAATGCATCAATGGTAGGTTCTAAATATGCTTCATCACTTGTCAATACCGAACAATCTAAAATCACATTATAAACTGCCATACTGGTAGCCAATACTGTTCCATTGCTGTCTACAATATCGCCTCGTTGATATGGAATCGTAACGCTATCATAGGACTGTAATGACAATACTTTCTTTTCGTACTTTTCACCACTTGTATAATTAATGTACATAAGCCTTCCAATTAATGCACATAAACAAACTACAAGTATCGAAAACAATACAATGAGTTTTTTTCGCATTTTACGGGAAAGCTTAGGTAAAGGTTTCTTTTTTTTCTTTGCCACAATGGTACTCCTAGTATTTTAATCCGGAATGTCACTATACTGATCCATGAAGTTATCATTTTCTACGGAATAATATACAACCTGATCTTCTGTCGCATACTGCATACCTAATTCATTAACTGCTACTTCTTTAATATAATTCAAATCCACAGAAGTTACAATCTCTTTGTATCTAGCATCATTATCCGCTTTCAAATCAGTAATCTGACTTTCTAACGCTGCGATGTGTTCCATACGCTGTGTCACCTGTGACTGAATCTGAATCAATGATACTGCTGAAAATGCAACAAGTGCTACGCATGCAGATAAAAATGCTACATAGCCTTTGCTCATATATAAGGTACGTTCTCTATTTCTCTTTGCAGCTCTTCTTCTGCTTTTTCTACGCTGTTCTTCCTGAATTTTGCGTCTGTTAGATCTCTGTGGTCTAACTGGCTGAGCTTCCATTTTTCTTACTGTACTTCCGTTTACATAATAAGTTCTGCTCATTTTTAACTCCTATCTTTTACTATCTTCTTTCGAAAACTCTTAGCTTTGCACTCTTTGATCTGCTGTTTACTTCTAACTCCTCCTGAGTAGGAAGTATTGGTTTTCTAGTTACAACTTGTCCCTTCGAAATGTTTCCACATACACAAACCGGAAAATTACTTGGACATGTACATGGGTTTTCATTTTTCTTGAAATTTACTTTTACAATTCGATCTTCTAACGAATGAAACGTTATGATACATAATCTTCCATCTTCATTTAAAAGTTCGATCATGTCATCTAATGTATCCTTTAACACATCAAGCTCTTTGTTTAATTCAATACGAAGCGCCTGATAGGTTCGTTTGGAAGGATGTCCTCCTGTCACCTTCATCTTCATTGGGATAGCTGCATCAATAATCTCATTCAACTGCCCTGTAGTAAGAATAGGTGCTTTTTGTCTAGCATTTACAATGTGTTTTGCAATGTTCTTTGCAAATTTATCTTCACCGTAATCTTTGATTATACGAAACAGTTCCATTTCGCTGTATTCGTTCACAATATCTTTTGCGGTTAATGTCTGTCTGTCATCCATTCTCATATCTAATGGTGCATCTGCACTTCGATATGTAAATCCTCTTTCTGGTGTATCTAACTGAAAAGAAGAAACTCCTAAGTCTAAGACTATTCCATCCACCTTTTCAATTCCCAAATCTGCCAGAACCTGTTTCATATTGCAGTAGTTACTTCTAACAATGGTAACCAAATCGCCATATTCTGATAATCGTTCTCCAGCTGCACAAATCGCATCTGCATCCTGGTCGATACCAATAAAACGACCTTTACCCTCTAAACGCTTACATACTTCATAAGCATGTCCGCCTCCACCAAGAGTACCATCTACATATATTCCGCCTGGACGAACATTTAAGTTTTCAATTGTTTCCTTTAACAAAACGGAATAATGATTAAATTCCATATCTACTCCTTTTAGATTCCAAATCCAAGTTCTGCCATATGTTCTGCAATTTCATCCATATTGTCGTAATCGCCGTTATCTGTCCATTTTTCTTTACTCCATATTTCTACACGACTAAGCACGCCAACCGAAACCACATCTTTTTCGATACCAGCATATTCTCTTAAGTTTGTAGGAATCAGAATTCTTCCCTGCTTGTCCACTTCACAGGTAGCTGCACCTGCAAAGAAGAATCGCATGAATTTTCTTGCATCCTTTGAAGTAAGTGGTTTGTCACGGAAAGAGTTTTCGATATTCTGCCATTCTTCATTGGAATAAACAAAGAGACATCCATCTAAGCCTTTGGTAACAACAAACTCGTTACCTAATTGTTCACGGAATTTTGATGGAACAATCAGTCTGCCCTTAGCGTCAATTGTATGATTATATTCTCCCATGAACATGGCTTTCTCTCTCCTTTCCTTTATATTTGCGGATTCCTTGTACTGGATATTTTACGGCGAATTAAGTTATCCACGTTGTTATCAACTTATCCACCACTTTGCACCACTTATATGGTTTTACACTCCACTTTCCTCCACTTTTATTCCATATTACCTTAAAAACCCTATAAAATCAAGCTTTTTTCTATATTTTTTTGAAACCGAGATAAACGTCCACTGGACGTTCACGTCGGCATGCTTGTGCAACAAAAAAAGACGTACAGTTTTCACTGTACGCCTTACTTTTTGCATTATTGGTTGTCCAACTCAATGTATTCTTCAATTAACTTGTCCAACTCTATACTTTTTTCTTTGTAGGTTTCAAAATCTTGTTCTAAAAAAAGTTTGTTTAATTCTTCTCTAGCTCTCTCAATCTTTTCTTTAAGTATTTTAACCTCATTCATTTTTTTTGCTCTCCTGTTTTCTCAATTTTGTTCTCATAATCAAAATCCAGATTAGCGAGCACACTAACATAAGTATTGCTACAACCTGAGATACAGGATAATTAATTACTGGAAGCAACAATTGATCTGTTCTAAGAGCTTCTATCCAAAAACGACCAATTCCATAACCTGCTATATACATCAAGAAGACCTCACCGTCAAATTTACGGTGCTTCCAATATATCAGCAAAATAATCATCAATCCAAAGTTCCACAAAGACTCATAAAGGAACGTTGGATGTACCTGTATGTAGGAAATCCCATCTAGCATAACAATATGTTCACTTAATTCAGCAGTAATATCCGAACTACGAACCGCTGAAACAGGCAACTGCATTGCAAGTAAATTATCACAATATCCGCCAAAGGCTTCACGATTAAAAAAATTCCCCCATCTTCCAATCGCTTGTCCCAACACCAGCGCAGGAGCTGCTGTATCCGCTATCAATCCGAAATTTAATTTTTTAATTCTTGTATATATATACACTGTGATTATTGCAGCAATAATACCTCCATAAATCGCAAGACCACCTTCTCTTATACGAAAGATACGTGTCAAATCCTGGCTGTAATAATCCCATTTGAATGCTACATAATATAATCTTGCTCCAATCAAAGCAAAGATAATAGCATAAATCGCCAAATCATAATAAGTGTCAGGATTCTGTCCAGATCGTTTCGCGATTGCAGCTGCTAATAATACGCCAGCGATCATTCCACAAGCAATTATAATACCATAATAAGCTATTGCAAAATCACCTATCATGATATTTTTCCCCACATCCTCTAGAAAAATATGTAAATTAGGAAAATTAATATTGTAGTCCAAATCCTTTTTCTCCTCTCATTTGGTTCTTCCACATTTTACGATAATATCCCTCAAAAATCAACCTTTCTAACCGCAAAATAATCGACACCATTCGCCACAAATTTGCTTCATTTTATGCATGTTTGTCGAATGGTGTCGAATTCATAAAACTATCTCATTTGAAAAGTACCACATTCTGTTTCGCCGTTTGTCATTGCCTGTACACCAGCAATCTGAATGTGGTCAGCAGTACATTTTTTATCTGCATTATATCTACATGTTACTGCATTACATGCGATATTTGTTTCTTTCTTTGGTCCTTTTGCATCAAGGTTTGTCATTGTGTTAGTTCCTCTTGGATAAAAGCTTTCACACGCCGTTTCGGATGGTTTATTAGCTTCTCTACCACCAACTGTAATATTTTCTCTTTTACATAATTTGTTTTCATTATAAGAGCAACTAACTACGCTACAATCTAATAATGTCATAATTTACACCTCCACAAATTTATTTTTCTATGTTAGTATGTTTTTTATAGAAAAATTTATACTAGTATACAAAAGGAAAAATAAAATGATCGATTTTAAAACAATTTCCATAACTGATAAAACTTTTTACAATGATTTTTTACTCGCAGATTCCGAACGGGGTTGTGAATTTTCCTTTACTAATCTTTTTATGTGGGGAATACAAAAATTTGCCCTCCTGCATGATCATATCGTTTTATATTCTGAATTTGATAGTCATTGTTTTTACCCTTTTCCAATCGGGAACGGCGATAAAAAAGCGGTACTAGAAGCTATTTTTGAAGATGCAAAAAAACGAGGTCTTTGCCCTTGTCTTACTGGCTTAAACGAATCCGCAAAAGAAACACTAGAAACACTTTACCCAGGACAATTTTATTTTCACGCCGATCGAAACAGTTATGACTATGTATACAATATTCATGATTTGGCTGACTTAAAGGGTAGAAAACTTCATCGAAAAAGAAATCATTTAAAGCATTTTAAGAAAAATCATCCTGAATATATCGTAGAACCTATTTCCAATTCTAATATTGAAGAAGTCCGCGTATTTATTTCCGAGTGGTATCAAAACAAACTGGAAAATAATCCCGAAGGCGATTACCACAACGAACAGATTGCCTTAGAAAAAGCGCTTGCTCATTTCCACGAATTAGGAATGGAAGGTCTCGTACTTAAAGAACATAATGAAGTATTAGCCTTCACAATGGCTAGCCAGATGTCACATAACACCTATGATGTACATTACGAAAAAGCGCGCGGTGATATTGACGGTGCATATACCACGATTAATAGCGAATTCGCAAACTACATTCGCAACAAACATCCTCATATCGAATACTTAGACCGTGAAGAAGATATGGGTATTCCTGGACTAAGAAAAGCAAAACAGAGTTATTTTCCACACCATTTGGTAAAAAAATATAGAGCTTTTCCACTACGATATACGTTTTCTTTTGATTCTCCAGAGGAAGATACGATACCTGCTCTGCGTAATCTTTGGAAGGAAGCGTTCCAAGACAGCGATACATTTTTAGATCAATTCTTTACTACAGCTTTTGACAAAGGACGGTGTCGTATCTCTACTGTAGACGGAAAACTAGCAGCAGCACTGTACTGGTTTGACTGCACACTGGATGGACAACCACTAGCTTACATCTATGCCGTTGCAACCGCAAAAGAATTTCGTGGTAATGGTGCTTGCCATACACTTCTAGCTAACACACATAAACATTTGAAGTCACTTGGATATACTGGTGCAATCCTCGTCCCAGGCAACGACACTTTGGTACATTTATATGAGGGCTGCGAATACGAAACCTGTACGAAACACTCTAAAATTGAATGTGCCGCTGAAAATATGGGGATTCACATTTCTGAAATTTCAAAAGACGAATATGCTTTACTTCGTCAGCAGTACCTTCCAAAAAACAGCGTACTTCAGGAAAATGAAAACTTAGACTTTTTAGTTACACAAGCAAAGTTTTACACAGGAGAAAACTTTTTGCTTGCAGCTCATGTAGAAAGCCATAATCTATATGGCATAGAACTGCTCGGCGATGCTACACTGGCTCCTGGCATAATACATGCTCTTGGCTGTAAAGATGGAACCTTTTTTACCCCTGGAAAAGACATGCCTTTTGCCATGTTCCATGGGTTGTCAGGGAATGCAGTGGAACCAAATTATTTTGGATTTGCATTTGACTAAACTATTTAGCCTAGTGAATAGGTAAAAAACAACGAGGTGCATGCTTGCATGCAACCTCGTTTATTTTTTATCTGTGTAATTTGGCTAAATTTTACTTCGCAGGTTCTTCTACTTCAACCTTACGAATCTCTTTTGTACGAATTTCTTTACAAATCTGGTCTACGAATTCAGCGATAGGTTTCACGCCTTCATCACCAGCGAAAC